>CAZHDF010000099.1:0-12303 GCA_964531525.1 uncultured Alphaproteobacteria bacterium | reverse complement strand
GATAGTGCTCCATGGTGATCACCGCGCCCAGGCGGTTGAGCGCGCGGACCACGAAGAAGGCGTCGCGCAGCCAGCAATAGCGGTAGTCCCAGTTGCGCCCGGTATTGGGGGCCTCGGGGATCGAGGTGGTCATGGCGGCGATGATCGCGCCGGTTTCCTCGAAGCTGCACAGCTTGAGCGTGATCGCCGCGCGGATCACCGCGTCCTGCCATTCGAAGGGCAGCGCCAGCGTGCGCGACCAGCCGCGCCAGTAGTCGATGGTCTTCTCGCGGAAGTCGCGGCCCATCTCGGCGACCGGGCGGACGAGTGATTCGTCGGGACCGAGGACCAGGGTGATCGCCTCGTCGAGGCCGAATTCGATCTCGCCCAGCAGATAGGCGAGCGGCGCGTCGGTCGTGAGCCGGAGCGTGACCGGCGGCGCGACGTAGCGGATATGGTTGCTGCCGTGGGTGATCTCGGGGCCGTGCGCGCCGTAACCGTGGGCCGGGCGCAGGATCACCCGGATGCGCGGCGCGCCCGCGATCGGTCGCACGATGCGCACGATCATGGTCGGGCGGAACTGGCGTCCGAACTGAACGAAGCGCGGGGCGAAGTCGGTGATCTCGATCGCGCCGCCGTTCGCGTCGTACAGCCGCGTGACCAGCACCGCCGTGTTCTTGACGTAGCTCTGCTCGGAATGGGTCATGCCGGCGAGCTCGATCTGGTAGACGCCGGGGGTGTCGCGCTCGATCGCGTGGCCGTCGTTGAGAAGCTGGCAGAACACCGGCTCGCCGTCGAAGCGCGGCATGCAGGCCCAGGCGATTCGCGCTTCGCGGTCGATCAGCGCGCCGAAGCTGCAATTGCCGATGACGCCGAGATCGAGGCTGTCAACCATTGGCGGTCTCCGCGGTGGGAAGGGGAGGTTCGGCGGCGAGGACGGCGAGCCAGTCGAGCAGCGCCTCGACCGAGGCGATCCGGTATTGCGCGACGCTGTCCCGCCCGTCGCCGACCCGCAAGGAGATGCCGCCCCGCGCGGCGACGACCGCGAAGCCGTCCTCGTCGGTTCGGTCGTCGCCGGCGAACACGGGCGTGCGACCCGCGAACGGCGGCTCGGCGAGGAAGGCGGCGATCGCCGCGCCCTTGTCGCCGCCCTCGGGGCGCAGCTCGACCACCATCTTGCCCTCGAGCAGATGGAGCGCGCCGCCGGCGGCGGCGAGGGCGTCGCGGGCGGCGCGCCGGCAATCGGCCTCGCGCGCGGGTGCGTTTCGGTAGTGGAGCGCGAGCGTCAGCCCCTTGTCCTCGAGAAGGACGCCGGGAGTCCGCGCGGCGAAATCGGCGAGCCGCGCGCGCGCGGCGGCGAGCGCGTCCTCGGGCGCCTCGGCGCGCAGAATCGCGCCGTCGGCGCGCCGGCGCTCGAGCCCGTGAAGCCCGGCGGCGGGAAGGACGAGCGGCGCGAGCAGCCGGTCGAGCTCGGCGAGCGGGCGGCCGCTGACCAGCGCCACCGCGCCATCGAGCCGCGCCGCGAGCGCCGCTAGCATGGGCCGCAGTCGGGGCGCGGGCGCCACCGCGCAGGGCGCCGGCGCGATCTCGACCAAGGTGCCGTCGAAATCGAGGAACAGCGCCCAATCGGGGCGCGGGGTCGGCAGCGGCGAACGCGGCGTCATCGCGGAACGACGATCAACGGCGCGCGCCGCATGCGCGGCTGGACCGGGCGCTCGGGCATCGCGGTTCGGCCTCACGCGAATGGTTCGGAGGCCCCGCCGTCCGCGCGGCCTCGCCTTTCCTGTTTGCCATGACAACCCTTTCCGCTTCGCTAAGGCGTTTTCGGTCTCGGCGCCGATTCAACGAGGCCGGAACCGCGCCGCCGCGAGGGCGCAATCTGCCTCTTATGGTTAACCTGCGTCAATGCGCGGGAATGGGCGAGGGGTAAATAATATTGGCATCATGCCGGACGTGCGCCTCGCGCACGGTTCCAGGCGCGCGATACCCGGCGAACACGACCCGAAAGAGGAGCGGGGCTCGATAGGACGAGCCTCGAAAAAAGAGGAGTATCGGCAATGGCTACGCATGGACTGATGCCCGACCTGCCCGGCCGGCGCGTCGCGCCGACGCCCATGGGCAATGGCAATCCCTTCGATTCGCTGCATCGCGAGATCGACCGCCTGTTCGACGACTTCATGCGCGGGATCGACGTTCCCTTCCTGCGCGGCGGCGAGGGGGGCGCGCTGCGTCCCGACATCGATGTCGCCGAGACCGACGCCGAGGTCGTGGTGACGGCCGACCTGCCGGGGGTCGACGAGAAGGACCTCGAGGTCACGCTCGCCGACAACCTGCTCACGATCAGCGGCGAGAAGAAATCCGAAAGGGAGGAGAAAACCAAGGAGTACCATCGCCTCGAACGCGCCTTCGGTCGCGTCCAGCGGTCGGTCACGCTGCCCGAGGGGCTTGACGAGAACAAGGTCGCGGCGACCTTCAAGAACGGCGTGCTCACGGTGACGATCCCGAAGAAGCCCGAGGCGAAGCGCGCAACTCGGAAGATCCCGATCAAGACCGGCTGACGCGCGCGTCCCCGCGAGGACCATGCCCTCGCGGGGAATGAACGGCAGGGAGGCGCGCCGGAGGCGGTCCGAGGCCGTCTCCGGTGTTTTTGTCCGCTTTGTTGGGCGTTCAAGCGCCACGCGGGCCGCGCGCTTGGACGGTCAGCCGTCCCGGATGTCGCCGACCTCGCCCACCGCGCCCGCGCCTCGGCGCATCATCCACAGAAGCAGCGCCAGGCCCGGCAGCGCGACCACGGTCGAGAGCAGGAAGAAGCTCACCCAGTCGAGATGGTCGGCGAACCAGCCCCCCGACGACGACAGCACCGTGCGCCCGAAGGCCATGAAAGAGGTCAGCAGCGCGTATTGGGTGGCGGTGTAGGCGGCGTGGCAAAGCCCCGAGAGATAGGCGACGAAGGCGGCCGACGCCATGCCGCCGGTGAAGTTTTCGATCGCGATGGTGAGCGCGAGCAGGGGGACGCTGTGACCGACCATCGCCTGGACCGCGAACATGAGGTTCGACAGCATCTGCAACACGCCGCAGACCAGCAGACTCGGCATGGTGCCGTAGCGGCTCACGAACACACCGCCCGCGAACACGCCCGCGAGCGTGGCGGCCAGGCCGAACAGCTTGCTCACGCTCGCGATCTCGGTGTTGGTGAAGCCCATCTCGACGTAGAACGGATTGGCCATCACGCCGGCGAAGGCGTCGCCGAACTTGTAGAGCAGGATGAAGGCCAACACCGTCAGCCAGCCGCGTCGCCGGGTGAAGTCGGCGAAGGGCGCGACCACCGCGCGTTCGAGCCAGGCGGCGAGCGCGGCGAGCGTGGGCGACAGGCCCGGGCGCACGCGCGCGATCTCGGCCGCGCGGGCGCGGACCGCCGCGTCGTCGGCGGCGCCGTCGCCCTCGGGCTCGGGCGAGGCGAGAACGGCGATCACCCCCACCGTGATCAGCGCCGCCATGGTCGCGTAGACCCAGAACCAACTCCCCGCGAGATCGGCGAGGAACAGGGCGCCCGCGCCGCTCGCCAGCATGCCGAGGCGATAGCCCGCCTGGATCATCGCCGCGCCCGCGCCTTGCTGGCGGTCGGCGAGCACGTCGATCCGGTAGGCGTCGACCACGATGTCCTGGCTCGCCGAGCAGAAGGCGACCACCAGCGCCAGAGCCGCCACCATCGTCGGGTCGGCGAGCGGGCGGGCGTCGCCGAGCGCGACGATCGCGGCCATGAGCACGAGCTGGGTCGCGATCAGCCAGCCGCGCCGCCGTCCCAGCGCGCGGGTCAGCAGCGGCACCGGGATACGGTCGATCAGCGGCGCCCAGAGAAACTTGAGGGTGTAGGGAAGCCCGACCAGCGCGAACAGCCCGATGGTCGTCTTATCGACGCCTTCGCGGGCCATCCAGATGGCGAGCGTGCCGGTGGTGAGCGCGAGCGGCAGTCCGCTCGAAAAGCCGAGGAACAGGACCGCGAGAACGCGCCGGTCGGCATAGACGGCGGCGGCATCCAGCCAGCCGCGAAGGGCGGTTCGCTCGGCCATCGGCGGCGCAGTCTATGGGGCGTTCGCCCGCTTGTACAGGGCAGCTTCGGCGGCCACCGCTTGCGGGGCGCGTCGCGCAATGGTTGAATGAAGGCCAACGAGCCCCCAATTAGAGGCGGGCATGACGACGGGTAGGCGAAAACGCGGGGGATGGCTGCGGCGCGTGGCCGGCACGGTGGCGGTGGTCGTCGTGTTGCCGCTGGCCGGCAGCGTGGCGAGCGTGCTCGGCCAGGACCTCGACTGGCGCACGGCGCCGCGCTATTCGATCGGAATCGCGCCCGACCCGCGGCTCGTCCGCGAGCCCGTGGTTCAGGTCTACGTCGCCCGCGCCTTCGGCCTGCGCGGCGCCTTCGGGGTTCATAGCTGGATCGCGGTCAAGCGCCGCGACGCGCCGGCCTTCACGGTCTTCGAGGTGATCGGCTGGCGGGTGCTGCACGGCCAGTCGGCGGTGAGCCGCAGCAATCGCGCGCCCGACGGACTGTGGTTCGGCAACCGGCCCGATCTGCTGGTCGATCTGCGTGGCGATCGCGTCGAGGCGGTGATCGACCGGATCGAGAAGGCGGTTGATTCCTACCCTTACGCCGCCCGCTACACCATCTGGCCGGGGCCCAACTCGAACACCTTCACCGCCTTCGTCGCCCGCGCCGTGCCCGAGCTCGGCGTCGATCTGCCGTCGACGGCGATCGGCAAGGACTATCTGCCGTTCGGCGCCGTGTTCGCGCGCGCCCCCAGCGGCACCGGCTGGCAGGTCTCGGTCTTCGGCCTGCTGGGCGTCCTGGTGGCCGCCGAGGAAGGGGTCGAGTTCAACGTTCTGGGCCTCAACTTCGGCGTCGATTTCGCTCAGCCGGCGCTCCGCCTGCCGGGGCTCGGCCGGGTCGGGATGGCGAGCCGCAAGGGCGCTTGACCGTAAACCCGGAAATCACCGCCCGCCGGGCATGAGCAGGCGGCCGAGCGCGGCGGTCGCGCCGTTGCCTTTTTCGCTGGTGGATTCATGCGCCCGCAAATGCGCGTACCAGCGGTGCTCCCACCGGCGGAACAGCCAGACGATCATGAAGGTCAGCGAAAGATAGAACAGCCCCGCCGTGGTGTAGGCCTCGAAGGGGGCGTAATAGCGCGAGTTGATGATCCTTCCGGCGCCGAGCAGATCGTCGAGGGTGATGATGCTCGCCACCGCGCTGCCGTGGAGCATGAAAATGACCTCGTTGCCGTAGGCCGGCAGCGCGCGGCGGAAGGCGCTGGGAAGAATGATCCGCCGGTACACCGTCGCCTTCGACATGCCGCAGGCGCGCGCCGCCTCGATCTCGCCGAAGGGCGTCTGCTCGATCGCGCCGCGCAGGATCTCGGCCGTATAGGCGCCGGTGTTGAGCGCGAACGCGATCAGCGCGCACCAGTAGGCCTCGCTGAAGATCCACCAGATTCCGAGGCTTTCGAAGGTCGAGCGGAACTGGCCCGAGCCGTGGTAGATCATGAAGAGCTGCACCAGCAGCGGCGTGCCGCGGAAGAAATAGATGTAGGCCCAGGGCAGGCCCCAGATCAGCGGGTTCTTGGAGACCCGCAGAAGCGCGGTCGGGATCGCGATGACCATGCCGGCGGCGAGCGAGAGCGTGACGAGCTGGACCGTCAGCCACAGCCCTTTGAGATAAAGGTCGATGTTGTCGACGATGATCGAGAGGTCGAGCATGGATCAGGCCTTGCGCACGCCGACGCTCGCGCGCCGCGCGGCCCAGCGCAGAAGCACCTCCGACGAGGCGGTGATCGCGAGATAGAGGAGGGCGACGACGAAATAGAAGGTGAACGGCTGACGCGTGGTGCCGCCCGCCTGGCCCGCGTTGTAGACCATGTCGTGCAGCCCGATCACCGAGACCAGCGCCGTCGCTTTGGCGAGCACCAGCCAGTTGTTGCCGAAGCCGGGCAGCGCGTGGCGCACCATTTGCGGCAGGGTGATGCGCAGGAGCGTCTGGGTTTCGGTCATGCCGTAGGCGAGCCCGGCCTCGATCTCGCCGCGCGGCACCGCGAGGATCGCGCCCCGGAAGGTCTCGGTCATGTAGGCGCCGAAGATGAAGCCGATGGTGAGGACCCCGGCGGTGAAGGGGTCGATGTCGATGTAGTCCCAGCCCATCGCGTCGCCGAGGTTGTTGACCGCGATCTGGCCGCCGAAAAAGATCAGCAGCATCAGCACCAGATCGGGAACGCCGCGGATGATCGTCGTGTAGACGCCCGCGATCGCCTTGGCGATCAGCGAGTGGGACAGCTTGCCCGCGGCGCCGAGCATGCCGAGCACGACCGAAAGCGCGAGCGAGCCGACCGCCACCGTCACGGTCAGCACCATGCCCTTGAGGATGAAGGGCAGGTATCCGTGTAAATCAAGCATGACGAGAACCCTTCGACGTCGAGGCCGTCCCCGGGATCATGGCGACACGCGACCACCGCCCGGCGCGCGGGCCGGGCGGTGGCGCATCGTCACCCGACGGTTTCGCTTCAGCCGCCGTAGATGTCGAAGTCGAAGTACTTGTCGTTGATCCGCTTGTAGGTGCCGTTGGCGCGGATCGCGTCGATCGCCTTGTTGAACAGGGCCTTGAGGTCCTTGTCCTGCTTGCGGATGGCGATCCCGGCGCCGTCGCCGAAGTACTTGGGATCGGAGTAGTCGGGGCCGACGAACTCGAAGTCCTTGCCCTGATCGGTCTGAAGGAACCCGTCGTTCATGGCGATCGAATCGGCAAGCAGCAGATCGACCCGGCCCGCCACGGCGTCGAGATAGGCCTCGTCCTGGGTGGCGTAGCGCTTGATCTTCACCGTGTCGCCGAACTCGGCGGTGATGAAGCTGTCATGGGTCGTCGCGCGCTGCACGCCGACGGTCTTGCCCTTCATCGATGCCTTGGTGATCTCGATGCCCGAGCCCTTGCGACGCACGAACTTGGCCGGCGAGTTGTAGTACTTCTTGGTGAAGTCGACCTTCTTCTTGCGCTCCTCGGTGATCGACATCGAGGCGATGATCGCGTCGTACTTGCGCGCGAGCAGCGCCGGAATGATGCCGTCCCAGTCCTGCTGGACGAGGGTGCACTCGGCGCCGATCTCCTTGCAGAGCGCCATGGCGATCTCGATGTCGAAGCCCTTGAGCGTCCCGTCGGGCTCGACCCAACTGAACGGCGGGTAGGCGCCCTCGACGCCGATGCGGATCTTCTTCCACTCCTTGGCGGTCGCCGTGCCGGCCGCCAGGGCCAGCGCCGCGACGGCGAACAATGCAATCGTGAACTTCCTCACAGCATGCCTCCTTCTTTCGAACTTGCGATGATTCGATAACGTTTTTTCACGCCCCCAGACCCGCTCAGCTTAGCATCCCGGCGAGGAATTGCCGGAACCGTTCCGAGGCGGGGTTTTCGAAAACCTGCGCCGGCTCGCCGATCTCCTCGACGCGGCCCGCGTGCAGGAACATGACCTGGCTGGACACCTCGCGCGCGAAGCCGGTCTCGTGGGTCACCACCAGCATGGTGCGCCCTTCCTCGGCGAGACTGCGGATGACCTTGAGCACCTCGCCGACGAGCTCGGGGTCGAGCGCCGAGGTCGGCTCGTCGAACAGCATCACCTCGGGCTCCATGGCAAGCGCGCGCGCGATCGCCGCGCGCTGCTGCTGACCGCCCGAAAGATGCGCCGGGTAGTAATCCTTGCGGTCGAGCATGCCGACCCGGTCGAGCACCGCCTCGGCGCGCTCGATCGCCTCGGCCTTGGGGAGCTTGAGCACATGGACCGGCGCCTCGATGACGTTTTGCAGGACCGTCATATGGGACCACAGGTTGAACTGCTGAAACACCATGGCGAGCTTCGCGCGGATGCGCGTCACCTGCTTCACGTCCTCGGGCTGAAGGCCGCCCTTGCCGGTCTCGCGCATGCGAATCAGCTCGCCCTTGACGTAGACCTTGCCGGCGTTCGGAACCTCGAGAAGGTTGATGCAGCGCAGCAGCGTCGACTTGCCCGAGCCGCTCGATCCCAGAATCGAGATCACGTCGTGCTCGTTCGCGACCAGCGAGACGCCCTTGAGCACCTCGAGCGGGCCGAAGCTCTTGTGCAGATCCTCGACGACAAGCGCCTCTTCGGCCATCGTCGGCGGTCCTCCCCGTCCTTCTCCCGAAACGTACAGGCCGCCTAAGCCTATAGTTTCAAAGCATTTGCGGAAGCCTATACGTCATCGCGAAACAGGGCAAGCAATTCGCCCCAACCGTGCACGCCGGCTCCGGCCCACTCCTCCGCCCGACCACCCGCGAGATCGTGAAATAGAGGGGGCGGGCGGGGGAGTGGACCAAGGGACTAAGCCGGTGCCGGCTTAACTCCATCAACGAGTTCTAGGACACCTGCTCCTCGGCCTTGGCGCCGTACTGCGCGAGCACCTGATCGGCGACCCGCCCGGTCAGCTCGGTCAAGTGGTCGAACTCGTAGGTGAACCAGCCCACGCCCTGGGTCAGCGAGCGCAGCTCCAGGATCAGGCTGTGGAGCTCGGCCTCGGGGATATAGGCCTCGACCTCGTCCCAGCCCTCCCAGCCGTCCTTGGGGTGGAAGCCCAGGATCTGGCCGCGCCGGCCGCTGATCAGGCCGTGGACCTTCGAGGTGGCGTCGTTGGGGATCGAGATCACCACTTGGCAGATTGGCTCCAGCAGAACGGGGTCGCATTTGGGCATCGCCTCGGTCATGGCGACCCGGGCGGCGAGCTTGAACGACTGCTCGTTCGAATCGACCGAATGGAACGCGCCGTCTGTCAAGGTGACCGAGACGTCGACCACGGGAAAGCCGAGCGGCCCCTTGTCGAGAAACTCGCGCACCCCGGCCTCGACCGCCGGGATGTACTGCTTGGGCACCGAGCCGCCGACGATCTTCTCCTCGAAGCGGAAGCCCGAGCCCCGGGGCAGTGGCCGCACCTCGATATGGACGTCGCCGAACATGCCGTGGCCGCCGGTCTGGCGCTTGAAGCGGCCGTGCTGCGCGACCCCTCGGCGGATCGCTTCCTTGTAGGCGACGCGCGGTGGGCGCGTGGTCAGCGCCAGCCCGTACTTGTTGCGCAGCCGGGCGAGCGCGACCTGAAGATGGATCTCGCCCTGGCCCTTGAGCAGGAAATCGTGGGTCTCGGCGACCTGTTCGATCGACAGCGAGGGGTCCTCCTCGATCACCTTGGCGACCGCGGCCGACATCTTGACCTCGTCGTTGCGATGCTCGGCCTCGACCGCGAGCGCGTAGACCGGCGGCAGCGGCTCGGCCACGGGCAGCGGATCGGCCGGCGGCGCGCCGCCGGGCGCCAGCGTGTCCCCGGTCTGCGCCTTCTCGAGCCGGCCGAGCGCGACGATGTCGCCGGCCTCGGCGGCGGCGAGCTTTTCCTGGTTGATGCCCATCATGCGGTAGACGCCGGCCGCCCGCTCGCCGTTGAGCGTGGTGCCGTCGGCCAGCTCGCCGCGCCAGACGCGAACCAGCGAGAGCTTGCCGCCGTGCGGGGTCATGTAGGTCTTGATGATCTGGGCGAGGGGCTCCTTGGACGCGGTGTCGATGCCGCGCCGCTTGGCGGTTTCCTCGGCCTTGGGCACCAGGGTGACCATGTGGCGTAGCAGCCGGCGGACGCCGAATTCATGCTCGGCCGCGCCCAGGAAGACGGGCACGATCTTGTTGGCCGCCATTTCCTTGCGGACGTAGTCCAGGATCTCGTCCTCCGACGGCTCCTGATCCTCGAGCAGCATCTCGAGCAGCGTATCGTCGAAATCGGCGAGCGATTCGAGAAGCTCGGTGCGCGCCGTCTTCGAGCGGTCGGCGACCGATTCGGGGGTCTCGGTCTCCTCGGCCGCGGCGCCCTCGTGATAGGCGTAGGCGTGGCCCGTGACCAGATCGACATAGCCGGTCACGTGCTCGCCGTCGCGGATCGGCACTTGATGCAGAACCAGCGGATGCCCCGAAACGCCGCGCATGGCGGGCATGAGATCGCGGATCAACCCGGACAGGCGGTCGATCTTGTTGACGAAGGCGAGGTGGGGAATGCCGTGATCGTTGAGGAAATGAAACAGCGGCGACAGCATCACCATGCGCTCGGGCGAGGCCTCGCAGACGACCAGCGCGGCGTCGGCGCCCATCAGGGCATTGCGCGCCTCGGCGGCGAACTCGATCGAGCCCGGGCAGTCGATGAAATTGAAGGTCACGTTCTCGAAGGTCGCGGTGGCCGCCGAGACCTCGGTGCTCATCTGGCGCTCGCGCGCCTCGGCCGAGCCGTCGCCCACGCAATTGCCTTCCTTGACCGAGCCCTTGCGGCCGATCGCGCCGCTGGCGTAGAGCAGGCTTTCGAGCAGCGTCGTCTTCCCGCTCAGCGAAGAACCGACGATCGCGACCGTGCGTTTGTCACTCATGTATCCTCCCCGATCGTAACGCGCGCCCCGAAGGGCGCCTGATCCGTCCGCCGCGCCGACGCGCGCGCCGGACCGGCCCCGCCGCCACCCCTGGCCGGCGGACGCCGTATCTTCGCGCACTCCCCGCGAAAACGCGAGTCCCGCCGCCGATTTCCGCGACTTTTCGCCGCCCCCTGGCGCGCCGGCGCGCGACCCATTATTGTCTCTCCGCCGCCGGTCGTGCTCGACGGCCGGGCGGGCACCTTTCGTGGACGACGGCGCCATGGACGACGAATGAGCATCTGGGGCAAGGTCATCGGCGGGGCCGCGGGCTTCGCCCTCGGCGGGCCGCTCGGCGCGTTGGTCGGCGCGGTCGTGGGCCATGGCCTCGACCGGATGCGCGGGGCGGCGCGGATCGGCGCCGAGGAAGTCAAGCCGGTCGCCTTCACCGTCGCGGTGATCGTGCTCGCCGCCAAGATGGCCAAGGCCGACGGCGTGGTCACCCGCGACGAGATCGACGCCTTCAAGCGCACCTTCCAGATCCCGGCCGGCGAGATGCGCGACGTCGGCCGCCTGTTCAACCGCGCGCGCAAGGACGCGGCGGGGTTCGAGCCCTATGCCCGCCAGATCGCCATTCTATTCCGCGACAACCCGCGGCTGCTCGAGGAACTGCTCGACGGCCTGTTCGAGATCGCCAAGGCCGACGGCGTGGTCCATCCGGCCGAGCTCGATTATCTGCGCCGGGTAGCCGAGATCTTCGGCTTCGACGATGCCCGGTTCGAGCGCGTCCGCTCGGGCCATATGGAAGGGGCGGACGCCGACGCCTACGAGATTCTCGGCGTCTCCCCGGACGCCGACGACGCGGCGATCAAGGCGACCTACCGCCGGCTCGCCCGCCAGTACCACCCCGACCGGCTGATCGCCGAGGGCATGCCCGAGGAGTTCATCGCGCTCGCCAACGAGAAGCTCGCCCGCATCAACGACGCCTACCAACGCATCCGCCGCCGGCGCGGCATGAAATAGAGACTACGTCCGTGATCACGATGATCGAGCGGCCCTCGCCCAATCACGACCCGCGGCCGCCGGGCGTCGCGGTCGACATGTTGGTGTTGCACTACACCGGCATGACCGACGCCCGCGCGGCGCTCGACCGGCTGTGCGACCCGGCCGCCAAGGTCAGCGCGCATTACCTGGTCGACGAGGACGGCGCCGTCCATCGCCTGGTCGAGGAGACCCGGCGCGCCTGGCACGCGGGACGCGCGGTCTGGCGCGAATGCACCGACGTGAACGGCGCCTCGATCGGGATCGAGCTGGTCAACCCGGGCCATGAATTCGGCTACCGCCCGTTTTCCGACGCCCAGATGGACGCGGTGATCGCGCTCGCCCGCGACATCCTCGCCCGCCACCCGATCCCGGCGCGCAACGTGGTCGGGCATTCGGACGTCGCGCCCGCGCGGCGCGCCGATCCCGGCGAGCTGTTCGATTGGGCGCGGCTCGCCGCCGTCGGCGTCGGCCTGTGGCCCGCGCCCGAGGTCCGGGGCGAGATGGGGCTGACACTGCGCGCCGGCGACGCCGGCCTCGCGGTCGCCGAGTTGCAGGCGGCGCTCGCGGAGATCGGCTACGGCGTCGCCCGCGACGGCCTTTACGACGAGGGCCTGGCCGCCGTGGTCACCGCCTTTCAGCGTCACTTCCGCCCGCGCCGGGTCGACGGCGTGGCCGACCCCGAGACCGCGCGACTCGCGCTTCGCCTCGCCCGCGAACTCGCCCGCGACGAGCCGGCTTGACGCGACCGCGCGCGGACCTTACGTCTCTTGTGGCGCCAGACGGTCGGATGGCCGCCTTCCGGCTTGGCCGGGGGGAGGAAAGTCCGGGCTCCACGGAAACACGGTGCCGGGTAACGCCCG
>CAZHDF010000098.1:4343-12445 GCA_964531525.1 uncultured Alphaproteobacteria bacterium | reverse complement strand
GGGAGTGGGCCAAGGACATTGGATGTGCCGATTCGGTGCAAAAACATCATGCCCTCGGTGGACGAGGATCGAAAATCCCGGACTGGAAAATGGAGATCGGCGCGATGAAACGAATGGCACTTGTCGTTGCGGGCCTTGGCGCGCTGACCCTGTTGGCGGCTGGCGTCGCGGGCGCGCAGATGATGGGCGGGAGCGGCGACGCCGGAATGCGGATGGGCCAGGGCATGGAGACCATGAACTCCGCCACCCGGGAGCGCCGTCGCGACTTTTGGCGCGGCGACGCGGCGAGGACTTACCGCGGGATGCGCAATCCACTGCCCCTGGATGCGAAGACCCTGGCGCTCGGGCGAACGGTCTACGAGGAGAACTGCGCCGCCTGTCACGGGGCTTCGGGACGCGGCGATGGCGAGGCGGGCCGGGATCTGAACCCAAGGCCCGTCGACCTCACGCGAATGACGTACCGACAGGGCCGGATGGCGGGGCTTATCTTCTATGCCGTGTCGGAAGGAGGCGAGCCCTACGGCTCGGCCATGCCGGCCTTCAAGGACACGCTGAGCGAAACCGAGCGCTGGGCGGTGGTCGCCTACGTCCGAAGGAGCCTCGGCAAGTAGGCATGATGCGTTAAGTCGACGCCACCCCGCGCCCCCGGCCCGTCACGGCGCGGCCAGAATGCCGCCGTCGACGACCAGGCCGGTGCCGGTGATGAAGGACGCCGCGTCCGACAGTAGGAACAGGCAGGCGTTCGACATGTCCTGGGTCGTGCCGATGCGCCCGAGCGGCACATGGGCCGCGACCCGGGCCTGCACGTCCTCCTTGCCTTCCCAGCGCGCCTGCATGGGCGAGAGCGTCGGCCCCGGGAAGATCACGTTGGAGCGGATTCGATCGCCCGCGAACTGAATCGCGATCGACTTCGAGAGCGCGACGATCCCCGCCTTGGAAGCCTGATAGGCGTCTTGGGGCTGGTCGTCGCCGCGCAGGCACTGGATGGTCGAGAAATGGACCATCGCGCCGCCACCGCCGCGCCGCATCGCGGGTACCGCGTGACGCACGGTATGGACCACCGACTTGAGGTTGACGGCGAGCACCCGGTCCCAGACGTCGAGATCGATGTCGACCAGCGAGCGGTCGCGGTCGAACCACAGCACGCCGGCCACGTTGACGAGATAGTCGAGCCGGCCGTGGGCCTCGACGGTTTCGGCCATGGCGCGAGCGACGGCGGGCTCGTCGGTCAGGTCGCCCTGGACGTAGCGCGCGCCTCCCGGGCCTTCGTCGAGCCCCTCGGGCGCGGGCTTGGCGTCGAACATCGTCACCTCGGCGCCGGCGGCCAGAAGGTCGCGAGCGATATTGAGCCCCATGCCGCCACCGGCCCCGGTGACGAAGGCAATCTTCTTGTTGAAATCGAAGCCTTTCATTTTTCCCATCCAAAATTGGCACCGGCGCGGCGCCGGCGCGGGCTCATTCCTCCCGGTAGCCGAAGCGCACCAACCCGGTCCGCATGAGGAGATACATCACGACGAAGACGATGAACACGAGGCCGTTGACGAGCGCGGCGAGCGCGAACAGCTCGGGTTTGAGCCCGTAGCGCAGCGAGCCCCAGGCCACGGTGGGCAGCGTCGGGATCGCGCCGAGGTTGTAGTACGAGATCTCGAGGTCGTTGAACGCCAGCAGGAAGCTGATCAAGAACGCGCCGAGGATCGCCGGCCAGATGTTGGGCAGCGTCACCTCGCGGAAGCAGCGCCAGGGCGTCGCGCCGAACACCATCGCGGCGTCGTCGAGCCGCCAGTCGTAGCGCACGAGCTGGGCGAGCACGATCAAGAAGCCGAACGCCGTGCCGTGGGCCGCGTTGGCGAGAATCGCCGAGCCGAGATTTCCGGGCAGCCCCAGAACCTGCTTGTTGAAGATCAGGCTCGAGATGCCGACCAGCAGCTCGGCGATGAACAGCGGACAGACATAAACCAGCAGCACGGCCACGCGCCCCTTGAGGGGGTATTTGAGCACCGCCATGCCGCCGGCGGTCGCGAACAGGGTGGAGAGCACCGCGCTGCCGAGCGCGAGATAAACGCTGTTGCCGAGCGCCTGCTTGTAATCGCTACTGCTCGCGAGCTTGGCGTAGGCCGCGAGCGTGAACTCGGGTGGGAAGGGCCAGACCACGTTGGCCGAGAACGAGGCGTAGATGATGTAGCCGATGGGCGCGTAGAGGAAGATGTAGAGAAGGGCGAGCGCCACCCCCATCCACAGCTTCATCGCCCGCTCGGCCCCGTCGCCGCCCATGGCTCAACCCGTCGCGCCGGTGAAGCCGCTGCGCCGGAGGCTCACGGTCCGGAACAAAACCAGGATCACGACGAAGGAGACCGCGAACAGCACCACGCCCATGGCCGAGCCCAGCGCCCAGGTGCCGGTGGTGCCGAACTGATTGCCGAGGATCATGCCGAACGACGCTCCGTTGGGACCGCCGAGGAAACGCGGCGTGATCGATTCGGCGAGCGAGGGGATGAACACCAGCGCCACCCCGATCACGGTGCCGATCCAGTTGAGCGGCCAAGTGATCTCGATGAAGGCCCGCCAGGGTCGCGCGCCGTTGACCTTGGCGACCTCGAGAAGTTCGAAGTTGAAGTTGACCAGCGAGAGATAGATCGCCGTGACCACGAACGGCAAATAAAGATACGCGGTGCCGATCCCGGCGGCGACCTTGGTGTACATGAGAACGCGGATCGGCTCGAACCCCAGGTTCATCAGCGCCATGTTGATCAGCCCGATCGGCCCCAGGATGGTCTGCAAGGCGGCGACCCGCAGGATGATCCCGGTGAAGAACGGCGCCGCGAGCGCGACCACGAGCAGCAACCGGTAGCGTCCGCCGTGCTTGGCGATGAAATAGGCGACCGGCCAGGAGACGACGAGGCTGCCGAGCGTCACCAGCGTCGCCGTCAAAAGCGAGCGACCGAGAAAGACGAGATAGGTTCGCTCGGTCAGGATGACGCGGTAATTTTCGAGGTTCCAGTCGGCATAGATCTCGTAGCTCTCGGTCCGCCAGAAGCTGAACACCACGATCGTCAGGATCGGGACCAGAACGAAGACCAGAAGAAAGATCACGCCGGGCATCGCGAGTATCGCGAAACGCACCGCCGTCCGATCGAGAAAGCGCGCCTTCGTCGCCATCGCCCTAGGCCTCCTCGGCCATGAAGCACTGGCCCGCGTCGGCCGGCCATTGGGCGATCACCCGGCTGCGCGGCGGCAGACCCGCGGCCACCGAGGCGGCGCTCACCACGATCTCGGTCCCGTTGTCGAGAACCACGAAATAATCGGCGATCTGGCCCTTGAAGATGATATCGCGCAGGGTGCCGGCGAGGTGGTTTCCGCCCGTCGCGGGCGCTTCGCCGTCGGGTAATGGCCCCTCGGCGTCCGCGATCAGGTCGATGCGCTCGGACTTCACGAAATACTCGACCCGGTCGCCGACGGTCGCGCCGTCGGGCCGCGGCACTTCGATCTCGATGCCGCCCCAATCCATGCGCGCGGTCGCGCCGTCGATCGCGACCAGGGGACCGCCCATGCGGTTCGCCTGGCCGACGAAGCTCGCCACGAAGCGGGTCGCCGGATGGGTATAGACCTCGAGCTTGGGCGCCACCTGATCGAACGTGCCGTCGCGCATGACCGCGATCCGGTCGCTCATGGTGAGCGCCTCTTCCTGGTTATGGGTGACGTAGACGAAAGGAATGCCGAGCTCGCCGTGGTAGCGGCGCACCTCGACCTCCATCTCCTTGCGCAACTCGCGGTCGAGATTGGCGAGCGGTTCGTCGAGCAACAGCAGGGCGGGGCGCGAAATCAGCCCGCGGGCGAGCGCGACGCGCTGTTGCTGACCGCCCGAAAGCTGGTTCGGAAAGCGGTCCTCGAGGCCGTCGATATGCAGCATGTCGGCGATCCAGGACAGCCGCTCGGCCTGCTCGGCCTTGCTCACCCCCTGCATCTTGAGCGGAAAGACGATGTTCTCGCCGACCGTCTTGTGGGGAAAGAGAAGAAAGTCCTGGAACACCATTGAGACGCCGCGCAGGTAAGGCGGCAGACGGGTCACGTCGCGGCCGGCGATCAACACCCGCCCCTCGTCCGGCGTCTCGAGCCCGGCGATGATGCGCAGCAGCGTCGTCTTGCCCGAGCCCGAGGGGCCGAGAAGGGCGAAGAACTCGCGCTGATCGATCGCGAGATCGACATGGCGGACCGCCGTGACCGCGCCGAACCGCTTGGTCACGCCCTCGATGACGATCGTCGCGTCAGCCATCGTTCCGGGCGCGCCTTTCCGGGGATGCGGACCCGGCGAAGCCGGGGGCGACGGGTCGCGCCGCCCCCGTTACATCGCCGGGAGGCGAGATGCGCGCGCGAGCGGCGCTCACGCGGCCTCGACCTCCGACCAGATCCGCTCCCACTTCTCGGGCGAAGAGGGCTTGTCGAACTGGTAGAGGCCGTGAATGTCCTCGGTATGGTCGAGGAACAACGCGTCGACGAACCGCTGCGGCACCAGCTTGCGCATGTCGACCGTGGGCGACCAGCCGATCTCGGTGGCGACCAGCGCCATGTTCTCGGGCTTGAGCCGGAGGTCGATCCACTTATGCGCGATCTCGAGCTTCTCGCTGTCGGTGACGCCCGAGGTGATGTTCCAGGTATCGACCCAGCCGAGCCCGCCTTCCTTGGGCCTGAGCACATGGGTGAACCGCAGGTCGGTCTTGCCGTCGAGCATGTCGAAGTAGATGCGCCGGTAAATTCCCGACCACTCGGGCGAGACCCAGACCACCTGCGAGCGGAACAGCCGCTCGAGCGTGTCCTCGTCCTTCCAGCGCGTGACCAGAAGGCCCTTCTGCTTGATAAGCAGGCGCTTGGCCTCGGCGAGCTCGGCGTCGGTCAGCACATAGGGGTTGAAGCTCTTGCCGTCGGGGCGCGGGCTGTCGATCGTGCCCATGGTGTAGGCGGCGTAAAGCCCGGCCTCGGCGATGTTCTCCTCGAAGCGATCGCTGGTCGAGATGTGCCCCTTGTACTTGTCGTTGAACAGGATGCCCATGGTCTTGGCGTCCTCGGGGTCGACCTTGTCGAGGTTGATCGAGTTGCCGTAACCGCCCCAGCAATTGGGCGCGCCGACCATGGCGGTGCCGCCTTCCTCCTGGAGAAGGTTGTACTTGGGTGGCAGGAAGTCCGGGAACACATACTTCATGTTCGGAATCTTGCCGTAGTCGGTCGGCTGCGTGAGTCCCTGCTTGAAGTAGAGGCGCGGCCAGAAGCCGTCGGCCATCACCAAGTCGAAGTCCTGGGTGCCGCCGGCCTTGAGCTTGTTGTAGGCCTCCGAGTTGCCGTCGAAGAAGCCCGCCGAAACCTTGACATTGTGCTCCTTCTCGAAGTCGTTGGTGATCTTCTCGACGTTGTAATGCTCCCACCCCAGCCAGCGCAGCTTCAGCGTTGCCGCCTCGGCGTCGCGGATGAAGGGGCCGACGCTGCGCGCCGAAGCGCCCGCCGCGGCGAGCGCGGCGAGACCCTTGAGCACCGGGCGGCGCGCGACCTTGCCGGCGGCCGGGCCCGTCTTGGCCTTGCTTGTCTTGGACTTGGGTGAACGTTTCCTGCTGGCGTGCGACATGTAACTCCCTCCCTGTTCTCTCGGCGATGCCGTATCCGCCCCCGGTCGACGAGATCGCGTCGGCCAATCGACGCCGAGACACCCTGACCGCGCGCGGGCGGTCAATCGTTGTTCTCGAAGGTCTCCGCGGCCGCGGCCCCGATTCCCGACGCCGAGCGCGCGCACCCCTCATCTTCGCGATCAATGATCCGATTATTAGACCCTGATCGTCTGATAATTAGGCCAATCAAAGGTTAACATGTCAAGGGGCGCGTCGCCGAGGGGCGCGCCCGAAGGGCGATGGGTGGAGGGACGGCTCAGCCGACCGAGGCGACCGGCGGCTCGGGCGAATGGCGGGCCGCGACCACGCCGACGAGCTCCTGCACGGCGATGTCGATATGTTCGGCCATGGCGGCTTCCGCGCGCGCGCCGTCGCCGGCGGCGATCGCCTCGAAGATACGGATATGTCCGTCGAGGCTGCTATGCAGCAGAATCGGGTAATCGTGGCCCACGAGCAGGAAGATCGCGTCGCGCGCGCTTTCGATCGCCTCCTCGACATAGGGGTTGTGCGCCGCCGCCGCGACCGTCAGGTGGAAGTCCTGATCGGCCTTGCGGAAGCGGGGGATGCCGTCGTTGCGCTGGAGGTCGTCGATCGCGCGCCGAAGCCGCGCGAGGTCGGCGTCGTCGCGCCGGGCGGCGGCGAGGCGGGCGGCGAGCGATTCGTTGGTGCGGCGGAACTCCATCAGATGCAGGAAGTTCTCGGACTCGTCGCGCAGCCGCTCCTTCATATGCGCGAGCGGTCGCATCAGCGAGGTGACCGTGAGCCCCCCGTTGGCGCCCCGGCGGCTGATCAGATAGCCCTTGTCGACCAGCACCTTGATCGCATCGCGCACCGATTCGCGCGAGACCGCGAGCTGATCGGCGATCTCGCGCTCGGGCGGCAGGCGGTCGCCCGGCAGATAGGTGCAAAGATGGATCGCGCGCCTGATCCGCTCGATGACGAGCTCGTGGGTCGCGGGTTTGCGAATCGGCTTCATGCGCCGGGGGGGCCTGCCTCTCATGGATCCTATCGTCTAATGATTAGGCCATTGAATCCGGAATCGTCAAGCCCCGGGCGGACCCAGAAAAGCCCCGGGAGAAAACACCGCCCCACCGTTAACCAAGACTTAACGGCGGCGTCTTAACGTTTTCGAAAGACGGCGCGCCCCGCGCCCGCAACCGACGGAGAAAATGCCGATGGCGACACGGCCATTCCTCGAGGAAGAAAAGCAGGAAGCCCCGCTCGACGTCGCGCGCTGCATGATCCTCGCCCGCAAGAAGTTCGGCAAGTCCCTGTTCTCGCAAATTTCCGAGATGGCCAAGCTGTCGATGGGCTCGGGCAAGCTGCGGCCCGAGGAGTACTATTACTACGGCCTCTACGACGATAGCCGCTATTCCTACGACCAGAAGGCGCGGTTTCTCGGCAAGAGCGCCCAGGACCGGATCCACACCACCTGCAACGATCTCGCCTGGTGGGCGATCGCCCACGACAAGCTGGTCTTCTACGCGACCATGGCCGGGCTGGGGTTCCGCACGCCGCGCATTTTCGCGGTCTACCATCCGACGCGCGATTTCGAATCCGCGCCGGGCTTCGCGGGCGCCGAGGCGCTCGCCGCCTTCCTGCGCGACGGCATGCGCTACCCGTTCTTCTCCAAGCCGGTCTGCGGCATGTATTCGGTCGGCGTTGCCTCGGTCGAGGCCTACGACGGCGAAAGCGACAGCCTGGTGCTCGGCGGCGGTGACAAGGTTCCGGTCGCGGGTTTCGTCGAGGCGATCGCGCCCTTCTTCGACCAGGGCTATCTCTTCCAGGAACGGCTCGCGCCCGCCCCCGAGGTCGCGTGCCTCTCGGGCGCGGGCATGGCGACGGTCCGGGTCATGGTGCTGACGGTCGGCGACGAGATGGAGATCTATCGCGTGGTTTGGAAGATTCCGGCCAACGGCAACGTCGCCGACAATTTCTGGCGTCAGGGCAACATGCTGGGCGCGGTCGATCCCGAGACCGGCCGCATCAAGCAGGTGGTGCGCGGCGTCGGCCCCGAGCGCGAGCTCGTCGAGACCCATCCCGATTCGGGCGAGCCGCTGGTCGGCCGCCAAATCCCCGCGTGGGAGACGATCCGCGATCTTACCCTGACCGCCGCGCGCGCCTTTCCCGGCCTGACCATCCAGGCCTGGGACGTGGCGCTGACCGACGCGGGGCCGATGCTGCTCGAGCTCAACATCGGCGGCGACTTCAACCTGCCGCAGATCGCGAGCGGCGCCGGCCTCATGGACGAGCGCCTAAGCGCGCTGATCGCGCGCTCGCGGGCCCGGAACCGCCAACTCAAGGCCAACGCCCGGGCGGGCAAGAAGCCGGGCGCGACCGGACACAAGACCCCCTGATTCGATCGCCGGGCCGAGTCCTTCCGGACCTCGAGAAAACGCCCCGAAATTCGGGGGCCAGGGACTAAAGAAAACGCCCCCGAAACTCGGGGGC
>CAZHDF010000098.1:0-4243 GCA_964531525.1 uncultured Alphaproteobacteria bacterium | reverse complement strand
TCGGGGGCCAGGGACTAAAGAAAACGCCCCCGAAACTCGGGGGCGTTCCCATCCCGCCAGAGCGGCGGGCGAATTCGGGCTTGCCGTGGGTGACGCCGGAACTCCGACGCCACGACACGACAAGCGGCAGCGTGCAGATCAACCACCCGGGCCGATCGAATTCGCGACGCTGTTGAACGTGGCGGTGAGGTTGGTACCGACAAGACGAACCGCCGTGATAATGACGACGGCGATGCCGGCGGCAATCAGGCCGTACTCGATGGCCGTGGCGCCTTCCTCGTCCTTAAAGAAGCTGCGCAGATACTGGATCATCACTCGACTCCTCGATCGTTAGCGCGTTATGTCAAGCGATATACCAGCCCACCGCTTGACTGTAAGTGACCTTCATCACAGGCAGAAACCGTAACTCCGCCTTTCCCAGGGAAATACACCGCCGCCGGTTAAATTAGACTTAATCTTCGGCCCGTCTTGGCCCTATACGCTAATCGTTAACGCGCCGCGCCTCGTCATCGCCGAGACCCGCCCCATATAACCCATATAATGAAGAGACCCGGGGCGCGCCGCCGCCCTTCCCGTCCGAAGCGCCGCGCGCGAGAAAAGGCCCCGCCATGCCGCCCGACAACCGACTCGAACGCATGATCGCCCGGCTCGCCGCGCAGCGCGACTGCCTCGCGCGCGCGATCGAGCTGATCGCCGACCTCCCCGGACCGGTGCTCGAGTTCGGGCTCGGCAAGGGGCGCACCTATGATTTCCTGCGTGCGCGCCTGCCGGACCGCGCGCTGTTCGCCTTCGACCGCGAGATCCATTGCCCGGCCGATTGCGTCCCGCCCCCCGGACGGCTGTTCCTGGGCGAGTTCCGCGACACCCTGCCCGAGGCGCGCGACCGCTTGGCCGGAACCGCCGCGCTCGCCCATTTCGACGTTGGCAGCGAGGACCTCGAACGCGACTCGGCGCTGGTCGCCTGGCTCGCGCCCGCGGCCGCGCCCCTTCTGCGCGCCGGGGCGGCGGTGGTCTCCGACCGGCCGATGACGGCGCCCGGCTGGCGCGAGATCGCGCTCCCCGACGGCGTCGGCGACGGCCGCCACCATCTCTACAGGGTTGAAAAATCGCCCGAAGATACGCCCGGGTTCACGACCTCTTAACGCCGGCGCGGCAAACTGACCGCCCAGCATCGGGACGGTCATGATAGAAGTCCGCGACGTCCATAAAGGCTTCGGAAAAATCGAGGCGCTCGCCGGTGTCAGTTTCGTCGCCGACGACGGCTGCATCACCGGTCTGATCGGTCCCAACGGGGCCGGCAAGACGACGACGCTGCGCATTCTCTATACGGTGCTGCGGCCCGATGCCGGCCGCGCCGAGATCGACGGCTTCGACACCGCCGCCGCGCCGCGCGAGGTCCAGCGCCGGATCGGCGTCCTGTCCGACGCCCGGGGGCTTTACCCGAGGCTGACCGCGCGCGAGCATATTCGCTACTTCGGCCGCCTTCACGGGCTCAAGCGCCAACCGCTCGAGCGCGAGATCGACCGCCTGATCGACATGCTCGACATGGGTGCCTTCGCAGATCGCCCGGTGCGCGGCTTCTCGCGCGGCGAGCGGATGCGGGTGGCGCTCGCCCGGGCGCTGGTCCACCGCCCGCACAACGTGCTGCTCGACGAGCCGACCAATGGGCTCGACGTCGCCGCCAGCCGCTCGATGCGGGCGCTGATCCGGCGAATCCGCGACGAGGGCTGCTGCATCCTGTTCTCGAGCCATATCATGCAGGAGGTCTCGGCGCTCTGCGACCGGCTGGTGGTCATGGGCCGGGGGCGCGTGCTCGCCGACGGCACCCCCGACGCGCTGCGGCGCGACACCGGCAAGGCCGATCTCGAGGACGCCTTCGTGACCGCCACCGCCTGCATGGCCGGGTGACGCCGTGTTCGAGCGCATCTGGGTGGTTTTCGCCAAGGAGGTGATCGACAACCTGCGCGACCGGCGCAGCGTGGCGACCGCCATGCTCTATCCCTTCATCGGCCCGCTGCTGGTCGGCGTGATGATCGGCTTGGTCGGCGGCGCCGTGCGCGAGCTGCCGACCCGGACCCTCGATCTCCCCGTCCTGGGAGCCGAGCGCGCGCCCGCGCTGGTCGAATACCTCGAAAGCCACGGCGCTCGCGTGGTGCCCGCGCCGAGCGATCCGGCGCGCGCCGTGCGCGCCGGCGAGAGCGAGGCGGTGATCATCATCGGCAAGGACTACGCCGAGCGGTTCGAGAACGAGCGCCCGGCGCCGATCAAGGTCGTCTCGGACGGCTCGCGGCTGTCGGCGGTCATGGCCATGACCCGCGCCATGACCCTGTTGCAGGAATACGCCCAGTCGGTCGCGACAACGCGGCTCGGCGCGCGCGGGGTCGATGTCCGGGTGATCCAGCCGATCGCGCTCGACAACGTCGACGTCGCCGTGGGCCGCAGCCTGACCGGCTTCTTCCTCAACATGATGCCGCCTTTCATCATCTTCACCATCTTCATCGGCGGGGTCTATCTCGCGATCGACGCGACCACCGGCGAGCGCGAGCGGGGTTCGCTCGAACCGCTTCTCGCCAACCCGGTCACGCGGCTCGAGCTGATGAGCGGCAAGGTGGCGGCGGCCTTCGTCTTCACCGCCGCCTCGCTCGCCGTTCAACTGGTCGCCTTTCGCGGCGTGTTCACCCTGCTGACCCGGGGCGACGCGAGCGCGGTCGCGGGTCCGGACGGCGCGGCGTTCGTCGCCGTCTTCCTGATCGCCGTGCCGTTGATGCTGCTCGCGGTCGCGCTTCAGGTAATCATCGCGGCGCTCACCTCGAGCTTCAAGGAGGCGCAGACCTACCTCGCGCTGCTGCCGCTCCTGCCGGCGCTGCCCGGGCTGGTGCTCGTGTTCGTCTCGTTTCGGGCGCATGAGTGGATGCTGGCGATCCCGACCTTCGGCCAGACCCTTCTGTTTGGCCAGATCGTGCGCGGCGAGCCCGTGCGGCTGCTCGACATCGTGACCGCGAGCGCGGCGACCAGCCTGGTCGCGGGCGCGCTGCTGCTGGTCGCCGCCCGCCTCTACCGCCGCGAACGGCTTCTGTTCGGAAGTTGATCGCACCGTAAGCCGGCTCATCGGGACACCGGGTCAGCGGCGGCGCGGCCGGCGGTAACCAAATCTCAAGGCCGGCCCGCTACGGTCGAGGCATGAGGCTTCGTTTCGCCATACCGGCGTTCGCGCTGTTCGCGCTAGCGGGCTGCGCGGTACCGCCCGCGCTCACGATCGCGACCACCGTCCTCACGAGCGCGAGCTACCTCACGACCGGCAAGGGACCGGGCGACCATTTGCTGTCGCTCGCCACGGGTCGCGAATGCGATGCCTTCCGCGCGTTCAGGGAAAAGCCGTTCAGCCCCATCTGTCGGCGTCCGGCACGGCTGGCGCGCGCGACGGCGCCGACACCCATCCCCGTATCGCCGGCGCCAACGTCCTCCTCTCCGTCCGCGCCGGCCGCGAGCGAAACCGAGTTGCTGGTCGCCGGGCGCGCGCTCGCCGCCATCACGCCGGCGGCGGGCGGCGCGATGCGCGCGCCGGTTCCCGCATTCGCGCCATCGCTCCCGCCACGCGCGGCCCGGGCAATGCCCGACCTCGCGACGCCCGATCTTCCGGCCGACGCGGTCGCGAGCCTGCGCGCGGCGTTGCGCCGAAACGCCGAAACCGCGACCGGCGCGGCGATCGCCGCCGAGATCGCGGGCGCCGACGGCGAGCGGATCGACGCCGCCCAGGCGCGGCGCGACGACGCGGCGCTCGCCTTCGCCGTGGTCGCGGCGATCGCCCGCCATCCGGCCGCCGCCGCCGCGATCGTCAGCGTGGCGACCGCCGCCGCCCCCGAAAGCCGAAACGCGATCGTCGCCGGCGCGCGCGCAGCCTTCCCGGGTTTCGCTCCGGCCATCGACCGGGCGGCGGCCACGCCCGCCCCGGCGGCGACGCTCGCGCGCCTGCGCGGCGACGCGCCCGCCGCGATCCCGGATCCGGGCCCAACCCCGGGCGCGCCTT
The DNA here is from genome assembly GCA_964531525.1 of uncultured Alphaproteobacteria bacterium. Classification (GTDB taxonomy): domain Bacteria; phylum Pseudomonadota; class Alphaproteobacteria; order JAAXGF01; family JAAXGF01; genus CAYYWV01. The sequence continues at coordinate 216 of CAZHDF010000098.1, read as the reverse complement.
CCACAACCCGCGCGCCCCCGACGCCGAGCCCCCAGCGGCCGCTCGCGCAAACCGCTCCCGCCGCATCGACGCGCCCCGCGACGCCGCCCGCATAGCCGCCCGCCCCGACCACGCCCGAAAGGGTTTACGCGGGGCCGCCCAATGCAGTAGCTTGGCCCCCACGCACCCGTAGCTCAGCTGGATAGAGCGCTGCCCTCCGAAGGCAGAGGTCACACG
>CAZHDF010000097.1:0-12454 GCA_964531525.1 uncultured Alphaproteobacteria bacterium | reverse complement strand
GCGCGGAGAATTCTTCGCACAAACCGCCCAAAAACTAAAATGGACCATAGAAACTCCCCCGCCCGACCGCCCCTATTCTACAATTCCGTGGGTGGCCGGGCGGGGGAGTGGGCCAAGGACTTAAGCGTGCCGACCCATTTCAGATAAAAAATCTCTCGCGGGGATCAGCCGTCGGGCGAAGTCTTGGCGAGCGAGTCGATGGCCTGCTGGATCGCCTTGCTGTCGGCGCTTCCGGGCGACAGCTTGGCGAGCAGCCGCTGCCACAGGTCGCGGGCGCGGGCGGTGTCGCCCTTCTCCGCCGCCGCCCGGCCGAGAAGCCAAAGCACCTGCGGGTTTTCGCCGTCGAGCGCGGCGAGCCGCTCGATCACCCCGACCGCTTGCTCGGTCAACGGGGCGCCGTCGGGCGCGGCCTCGATGAGCGCCGTGGCGTAGCCCTGGAGCACGCCCGCGTCCTTGGGCGCGAGCGCGGCGGCGCGGGCGTAGGCGTCGCGCGCCTTCTCCTTCTCGCCGAGCACCCGGTACGAGCGCGCGAGCTGGACCCAGCCCTTGAGATCGTCGGGCTGGCCTTCGAGACGCTGGGCGAGGCGGTCGACCATGCCGCGGATCAAGGCTTTCTGATCCGAGGGCGACATGTCCTTGGCGGCGGCGATATCGGCCTGGCTCGGTCCCGTCCCGGCGGGCGGCGTCGCGGCGGGCTTGGGCGGCGGGCGCAGGGTCGAAACGTCGATGCCGATCGATTTCGCGGCCGCGTCGATCCGGGCGCGCAGCGAGGCGAGATACGGCGCGTCCGCCGGCGTGTCGCGTTCGAGCGCGATCCAGTCGTCGAGCGCGCCGCGCGTGTCGCCGGCCTGGGCCTTGGCGAGCGCCAGATAGAAGCGCGCCGCGGGCTCGGACGGATCGAGCTTGAGCGCGGCCCTGAAGTCCTTCTTGGCATCGGGGGTCACGACCCCCTCGGCGGCGAACACGCGCGCCTCGCCGAGAAGCGCAACGACGCCCGGGTCGTTGTTCGAGATTTCGACCGCGCGCTTGAGCGCGGCGATCGATTCGCTATAGCGCTCGAGCACGCCATAGGAGCGGGCGAGCATCATCCAGCCCTGAATGTCGTCTGGCTGGCGCTCGAGCCGCGCGGCGAGACGGGCGACCATTTCCTCGATGTTGGGGGCCTGGTTATTCGCGGCGGCGGCCGCGCGCTCGGCCTCGCGGGCGGCGTAGGGCTTGCTTTCGAGCCCGGGCATGCCCTGCCACAGGTAAAGTCCGCCGGCGGCGAGCGGCACGACGACCCCGACGGCGAAGGCGACCAACAGGTTGGCCGTTCGCGGTTCCGAGGCGGCGCGCGCGTTTTCCTCCTCGGCGGGCGCCTTCGCGGCGAGCATCCGCCGCTCGATCTCGACCCGCGCGGCTTCGGCTTCTCCGGCCGCGACCACGCCGCGCTCGACGTCGCGTTCGAGCTCGCGAAGCTGGTCGCGATAGATTTCGAGATCGTAATCCTTGCGCGAGGGCCCCGTGTCCCTTCGACGCAGGAGGGGTAGGACGAGGAACGCGATCGCGATCACCGTCATTGCGCCGAGCACAACGAAGAGGATCATGGCCTAGCCACTCCCTAAAAGATCTTTCAACTGTCGCCGCTCGTCGTCGGTGAGCGGCGGCACCGCGTTGCGCGCCGCCCGGGCGCGCCGGCGCAGATAGACCAACGCGCCCGCGCTGGCGAGAATCAGGAGCACGCCCGGTCCGATCCACAGCGCGAAAGTCGTGGTCTTGAACGGCGGCTTGAGGAGGATGAAGTCGCCATAGCGCGAGACGAGATAGCTGATGATCTCCTCGTCGGACTTGCCGGCGACGAGCTGCTCGCGCACCAGGCGGCGGATGTCCTTGGCGAGATCGGCGTCGGAGTCGTCGATCGACTGGTTCTGGCAGACCAGGCAGCGAAGCTGCTTGCCGATCGTCCGCGCCCGCGCCTCCAAAACCGGATCGTCGAGCGTTTCGGTCGCGCCGACGGCAAGCGCCGGCGTCGGCGCCGCCATGGTCAACGCGGCAATCGCGAGGCCGGCGGCGAGAAGGATCGCGCGGGGGTTCATTTTCGCAACCGTTCGATGATCGGCATGATCGTCTCCTCGATATCCTGGGCGCTCATGGGACCGATCTGCTTGTAGGCGATGCGCCCGTTCCGATCGATGATGAAGGTCTCGGGGATGCCGTACACCCCCCAGTCGATGGCGACCCGACCGTCGAGATCGGCGCCGATGCGGGTATAGGGATCGCCGAGCTGGTCGAGCCAGCGCCGCACATCGGCGGGCTTGTCCTTGTAGTTGATGCCGTAGACCGGCACGCCCCCCGTCTCGGCCAGCCGCGTGAGCAGCGGATGCTCGGCCCGGCAGGGAATGCACCACGACGCGAACACGTTGACCAGGCTCACCTTGTCCTTGAGATCCTCGGTCGCGAAACCGTTGTCGCGACCGGCGATCGGCGGCAGGTTGAACTCGGGCACCGGCTGGTTGATCAGCGCCGAGGGGATGATATCGGGCCGCAACGTGAGCCCGACGCCGAGGGCGAGGCCGACCAGCACGAACGCCCCCAGCGGAAGCAGGTAGCGAGCTCGGGCCGAGGAGGCCATGACTAGGCCGCCTGAGGCTTGGCCCCGGCCGGCGCGCGGCGGCGGCGGGCGGGCGCGCCGATGCGGTGCCGCCGGTCGGTCAGGCTGACGAAGGCGCCGAGAACCAGGACCACGCCGCCGAACCACATCCAGGGCACGAGCGGATTGTAGTAGATGCGGGTGCCGTAGCCGTCGCTTCCCTCGACCGGATCGCTGATGACCACGTAGAGGTCGGCGAAGCCGTTCGAATAGATCGCCGCCTCGGTGGTCGGCGGGGCCTGGATGTCATAGACCCGCTTCTCGGGATACATGCGGGTGACTTCCTTGCCGTCGCGCGTGACCACGAAGGTGCCGCGCCGGGCGATATAGTTGGGCCCCGGCGTTTCGCTCACGCCGTCGAAGCGCAAGGTGTAGCCCGCGATCGAAACCGTGTCGCCGGCCCTGAGGACCTGGAGCTTCTCGATCCGCCAGGACTGCGCGCCGACGATTCCGGCGAGCACGATGGCAAGCCCGATATGGGCGATCGTCATCCCCCAGGCGGCGCGCGGCAGATGCCAAGCGCGGCGCAAGCTCTTGGCGAACGGGATTCGGAACAGCTTGATCCGCTCGGCGAACTCGATCAGCGAACCGACGAAGATCCAGGCGGCGATCGCCATGCCGAACGCCGGCAACGGCGAGATGCCGGTGGTGGCGTACCAGCCGGCCACCCCGGCGATCAAGGCGGCGACGAAGGCGAACTTGAGCCGCGACATCACGCCCGCGAGATCGGCGCGCTTCCACGGCATCAGGGGGCCGATCGCCGTCAGGATGAGCATCGGCACCATGATCGGCCCGAAGGTCGCATCGAAGTAGGGCGGACCGACCGAGACCTTGCCGCCGCCGAGCGCATCGAGGATCAGCGGATAGAGCGTGCCGAGAAGCACCGTCGCGCAGCCGGTCGCCAACAGCACGTTGTTGAGCACCAGGCTGCCCTCGCGCGAGATCGGCGCGAACAGCCCGCCGGTCTTGAGCTGAGGCGCGCGCACCGCGTAAAGGATCAGCGAGCCGCCGATGACGATGAACAGGAAGGCCAGGATGAACATGCCGCGCGCCGGATCGGTCGCGAAGGCATGGACCGAGGTCAGCACGCCCGAGCGCACCAGGAAGGTGCCGAGCAGGCTGAGCGAGAAGGTCAGGATGGCGAGCAGGATGGTCCAGCTCTTCAGGGTGTCGCGCTTTTCGGTCACGATCGCCGAATGGAGCAACGCCGTGCCCGCGATCCAGGGCATGAAGGAGGAGTTCTCGACCGGGTCCCAGAACCAGAACCCGCCCCAGCCGAGCTCGTAGTAGGCCCACCAGCTTCCCATCGCCACGCCGAGCGTGAGAAACGCCCAGGCGGCCAGCGTCCAGGGCCGCACCCAGCGCGCCCAGGCGGCGTCCACGCGCCCTTCGATCAAGGCGGCGACGGCGAAGGAGAAGGTGATCGAAAAGCCGACATAGCCGAGATAGAGGAACGGCGGATGGAAGGCGAGCCCCGGGTCCTGGAGAAGCGGGTTGAGGGGGCGTCCGTCGAGCGGCGCCGGATCGAAGCGCAGGAAGGGGTTCGACGTGAACAGGAGAAAGGCGAGAAAGCCGATCGAGATCATCGCCTGAACCGAAAGCACCCGGGCGCGCAACGCATGCGGCAGGTTGCGGCCGAACAACGCGATGCCGAGACCGTAGAGCGCGAGAATCAGCACCCAGAGCAGAAGCGAGCCCTCGTGGTTCCCCCACACACCCGTGACCTTGTAGAGCATGGGCATCGCCGAGTTCGAGTTCTGGGCGACATTGACGACGCTGAAGTCGGAAATCACATAGGCGTAGGTGAGCGCGGCGAAACCGATCGCGATGAACAGGAACTGCGCCATCGCCATGGGCCGCGCAGCCGCCATCCAGGTGGCATCCCCGCGCTGGGCGCCGATCATCGGCACCACCGCCTGCATCAGCGCGGCCAGGAAGGCGAGAATGAGCGCGAAATGTCCGATTTCGGGGATCATTCGGCTTGTGCTCCTTTCCATTGGCCCGATTTCTTGAGCGCCTCGGCGACCTCGGGCGGCATGTATTTCTCGTCGTGCTTGGCGAGCACCGAATCGGCGACGAACACCCCGTTGGCGCCCAGGCTGCCCTCGGCGATCACGCCCTGGCCCTCGCGGAACAGGTCGGGGAGCACGCCCTTGAACACCACCTCGATGGTGTCGGAAAGATCGGTCACCCGAAACTCGGTGGTCAGCCCGTCGTCGAGGCGGCGCACGCTGCCCTCCTCGACCAGACCGCCGACGCGGAGCCGGCGCCCCTCGGGCAGGTCCTTGGCGATGATCTCGCTCGGGCTATAGAAGAAGACGAGGCTGTCGCGGAAGGCGTTGAGAACCAGGGCCGCGGCGATCGCGAGCCCCGCCATGCCGACGACCACGAAAACCAGGCGGCGGTGCTTACGCTTCATGACCCTCTCCCGATTCGGTCCGGCCTCGCTGGAGCGCCTTGAGCTCGGTCTCCCGAGCGCGAAGCTCCCGCACGCTGGACACCAGCATCGCGATCAGGATCACCGCCGTCACCGCGAACGCCGGCCAGATATAGGCGCCATAGCCGCCCATCGACAGAAAGTCGGTGATCGCGTCCAAGCCAGGCTAACCCTTTTCAGCGCCGATTGGCGTTATCGGCCTCGTTCCACGCCGCGGGACAGCATGCATATAGGCAGCCTCCGTCCCGGCGTCCAGTCGCGGGTGCGCCATCGACGCTCGATCCCCGCGGGACCATGACGGGTGATCTATCATGTCCGAGGATCCGCGGGTTTGACCTGTATCAACCCGAAGGACTCGGATTCGAGAGCGGATGACGCCGAGTAATTCCGGGAAAGACCGATCCTAGGCCCGCGCCGCTCGCGGTGTCGGCCGTCCGCGCTCGACCTGGGCGATGTGAAGCGCGCGGATCTTGCGCGCCGTGATATCGGCCCGCATGCGCAACAGAAGAACGGTGAAGAAATAGGTCGTGAAGCCGACCGCCATGATCAGGAGCGGCACCAGCATCGAGGCGTCGATCGACGGCCCGCCGGCGCGCATCACGCTCGCCGGCTGGTGGAGCGTGTTCCACCATTCGACCGAGAACTTGATGATCGGCACGTTGACGAAGCCGACCAGCGCGAGAATCGCCGAGGCCCGCGACCCGCGCGCCGGATCGTCGAAGGCGCTGCCGAGCGCCATGTAGCCGAGATAAAGGAAGAACAGCACCAAAACCGACGTCAGCCGCGCGTCCCAGACCCACCAGGTACCCCACATCGGCTTGCCCCAGAGCGAGCCGGTCAACAAGGCGATGAAGGTGAAGGCGGCGCCGATCGGCGCGCAGTTGCGCGCCGCTATGTCGGCGAGCGGATGCTTCCAGATCAGGCCGACGGCGCTCGCGAACGCCATGTTGGTGTAGACGAACAGCGCCATCCAGGCGGCCGGCACGTGAATGAACATCAGCCGCACGCTCTCGCCCTGCTGGTAGTCGGGCGGGGCGACGAACAGCGATAGATAGAGCCCGACGCCAAGCAGCGCCGCCGTCGGCCAGCCGACCCAGGGCACCAGCTTGGCCGAAAGGCGCATGAAGCGCGCCGGATTGGCGAAACGGTTCAATATGGCCATGGCGATTCACTCCAACGGCGGCGTAACGGTCGGAACCGTTCGGGCCGGTCCTATTCGAGCGACAGACGAAGCGCAGCCGCGCTCGCCCAGGGGCACAGCGCGATCGCCGCCGACAACAGAGCGCCCAGTACCATCAGATGGGGTTGGGCGTCCAGCCCATAAACCGCGGCGTCCACCGCGCCCACGCCAAAGATAAGCACCGGAATATAAAGCGGCAAGACGAGAAGGCTGATGAGAACGCCGCCCCGGCGCAGGCTCACGGTCAGCGCCGCGCCGATGGCGCCGATCAGGCTGAGCACCGGCGTTCCGATCAGCATCGCCCCGATCAGGGTCGCGAAACCTTCGCCGCTCATGTTCATTAGAACCGCGAGAACCGGGGCCGCGACCACCAGCGGCAGCCCCGTGGTCAGCCAGTGCGCGAGGCATTTGGCGAGCACCACGAGCTCGAGCGGCAGCGGCGAAAGGCCGAGAAGCTCGAGGCTGCCGTCGTCGTGATCGGCGCGAAACAGGCGATCGAGCGCCAGCATCGAGGCGAGCAGCGCCGAAACCCAGATGGTGCCCGCGGCGATCCGCGCGAGCGTGTTCGGGTCGGGACCGACGCCGAAGGGAAACAGGGTGATCGTGAGCACGAAGAACACGACCACGTTGACGCTGTCGCCGCCGCGCCTGAGCGCGAGCCGCAAATCGCGCCGCACAAGCCAGAAAAACCGGGTCATGCCGCCTCGCCCAATGTCAGCACCGCCGCGTTGGGCACCTTGAGCCCGATATGGGTCGCCACCACGATCAACCCGCCGCCGGCGCAGTGATCGGCCATCAAGTCCTCGACGGTCGCGACCGATTCCCGATCGAGCGTGACCGTCGGCTCGTCGAGCAGCCAGAGCGGCGCGGGCGCGACCGCGATCCGCGCCAGCGCCAGCCGTCGCCGCTGGCCGGCCGAGAGGAGCTGCGCCGGCACCTCGGCGAGATGGCCGAGGCCGAGGCGTTCGAGCGCCGCGCCGACCACCCGGTCGGCGGTCTTCGGGTCGCCGTGCAGCCCGGCCCAGAAGGCGAGATTCTCGGTGACGGAAAGCGCCGGCTTGAGCGTGTTCTGGTGGCCGACGTAGCGAAGCCGCGCCGAAAAGGCGGCGCGATCCTCGGCGACGTCCTCGCCGTCCCACAGGATGCGCCCGCCCGCGGGGTTCAGCAGCCCGGCGAGCAGCCGCAGCAGGCTGGACTTGCCCGTGCCGTTGGCGCCGATCAGAACCAGCGAGCTTCCCGGCGCCACGGCGAACTCGACGCCGGTAAAGACCGTGCGCTCGCCGCGCACGCAATCGAGCGCCTCGGCCGCAAGCCCCCGCGCCGACACGTCGCTCACCACCCCCGAAGCACGCGGGCGCGGGCGGCGCGCTCAGACCAGCGCGCGAACATCGTCGATCACCTTGCCGTCGCGGGGCAGGCTGTCGGGGGCGACCAACTCGACCCGTCCCTTAAGCTTGCAGACCGCGTGCACCGTCGCGGCGATCGCGCCGGCCAGCCCCTCGGCCGGGGCCTCGACCTCGCAACGCAACGTCATGACGTCGATCGCGCCCGACTGGTCGACAACCAGCCGCGCGCGGAGAATCTCGGGATGGCGGGCGACCACCGCGGCGATCTGCTCGGGGTGGACGAACATGCCCTTGACCTTGGTGGTCTGGTCGGCGCGTCCGAGCCAACCGCGAATCCGCGTATTCGTCCGCCCGCAGGGGCTGCGCCCGGGCAGGATCGCCGACAGATCGCCGGTCGCGAAGCGGATCAGCGGGTAGACGCTCGAAAAGCCGGTGACCACGACCTCGCCGACCTCGCCCTCGGCGACCGGATCGCCGGTGCCCGGCGTGACGATCTCGACGATCACGTCCTCGTCGAGCACCAGCCCCTCGCGGGCGGGCGTCTCATAGGCGATCAGGCCGAGATCGGCGCTCGCGTAGCATTGCAGAACCTCGACTCCGCGCGTCGCGAACGTGGCCCGCAGGGCCGGCGGCAGCGCCTCGCCCGAGACCAGCGCCTTGGAGACCCGCGAAAGATCGAGTCCGTCCTCGTCCGCGCGGTCGAGCAGAATGCGCAGGAACGAGGGCGTGCCGACATAGCCGTCGGCGCGCAAATGCGCCATCGCCGCGACCTGATGCTCGGTGTTGCCGACCCCGCCCGGCACGACCGCGCAGCCGAGCGCCAGCGCGCCGCTTTCGATCATCGCGCCGGCCGGCGTCAGGTGATAGGCGAAGGTGTTGTAAACCACGTCGCCGGCGCGAAAGCCGGCCGCGAACAGGGCGCGACCCAGACGCCAATAGTCGGACACCCGGCCCTCGGGCTCGTAGATCGGTCCCGGCGAGCAGAACAGACGCGCGACCCCGCCCCCCTCCTCGTCGAGAACCGCGAGGCCGCCGAAGGGCGGATCGGCGCGTTGCAACGCGATCAGCGACGACTTTCGGGTGACGGGAAGCGCCGCCAGCGCCGCGCGGTCGGCGATCGCCGCCGGATCGATATCGGCGAGAAGGCGCGCGAAGTAGGGCGCGTTCGCCTTGGCATGCGCGATCTGCGCCGGCAGACGGGCGAACAGTTCGGCCTCCCGCGCCGCCGGGTCGCGTGTCTCGCGCGCATCGAAATGCGCCTCGTTCATCGCGCGTCCTTATCTACCACCAACACCATATACCACCAACACCAAGCGCCTCGCCGCGCCCCGGTCTCAAAGCCAGCGCTTGCGACGCTTGTAATGCTTGACGTCCCGGTAGCTCTTGCGCCCTCCGGCGCCGAGACCGAGATAGAATTCCTTGACGTCCTCGTTGTCGCGCAGGGTCGGCGCATCGCCGTCGAGCACCACCCGCCCGCTTTCGAGGATATAGCCGTAGCGCGCGTAGCGCAGCGCCATGTTGGTGTTCTGCTCGGCGAGCAGGAAGGTCACGCCCTCCTTCTCGTTGAGCCGGCGGATGATCTCGAAGATTTCCTCGACGAGCTGCGGAGCGAGGCCCATCGACGGCTCGTCCAAGAGGATCATCCTGGGCTTCGACATCAGCGCGCGGCCGATGGCGCACATCTGCTGCTCGCCCCCGGAAGTATAGCCCGCCTGGGAGCGCCGCCGCTCCTTGAGGCGCGGGAAATAGCTATAAACGCGTTCGAGGTCCGCCTGGATCGCGGCCGTGCCGTCGCGGCGCGAATAGGCGCCGGTGAGCAGGTTTTCCTCGATCGTGAGATGCTCGAAGCAGTGGCGGCCCTCCATCACCTGGATGACGCCGCGCCGGACCAGCCGGTCGGGCGAGAGCCGGTCGACGCGCTCGCCGTCGAACTCGATCGACCCCTTGGTGACGTCGCCGCGCTCGGCGCGCAGCAGGTTGGAGATCGCCTTGAGCGTCGTCGTCTTGCCGGCGCCGTTGGCGCCGAGCAACGCCACGATGCCGCCGTCGGGAACGTCGAGCGAGACCCCCTTGAGAACCAGGATGACGTGGTCGTAGATGACCTCGATGTTGTTGACCTCGAGGAGCGGCCGCGCGCCGGCGGCTTCCGCCGCCGGCGCCGTCGCCTGGTTGGGGGTCCCGCTCACGTTCGAACGATCCGACGTCCGACCGCGCCTACTGGCAGGAACGCGGCGTGATGCCGTTTTCCTTGGCGTAGGCCGCCGCCGCCTTCTCGATCAGCGGTCGCACCACCTCGCGGATCGGCGGAATCCAGTCGGAAACCATGTTCCACTTGGACCCGTCCCACTGCTGGATGATGACCGGACCGCCGGTTTCGTGATCGGCGCAGGTCACGTGGACCGGCCGGGTGAAGCCCTTCATGCCGAGCTTGTCGAGGGTCGCCTCGGTCACGTTGAGATTCTCGAGGCCCCAGCGAACCTGCTCGCCGGTCATCGGCTTGTTGCCGAACTTGCCCATGGCCGTGCGCACGGCCTCGACGCCGAACATGGCGTTGACCATGCCGCGGTTGTACAGCACCTCGCCGACCTGGTTCTTCTTGGCCGCCTCGCGGTCGCCGTTATAGACGTACTTGATGATGTCCTCGTGGACCTTGAAGCCCGCGCCCGCGCCGTGGAAGGTGCCGGCCTTGTAGCCGATCGCCCCCTTGCCGGCGGGCACCACGTCGGCCTCGCTGCCCGACCACCAGACGCCGATGAAGTGATCCATCGGGTACTTGATCGCGGCGGCCTCCTTGATGGCGACCTGGTTCATCACGCCCCAGCCCCACATCAGGATCCAGTCGGGCCGATAGCGGCGGATCTGGAGCCAGGTGGCGCCCTGCTCCTGACCCGGATGGTCGACGGCGAGAAGCTTCAGGTCGTAGCCGTACTTCTCGGACAGCACCTTGAGCGTCGGGATCGGCTCCTTGCCGTAGGCCGAGTTGTGGTAGATGAGCGCGATCTTCTTGCCCTTCAGCTTGTCGATGCCGCCTTCCTGCTGGCCGATGTAGCGGATGAAGGCCGAGGCCTGGCTCCAGTAGGTGGTGGGAAAGTTGAACACCCAGGGGAACACCCGGCCGTCGGCGGCCGCCGTGCGCCCATAGCCCATCGACAGGATGGGAACCTTGTCGACCGAGGCTTTCGGAATGAGCTGATAGGTGATGCCGGTCGAGTACGGATTGAACAGCGCGGCGCCGGTCGGCCCCTTGTTCTTGAGCTTCTCGTAGCACTCGACGCCGAGCTTGGTGTTGTATTGGGTCTCGCATTCCTCGAACACGATCTTGACGCCGTTGATGCCGCCGTCGCGCTTGTTGATCATCGTGTAGTAGTCGCGGAACCCGTTGGCCACGGGAATCCCGCTCGGCGCGTAGGGGCCCGTGCGGTAGACGAGCATCGGAAAGAACTGCTCGTTCTGCGCCGAGGCGGGTGTCGGCGCGGTCAGGCCCGCGACCCCCACCACGGTCCCCAGAAGGGCCAAGGCTAGGTGACGAAATTTCATTGTAAGTCTCCCTGTCTGATGGCTGTTCGCCAACGTCCCGAACGGCGAAACACGTCCGCGTCCAGGCTATCACGCCGCCCCGCCGCCGCCAACGCCGCGTGGCGGGAACGAACGATTTGGCCGCTCGCGCTCAATAGGGAAACGGCCAAAGTCTCAGCTTCTCTTTCGCGATCTGCCACAACCGGGCGAGGCCGTGCGGCTCGACGATCAGGAAGAAGATGATCAGCGAGCCGAACAGCATGACCTCGATGTCCTTCTGGAGGTCGATCGCCATGTTCACCCCGAAGAGCTGGGGCGTGTTGGTGAGCAGGATCGGCACCAGCACGATGAAGCCCGCGCCCAGGAACGACCCCAGGATCGAGCCCAGCCCGCCGATGATGATCATGAACAGGATGTCGAAGGACACGAAGATGTCGAAGGCCAGCGTCTCGGCCGAGCCGAGCCACAGGAACACCATCATCGCGCCCGCGACGCCGCAATAGAACGAGCTGATCGAAAAGGCGGTGAGCTTCGCCCTGAGCAGCGGAATGCCGATGATCTCGGCGGCGATGTCCATGTCGCGCACCGCCATCCACGCCCGCCCGACCCGCCCGCGCACCAGGTTCTTGGCCGCGAGCGCGAAGACCGTGACGAAGATCAGCGCGACCATGTAGCGCGCTTCCGCGCTGGCCGCCGGTCCGGTGACCAGAACGCCGAATACGTCGCGCGGCGGGGCGGTGATCGTGCCCGAGGATTCGTAGTTGTAGAACCAGGGCACCTTGTTGAACAGCCAGCCCAGGAAGAACTGCGCCGCCAAGGTCGCGACCGCGAGGTAGAAGCCCTTGATGCGCAGGCTCGGCAGCCCGAACAGAAGCCCGACCACCGCCGTGATCAGCCCGGCGAGCAAAAAGACGATGAGAACGTTGAGGTCGGGAAAGGCGGTCGTGAGCTTGTAGGCCATGTAGCCGCCCACCGCCATGAACCCGCCGGTGCCGAGCGAAAGCTGGCCCGCGTAGCCGGTCAGCAGATTGAGCCCGAGCGCCGCGAGCGAGAAGACCAGGAACGGAATCAGCACCGCCTGAAGCCAGTATTCGTTGGCGGTCAGCGGAACGACCACGAAGGCCACCAGCAGCACGGCGGCGATGAACCAGCGGTCCTGGGCGATCGGAAAGATCGCCTGATCGTCGCCGTAGCTGGTCTTGAACTGGCCCGCCTCGCGGTAGAACATGCTCGACCCCTCGCCTTCCCTTTGGCTGAACTAGCGCACGATGTATTTGTATTGAATCGGCGCCGGCCCACTCCCCCGCCCGGCCACCCCTATCCTACGATTCCGTGGGTGGCCGGGC
>CAZHDF010000096.1:0-12493 GCA_964531525.1 uncultured Alphaproteobacteria bacterium | reverse complement strand
CGCGCCCCCACCGCGTCCGGTCAGGCGTCGCGGGCGGCATCGACGGTCGCGGCGATCTCGTTGAAAAGCCGGCTCCAGCGCGGCTCGCTGAGGTTCGCGAGCACTTGCTCCTGCGCCTTGCGCCAGAGCGGCAAGGCGGTGGCGAGCGCGGCGCGCCCCTCGGGCGTCAGCGCGACCCGGCGGGTGCGCCGGTCGGTCCCGCGCTCGATCGCGACCAGCCCGCGCCGCGCCAGCGGCTTGAGGTTGCGGGTCAGCGTCGTGCGGTCGATCACCAGGTCGCGGGCGAGGCGCGACATGGTCGCCCCGCCCGAAAGATGCAGCCCGACCAGAAGCGAGACCTGGGTCACCCGAAGGCCCGAGGGCTCGAGCGCCGCGTCGTAGAACTGGGTCAACACCCGCGAGGCCTTGCGGAAGTTTTGCCACACGCAGTCGACCGAGGCGTCGACGCAGCTTTCGAGCGCCGGCTCGGTCGCATCGGCTTCCCGCGCCCCCACCTCTCGGACATCGGGCTCGATGGGTGGATATGCACGGTCGAGGGAAAAGGCGAGCGGCATGGGTTTCCGATGGTCGGGGAAAACCGGCCTCCAACCCTAGCGCGCGGGCGTTAACGCCCGGTTAAGTCTCCGCCCGCGTCGCCCCGGCTCGCCCCGAGCCATCTTGCGTTCATATTATGAACATGCATAAGGAGAGGCGGACCGGGCGCATCGCCCGGACCGAGGATCGAGTCGGGAACGACGGCGATTCCGGGACGGCGCGAGGTGCTTCGCGCTTCAATATCGGCCGGCCATGTCCTAGGCTGTGGTCCTCGTCGCCGTTCCGGCGACGCCCGTTCACCGTCTCTCCGCCGGTCCTTCCGCCATGCCCCGTCTGTTCGTGGCCATCGACTTTCCCGAGGCGGTTCGCGAGCGCCTCGCGGCGCTCGCCGGGGGCGTGCCGGGGGCGCGCTGGGTGCCCGTCGAGCAGTTCCACCTGACCCTGCGCTTCATCGGCGAGGTCGACCGAGGCCGCCTCGACGACATCGCCGAGGCGCTCGCCGCGATCGACGCGCGCGGCTTCGCGGTCCGCATCAAGGGGGTCGGGCATTTCCCGCCGCGCGGCGCGCCGCGCGTGCTCTGGGCGGGGATCGAGGACGGCGACGGCCCCGCCCGCCTACACGGCAAGATCGAGGCCGCGCTCGCAAATCTCGGCGTCGCGCGCGACCGGCGCAAGTTCTTCCCCCATGTGACGCTCGCCCGTCTCCGGGGCGCGCCGCTCGGCCGGGTCCGCGATTTTCTCGCCCTGCACGCGGGCTTCGCGAGCGAACCGGTCGCGGTGTCGGCCTTCCACCTCTATTCGAGCCTCCTGGGAACCGGAGGCGCGGTCCACCGGATCGAGGCGAGTTACGCGCTTTCGGGTTGAACCAAGGGTCATCGACGACGACCCTTGTTTTCGTTTGCGTTCAAGCGCCACGCGGGCTGCGCTCCCGCTCGGTCGCTAGTCCTTGAAACCGCTGTCTTTGCAAGACAGCGATTTCCGCGTCCGGCAAGCACGGCGCGCGCGAGGATAAGGGCCCCGAAATGCCCTCGCCTCAGCTCATGGTCATGCCGCCGTTGACGCGCAGGGTCTGGCCGGTGATGTAGGCCGCCTCGTCGGAGGCGAGAAAGACCATCGCCGCGGCGATCTCCTCGGGCCTGCCGTAGCGCCCCATGGGCACCAGGCGCAGCGCCGCCTCGCGGCCCGCGGGGTCGATGTCGCTCAGCATCTCGGTCGCGATATAGCCCGGCGAGACCACGTTGGCCGTGATCCCATGGGGCGCGGCCTCGGCGGCGATATGATGCATGAGCGTCACGATCCCGCCCTTCGCCGCGGCGCAGACCGAGAAGCGGTTGCCGCCGAAATCGGCGCGCTCGGCGATGCAGGACCCGGTCGCGATGATCCGCCCGGCGCGGCGCTCGATCATGCCGGGCAGCGCCGCGCGGGCGAGGTTGAAGACGCCCCGGAGATTGGTGTCGATCGCCGCCTCCCAGTCGTCGTCGCCGGTCTCGACGAAGGGCCGATCGATGATCACGCCGGCATTGGCGACCGCGATGTCGAGGGCGCCGAAATGCGCGCGCGCCTCGGCGACCAGGCGCTCGGCGTCGGCGCGGCGGCGGACGTCGGCCCGGACCGCGCGCGCCGCGCCGCCCGCCTCCGCGATCTCGGCGACGACCCGGTCCGCGCCCGCGCGGTCCTCGCGGTAGTTGACGATCACGCGCGCGCCCTCGGCGGCGAAGCGCCTGGCGATCGCGCGGCCGATCCCGCGCGAGGCCCCGGTGACGACGGCGGTGCGATTGTCGAGCTTCATGGCGATCCTCCCTCGCTGTCGGGCGCGGCGCGGGTCACCGCCGCCTCGCGCCGCAGATTGACCAGCGCGAGCCCCGCGAACATGAGCGCGAGCGCCGCCCAAATCCAGGGGCCGGGACGCTCGCCGAACAGCACCATGCCCCAGACGATTCCGGCGAGCGTCACGAAATAGCCGACCTGCGAGAAATAGACCGGGCCGGCCATGTGGATGAGCTTGAAGACGAAGATATGCGCGACCCCGGTGATGACCGGGATCGTGAGCACGGCGATATCGACCGCCCGCCAAGGGTTGCCCGGCAGATAGCCGCTGCCGGTCGCGAGCACGAGCGGCAGCCCGACCAGCGCCGAGGTCCCGAGCATCCCGGCGGCGAGCGCGGCCGAGCCCGTTCCGGGCGGGCGGAAATGGGCAATGAACAGGTTGCTCGCGGCATAGCAGACCGGTGCGATCAGGCCGACCAGGACCCAGCCCGCCGAGGCGCGGCCGGGCAGACTGCCCTCGGGCAGGACGATCAGCGCCACCGCGACGAAGCCGAGCGCGATTCCCGCCGCGCGCAGCGGGCTCTTGCGCTCGATCCCAGTGGCCAACGCGAGGCCGTAGGTCAACATCGGCGCGGTCGTCACCAACATCGACAGAACCCCCGCCGGCACCGCCGCCGCCGCCCAGTAGATCGCGGTCGAGGGAATGACGATGGCGAGCAGCCCGGTTACGAGGAAAAAGCCCATGTGCCGCGGGCGCAGATCGCCCAGCCCCTGCCCGCCGCGCGCCAGGGCGAAGGCGGCGACGATCGCGGCCCCCCCGGCGCTCTGCCAGAACATGAGCGCGAAGGGATGCACGTCGCCCAGCCGCGCGATCTTGGCGAGCGAGAAGCTTCCGCCCCACATGACCCCCAGAAGCAGAAGGATCGCGGCCGGCGCGAGCGCGGCGGCCGAAGGCCGCAAAGGCCTCATCCGGTTTCGCCCTCGAGCCGCGCCATGTCGTCGTCGGACAGGCCGAAGTGATGGCCGATCTCGTGGATCAGCGTGTTGCGCACCAGATCCTCGAGCGCCACCCCGGTCTCGCACCAGTAATCGAGCAGCGGGCGGCGGTAGAGAAAGATCCGGTCGAGATCCTCGGCCACGTCGCCGACTCCCTTGCGGTCGAGCGACACCCCCTGATAGAGGCCCAGCAGATCGAACGGGGTTTCGAGCCCCATGGCGCGCTCGGTCTCCTCGTCGGGAAACTCGGTCACCAGGATCACGACGTCCGCCGCCCGAGCGCGCAATGGCGCCGGGATCTCGGCCAGCGCGGCGCGCGCCATCGCCTCGATATCATTGATGCTGGGCGGCGGACCGAAGCGCGGAACCGGCGGGACGCGGGCCACGACGCGCGCGCCCTTATTTCGGCGCCATGCGGAGCGCGCCGTCGAGCCGCACCACCTCGCCGTTGATCATCTGGTTCGAGACGATATGGAGCGCGAGCGCGGCGTACTCCTCGGGCCGGCCGAGGCGGCTCGGATAGGGCACGCTCGCGCCCAGGCTCTTCTGCGCCTCCTCGGGCAGGGCGAACAGCATGGGCGTCGCGAAAAGCCCCGGCGAGATCGTGTTCACGCGCACGCCGAAGCGGGCGAACTCGCGCGCCGCCGGCAGGGTCATCGCCGCGACCCCGCCCTTGGACGCCGAATAGGCCGCTTGACCGATCTGACCCTCGGTCGCCGCCACCGAGGCGGTGTTGACGATCACCCCGCGCTCGTCGCCTTCGAGCGGGTCGAGGCCGATCATGTCGGCGGCGGCGAGGCGCAGCAGGTTGAAGCTGCCGATCAGGTTGACCGCGATCACGCGCGAAAACCAGTCGAGGTCGAGCGGCCCGTCGCGCCCGACGATCCGCTTGGCCGGGCCGACGCCCGCGCAGTTGATCAGGATGCGCGCCGGCCCGTGGGCTTCGCGCGCCGTGGCGACCGCGCGCTCGGCGCTCGGCCCGTCGGTCACGTCGCAGGCGACGGCGAGACCGCCGATCTCCTCGGCGGCGGCGGCGTTCTCGGCCTCGTTGACATCGAACAGCGCGACCCGCGCGCCGGCCTCGGCCAACGCCGCCGCGCTCGCCCGGCCGAGCCCCGACGCCGCGCCCGTCACGATCGCCGCCTGTCCCTTCGCATCCATGGTCGTCCTCCGTGATTGGCGTTTTCCGCGTCTTACCAGATCGCGCGCCGCATTTCGACGTATTGCGCGCGCGCCGCCGCGCGCCCATTCTATGGCCATGACCCGACGCCCGCCCGAGCACGACGTGGACGCCGAGAAGCTCGCCGACGACGAACGCATCGTCGCCGACGGGTTCTGGGACAAGCTGCGCCGCACCGCGGGCCGCGTTCCCTTCGTCGAGGACGCGCTCGCCGCCTATTACTGCGCGACCGACCGCGCGACGCCGCTGTTCGTCAAGGCGGTGCTGATGGGCGCGCTCGCTTACTTCGTGATTCCGACCGACGTGATCCCCGACTTCATCGTCGGCCTCGGCTACACCGACGACGCCTCGGTGCTCGCGGCGGCGCTCGCGGCGGTGCGCTCGAACATGCGCGACAGCCACTACGCGGCGGCGCGCGCCTTCCTCGGCCGCGACGACGGAGATGCCGCCGACGCCCCCTTCGACGACGAGGATTAACCGCCCGGCGGGCGGTGCAAGGGGGGCGGCGGCACCGGGTCGGGCCGGGGCGGCGGCACCACCAGGGCGCGACGGCTCGCCGCCGCCTCGCGATGCGCGATATAGACCGAGGCGGCGATGATGATCGCCGCGCCCAGCGCGGTCCAGCCGTCGACCTTCTGGTCGAAGGCGACATAGCCGATCAGCGCGATGATCGGCAGGCGCACGAAGTCGAAGGGCAGCACCGCGGTCGCGTCCGCGCAAGCGAAGGCGCGCACCAGGCAGAGATGGCCGAGCGTCGCCGCCCCGCCGAGCGCGAGCAGCCACAGGAACTCCTCGGGCGCCGGCGTCTTCCAGACGAACATCGCCGGAATCGCCGAGGCGGGGGTCAGCATCAGCACCATGTAGAAGACGATCGGCGCCGTCGCCTCGGTTCGCGCGAGCATCTTCACGAGGCTCACGCCGATCCCCATCATCGCCGCCGAGAAAAGAACGTAGACCGCCTCGGGCGAGATCGTCTCGAACCCCGGGCGTAGAATGACCATCGCGCCCAGAAAGCCGGTTCCGACCGCCGCCCAGCGGCGCAGGCGCACGGTCTCGCGCAAGAGGAACACCGCGATCACGGTCGCGAACAAGGGCGCCGTGAAGCTGAGCGCGACCGCGTCGGCGAGGTTCATGCGCGCGACCGCCTGGAACCAGGCGGTCATGGCGGCGAGACCGATCAGGGCGCGCAGGGTATAGAGCCCGAGCCGGCGCGTCCGCAGCGTGCCGAGCCCATGGCGCCACAGCCAGGGCAGCATCACCGCCATGCCGAACAGATTGCGGAAGAAGATGATTTCGAGCGGATCGATGGTCCGCGAGAGATACCGGATCAGGGCCGTGAGCAATGCGAAGAACACGCAGCTTGCGACCATCCACATCGCCCCCCGGACCGGATCGGCGCGGGCGGCGTCGGTACAGTGAGCCTCCATGGTGGGTCAGGATAGAGGGCGGCGTCGGGGTCGAGAAGCGCACAAATCTCGGGCCTGGGTTGCGCAAGACGCTGGGCAATTTTCCGCGCCCGCGCGATAATGCGCGCCGATTCCGGGCCGTTTCGCGCCAACCGACCATGGGGAGGATTTCGCTCATGCAGTTTCTCGTCGTCGCCCATGACGGCACCGACGCCGAGGCGCGCCAGCGCCGGCTCGCGGTGCGCGAGGCCCATCTCGAAGGCGCGCGGCGCATGGCCGCCGACGGCAGCATGATCTGCGGCGGCGCGCTGCTCGACGACGACGGCAACATGATCGGCTCGGCCTGCGTGGTCGAGTTCCCCGACCGCGCGGCGCTCGACGCCTGGCTCGAGAGCGACCCCTACGTCACCGGCGGCGTCTGGCGGCGGATCGAGGTCACGCCCTTCCGCCGCGCGGTGTAGCCATGCCCGCCAACACGTCCACGCCCCTGTGGCGGCCCTCGCCCGAACGAGTCGAAGCCGCGAACATCACCGCCTTCCGCCGCCGGATCGAGCGCGAGCACGGCGTCGCCCTGCCCGATCACGACGCGCTCTACGACTGGTCGGTCGAGAATATCGCCGACTTCTGGCAAGCGGTCTGGGAAACCTCGGACGTGATCGCGGAGACGCCCTGGGAGACGGTGCTGGTCGACGGCGATCGGATGCCCGGGGCGAAATGGTTTAGGGCTGCACGGCTCAACTTCGCCGAGAATCTTCTCAGGCGCCGCGACGACGCGCCGGCGATGATCTTTCGCTGCGAGACCGGCGCGCGGCGCGAACTCTCCTTCGCCGAGGTCCGCGACCAGGCGGGCCGGGTCGCGCGCGCGCTCGCGGCGAGCGGCGTGCGCGCCGGCGACCGGGTCGCGGGTTTCCTGCCGAACCTGCCCGAAACCGTGATCGCCATGCTGGGAACCGCGGCCATCGGCGCGATCTGGTCGTCGTGCTCGCCCGACTTCGGGATCAACGGCGTGACCGACCGCTTCGGCCAGATCGCGCCCAAGGTCCTGTTCACGGCCGACGGCTATTTCTACAACGGCAAGACCCTCGACAGCCTGGAGCGCGTGCGCGGCCTCGCCGCGCGCATCCCCTCGATCGAGCGGATCGTGGTCGTGCCCTTCGTCTCGGAGACGCCCGATCTTTCGGGCCTCGACGACGCGACGACCTTCGCCGAGTTCATCGCCGAGAAACCCGGCGGCGAGATTCCGTTCGCGCGCCTGCCCTTCGACCACCCGCTTTACATTCTCTATTCGTCGGGCACCACGGGGGTGCCCAAATGCATCGTGCACGGGGCCGGCGGCACGCTTCTCCAGCACCTGAAGGAGCACCGCCTGCACACCGACATCAAGCCCGGCGACCGGTTGTTCTACTTCACCACCTGCGGCTGGATGATGTGGAACTGGCTGGCGAGCGCGCTGGCGAGCGAGGCGACGCTTCTGCTCTACGACGGCTCGCCCTTCGCCGACGAGGGCAAGGCGCTGTTCGACATGGCCGACGAGGAAGGCATGACCGTGTTCGGCACCTCGGCCAAGTTCATCGCGGCGCTCGAAAAGGCGGGGTTGCGCCCGCGCGAGACCCACGATCTCGGCAGCCTGCGCGCGATCCTCTCGACCGGCTCGCCGCTCGCGCCCGAGAGCTTCGATTACGTCTACCGCGACATCAAGCGCGACGTGTGCCTGTCGTCGATCTCGGGCGGGACCGACATCGTCTCCTGCTTCGCGCTCGGCAACCCGGCGGGGCCGGTCTGGCGCGGCGAGTTGCAGACCCGCGGCCTCGGCATGAAGGTCGAGGTGTTCGACGACCGGGGCCGGCCGCTGGTCGGCGAGAAGGGCGAGTTGGTCTGCACGCGGCCGTTTCCGTCGATGCCGATCGGCTTCTGGAACGACGACGACGGCAGCCGCTACCGCGCCGCCTATTTCGAGCGCTTCCCCAACGTCTGGTGCCACGGCGACTACATCGAGCTGACCGAGCACGGCGGGATCATCGTCTACGGCCGCTCGGACGCGGTGCTCAACCCGGGCGGCGTGCGCATCGGCACCGCCGAGATCTACCGCCAGGTCGAGAAGATCGACGAGGTGATGGAGGCGATCTGCGTCGGCCAGGACTGGGAGGGCGACGTGCGCGTGGTGCTGTTCGTGGTGCTGCGCGAGGGCGCGACCCTCGACGACGCGCTCCGCGACCGCATCCGCCGCGAGATCCGCGCCAACACCACGCCGCGCCACGTGCCCGCCAAGATCGTCGCGGTCGCCGACATTCCGCGCACCATCTCGGGCAAGATCGTCGAGCTCGCGGTGCGCGACGTGATCCACGGGCGTCCGGTCCGCAACAAGGACGCGCTCGCCAATCCCGAGGCCCTCGATCTGTTCGCGGATCTCGACGAGCTGAAGGAATAAAGGAGCCGACCATGGCGGCCTTCGCCGAGTACGACCGTTACGACGCGCTCGGCCTCGCCGATCTGGTGCGCCGCCGCGAGGCGAGCCCGCGCGAGCTGCTCGACGCCGCGCGCGAACGCCTCGACGCGGTCGAGCCGGCGATCAACGCGGTCCCGGTGCGCTGCGACGAGGCGGCCGAGGAGATGCTCGCCGCGTTGCCCGAGGACGCGCCGCTCGCCGGCGTGCCGTTCCTTCTCAAGGACCTCGGCGCGCTCTGCCGGGGCACCCGGGTGACCATGGGCTCGAAGCTGTTCGACGGCTTCGTCTGCGAGGCCGACGGCACCCTGGTCGCGCGCTATCGCAAGGCGGGACTGGTGATCTTCGGGCGCGGCAACTCGCCCGAGCTGGGCCTGAGCTTTTCGACCGAGCCGCTGCTTCACGGCGCGACGCGCAACCCCTGGAACCTCGAACGGACCCCCGGCGGCTCGTCGGGCGGCGGGGCGGCGGCGGTCGCGGCGGGCGTGGTGCCGGCGGCCCAGGCGAGCGACGGCGGCGGCTCCATCCGCGTGCCGGCGGCCTGCTGCGGGCTGTTCGGACTCAAGCCGACGCGCGGGCGCACCCCGGCCGGTCCCCTGTTCGGCGAGCATTGGGCGGGCATGGCGATCGCGCATGCCGTCAGCCGCAGCGTGCGCGACAGCGCCGCGCTGCTCGACGCGGTGGACGCGCCCGAGCCCGGCGACCCTTATGCCGCGCCGCCCAAGGAACGCCCGTTCCTCGACGAGGTCGGGCGCGATCCGGGGCGGTTGCGCATCGCGCTGATCGAAACCGATCCCGGCAACCCGCTGCACGCGGAGGTCGCGACCGCGTTGGCGCGCGCGGGCAAGCTGCTCGCCGATCTCGGCCATGCGGTCGAGCTCGCGCCCGAGCCCGTGGAGCGCGCCGAGGTCGACGGCCACCGCGTGGTCCTGATCCGCGCCCATCTGATGGCCGATCTCGAAGGCGCCGCCCGAATGATGCGCGGGCGCGCCATTCGTCCCGAGGACGTCGAGCCCATGACCTGGCACCTCGCCTACGCCGAGGGGCGGGTCGACGGCGCGGCCTATGTCGAGGCGCTCAACGGCATTCATCGCGCGGGACGCCGCCTCGCCCGCGCCTTCGAGAACTACGACGTCATGGTGATGCCGGTGACCGCCACCCCGCCGATCGAAATCGGCGTGCTCGATCCGGCGAGCGACGATCCGGAGGCCTACTATCGCGCCATGCTGGGGTTCGCGCCCTTTACCGCGCTCGCCAACGCGACCGGGGCGCCGGCGATGTCGCTGCCGCTCCACTGGACCGCCGACGGGCTGCCGGTGGGCGTGCAGGTGATCGCGCCCTTCGGGGGCGAGGCCGTGCTGTTTCGGCTCGCCGCCCAGATCGAGGCCGCGGCGCCCTGGGCCGACCGCCGACCGCCGCTTGGCTGAGTCCGCGCCCGCGCCCCCCGGCGACGGTCCCGACGGCGGACGGCTTTCGCTCGGCTTCACCGCGGCGGGGCACGCCTACGCGCATCTGTTCATGCTGCTCTACCCGACCGTGGTCCTCGCCCTCGGCCCCGCCTTCGACCGACCTTACGGAGAGCTCCTCGCGCTGGCGACGCCGGCTTATGTGCTCTTCGGCGCGGGCGCGCTGCCGGCGGGCTGGCTCGGCGACCGCTGGAGCGCGTTCGGCATGCTGGTCGTGTTCTTCGTCGGCACCGGGGCGGCGGCGGTGGCGACCGGCTTCGCGACCGACCCGGTCTCGCTCGCGCTCGGGCTCGGGGCGATCGGGTTGTTCGCCTCGATCTACCACCCGGTCGGCACCGCCTGGGTGGTGCGCCACGCGGCCCGGCGCACCCGCGCGCTCGGCTTCAACGGCATGTGCGGGAACTTCGGCGTCGCGCTCGCGGCGCTGGTCGCGGGCGCGCTGACCGAGCTCGCGGGTTGGCGCGCGGCCTTCATCGTCCCGGGCCTGATCTCGATCGCCACCGGCATCGCCTTCTTCGCCGTGGTGCGCGCGGGCGCGGTCGACGCGGACACCGCCGAGCGCGTGGCCCATATCCCCCGGGGCCGGGGCGAAACGCGGCGCGCGATCGCCGTGCTTCTGGTCGCGGCGGTCCTCGGCGGGCTGGTCTTCCAGGCGACCACCGTGGGTCTGCCCAAGCTGTTCGACGACCGGCTGGGGGCGCTCGCGCAAGGAACGCTCGGCGTCGGCGCGATGGTTTCGGTGGTTTACGGGATCGCGGGCTTCGCCCAGATCATCGTCGGTCGCCTCGCCGAGCGCCGCCGGCTCAAGCCGCTTTACCTCGCGCTCTATGCGCTTCAGGCGCCGCTCCTGCTGCTCGCGGGCTTCATCGCCGGCGCGCCGCTGCTCGCGGTCTGCATCGCGTTCGTGTTCGTGAACGTCGGCGTGCTGCCGGTCGGCGACGGGCTGCTCGCCCGCTTCACGCCGCCGCGCTGGCGCGCGACGGTCTATGGCGTGAAGTTCGTCGCCGCCCTGGGGGTCGCGGCGCTCGGCGTGCCGCTGGTCGCGCTCACGCGCGACGCGACCGGTGATTTCACCCTGCTGTTCGTCGTCCTCGCGGCGCTGGCGGCGAGCGTGGTCGCGGCGGCGAGCTTCCTGCCCAACGACGACGCGCCCGCGACGACCCCGGACAAAGCGGCGTAGCGCCGATTTGATCGATCCCGCCCGTCAACACCGGTCCGCGGCCCGAGCCTCGGCGAGCATCCAGTCGCGGAAGGCGCGGACCTTGGCGCGCGCGGCCGAGGCTTCGGGGTAGACCAGGTAGAACCCGGCCTCCTCCGCGACCGCGATCTCGAACGGCCGGACGAGACGCCCCTCGGCGAGATCGGCGGCGACCAGGGCGCTCACCGCGATCGCGACGCCGAGGCCGGCGGCGGCCGCCTGCATGATCAGGCTCGTCTCGTTGAACGTCGGTCCGCGCGTGAGATCGATGCCCGTGACCCCCGCCGCGACCAGCCAGCGCGGCCAATCCTCGCGCAGATCGTCGTGGAGCAGCGTATGGCGCGCGAGATCGGCGGGCGCGCGCAGCGGCTCGGGTCCGTCGAGCAGCGCCGGGCTGCACACCGGGAACATGTCGAGCGACAAGAGCCGCTCGATACGCAGGCCCGGCCAGTCGCCCCGGCCGTAGCGGATCGCGATATCGACGTCGTCGCGCAGAAAATCGGTCAGCGCCATGGATGGATCGAGGCGAACGTCGATCTTCGGATGCGCGGCGTAGAAACGCCCCAGGCGCGGGACCAGCCAGCGGGCCGCGAAGGCCGGCGTGGCGCTGACCGTCAGGCGGCCGTCATCCTCGCCGACGGCGATCCGCCCGGTCGCCTCGGCGATCGCGTCGAAAGCCTCGCGCAGCACCGGAAGATAGGCCCGGCCCGCGTCGGTCAGCCGCACCGCCCGCGTCAGGCGGCGGAACAGCGGCACGCCGAGATGGGCCTCGAGCGCCTTGATCTGATGACTGACCGCGGCATGGGTGACGTTGAGCTCGTCGGCGGCGCGGCTGAAGCTCAAATGCCGGGCGGCGGCCTCGAAGGCGCGCAGCGCGGTCAGCGGCGGCAGGCGACGGGCCATGGCTTATAAGTGAAAAAATATAACATGTCCTGTGACGAATCGTCGTTTGTAGAAAAAGAATATCCAACGTATTTCAAATGGCAAGGAAGTTTTATCCAACAATCCGGCATCAAGGAGCGTTAGAAAAATGCATATAATCGAAGCGATTTCCCGTACCTACACCCTGGCCGGCGGCCTCCCCCGCGCGTCGGATGCGCCCCGCGATCCCGCGGCCCAGCGGCGCACTGGCCGCCCGGGCCGAAGCCCCGCCGCCGTTCTCCGGCGCCTCGCCCGGGGGATCGCCCGGACCGCCGGCGACGCGCGGACCGCCTACCGCCGCCGCCAGGCGATTCGCGAGCTTTCGGCGCTCAGCGACCGAACGCTCAAGGATATCGGCATCGCGCGCGGCGAGATCCCCGCGGTGATCTCGGCGCTCGACGAAGCGACCTTCGGACATGGGCGGCGCCCGGCCTCGGAAAACCGGCGGGCGCGGATTACGGCCGGCGCGCCGCTGGCCGCCGCCAACGACAACGCCCCCGGGCTCGTCCCCTGCGCCGGTCGAGGCTGCGCCTAGATCATGATGTTTTTGCATCGAATCGGCGCCGGCCCACTCCCCCGCCC
>CAZHDF010000095.1:0-12568 GCA_964531525.1 uncultured Alphaproteobacteria bacterium | reverse complement strand
CCGGTCTCGGGCGGCGTGACCGGGGCCGAGGCGGCGACGCTCACCTTCATGGTCGGCGGCGAGGCGGACGCCTTCGCCCGGGCCGAGCCGATCCTGGCGGTCATGGGCAAGACCATCGTGCACGCGGGCGCGGCGGGCAACGGCCAGGCCGCGAAGATCTGCAACAACATGATCCTCGGGGCCTCGATGATCGTGGTCGGCGAGGCGTTCAAGCTCGGCGAGCGGCTCGGCCTCTCGCCCCAGAAGCTGTTCGATATCGCGTCCAAGTCCTCGGGCCAGTGCTGGTCGATGACCAGCTATTGCCCGGTGCCGGGGCCGGTGCCGACCTCGCCCGCCAACCGCGACTACCAGGCGGGCTTCACCGCGGCGATGATGCTCAAGGACCTGCGCCTCGCCCAGGAGGCGGCCAACGCCAGCGGCGCGGCGACCCCGCTCGGCGCCGAGGCGGCGGCGCTTTACGCGCTGTTCTGCAACGCCGGCAACGCCGAGGTCGATTTCTCGGGCATCATCCGGATGATCGGCGCGGGGACGGACTGACGCCGCGGATTGACGCCGCGCCGCGCTCTCGCTACCCGGTGAAGGCCTGAATCCCGGTCTGCGCGCGGCCCAGGATGAGGGCGTGAATGTCGTGGGTGCCCTCGTAGGTGTTGACCGCCTCGAGGTTCATGACGTGGCGGATGACGTGGAATTCGTCCGAGATCCCGTTGCCGCCGTGCATGTCGCGCGCCATCCGCGCGATCTCGAGCGCCTTGCCGCAGGAATTGCGCTTGATCAGCGAGATCATCTCGGGCGCGGCGCGGCCCTCGTCGCGCAGCCGGCCGACGCGCAGCACCGCCTGAAGGCCGATCGCGATCTCGGTCTGCATGTCGGCGAGCTTCTTCTGGATGAGCTGGTTGGCGGCGAGCGGGCGGCCGAACTGCTTGCGGTCGAGGGTGTAGTCGCGCGCCGCCCGCCAGCAGAACTCGGCCGCGCCCAGGGCCCCCCAGGCGATCCCGAAGCGCGCGCTGTTGAGGCAGCCGAACGGCCCCTTGAGGCCGGTCGCGCCGGGAAGCTCGTTCTCCTCGGGCACGAAGGTCTCGTCGAGGACGATCTCCCCGGTGATCGAGGCGCGCAGCGCGAACTTGCCCTCGATCTTGGGCGTCGCGAGGCCCTTGGCCTCGGCGCGCTCGACGAGATAGCCCCGGATCTTGCCCTCGTCGTTCTTGGCCCAGACGAGCAGCAAATCGGCGACCGGTGAATTGGTGATCCAGGTCTTGGACCCGGTCAGCCGGAAGCCGCCGGGAACCCGACGCGCCCGCGTCTTCATGCCGCCCGGGTCCGAGCCGTGGTCGGGCTCGGTCAGGCCGAAGCAGCCGATCAGCTCGCCGGTCGCGAGCCGGGGGAGGTACTTTTGGCGCTGTTCCTCGGTCCCGTAGGCGTGGATCGGGTGCATGACCAGGCTCGTTTGCACGCTCATCGCCGAGCGGTAGCCCGAATCGACGCGCTCGATCTCGCGCGCGATCAGGCCGTAGGAGACGTAATTGACCCCGGCGCAATCGTAGCCGTCGATGGTGCAGCCGAGGAAGCCGAGCGCGCCCATCTCGTTCATCACCTCGCGGTCGAATCGCTCGTGGCGGTTGGCCTCGAGGATGCGCGGCATCAGCTTGTCCCGGGCGTAATCGCGCGCGGTGTCGCGGATCAGGCGCTCGTCCTCGCCGAGCTGATCGTCGAGAAAAAAGGGATCGTCCCACTGGAAGGGCGGGCGGCTCGGCGCGGCGGCGGCCGGGGCGGCAAGCGGCTGGCTCATGAGAATCTCCGGTACGGGCGGTTCGATCCCGGGATACTAGCCCCGCGCGGCCCCGGTTTCCACAAGAGCGAGGCCTTGGGCGCGCGGCCCGGACGCGCTAGGCTGGGGCCATGATGGGGTTCATGGAAATCGCGCCGTGACGGCGGGACGGCGTCCGCCGGCCGGAAGCGGCGGAAACGACGTAATCGTCGAGTTTCACCGCGTCGGCAATTCGATCAAGGTCAGCGCCTTCGACCCGGCGACCCTGACCGAGGTCTCGATCGTCGGCGCCCCGAGCCTGAGCGAGACCGAGCTGACGCACGCCGTGATGCGCAAGTTGGAGTATGTCCTCTCGCGTAATAAACAACGTTGAATCAGTTTATTGGTAGCTGTTTCAAATTCTATGGATCATGCTTGAAAATTCCCAAATCCCCATGCCGCGATCAACCGCCGTCCTGACCGTCGCCGAGGCCTACGCCGCCGACGCGGCCGCGGCGCGCGCGGGCGTCGCTGGCGAGACGCTGATGGAGGCCGCCGGCCGCGCCGTCGCCGAGGCGATCCGGGCGCGCTGGACGCCCCGCCCGGTGGTCGTTCTCTGCGGCCCCGGAAACAACGGCGGCGACGGCTTCGTCGCCGCGCGCCACCTGGCGGCGGCGGGCTGGCCGGTCACGCTCGCGCTTATGGGATCGCGCGACGCGCTCAAGGGCGACGCCGCGACGATGGCCGCGCGCTGGGAAGGCGCCGTCGTTCCTCTGAATGCGGACGTAGTCGAACCGGACGCGCTGGCGGTCGACGCGCTGTTCGGCGCCGGGCTTTCGCGCCCGATCGACGGCGCGCCCCGCGCGGTGCTCGAAGCGGCGGTGGCGCGCGCGGCGGCGGTCGTCGCGGTCGACGTGCCGAGCGGGGTCGACGGCGACAGCGGCGCGGTTCGGGGCTATGCGCCCCATGCGGCGCTCACGGTGACCTTTTTCCGCCGCAAGCCCGGGCATCTGCTGTTGCCGGGGCGCGTGCTTTGCGGCGAGGTGGTGGTCGCCGATATCGGCATTCCCGAGGCGGTGCTCGACGAGATCGGCCCGAAGCTTCACGCCAACGATCCGGCGTTGTGGCGCGCGCGCTATCCCTGGCCCCGGCCGGAGGATCACAAGTACCGGCGCGGCCATGCGCTGGTCGCGGGCGGCGGGGTCGCGACCACGGGCGCGGCACGGCTCGCCGCCCGGGCGGCGTTGCGCGCGGGCGCGGGGCTGGTCACGGTTGCCGTGCCGTCGGACGAGGCGCTGCCGGTCTACGCCGCGGCGCTCACCGCCGTGATGACCGCGCGCGCCACCGACGCCGGGGGCTTCGCCGCGCTGATCGACGATCCACGGCGCAACGCGGTCCTTCTCGGCCCCGGCAACGGGGTGAGCGAGACCACCCGGGCGCGGGTGCTCGCGACGCTCGCCAAGGGCAAGGCCTGCGTTCTCGACGCCGATGCGTTGACTGTTTTCGAAAACGAGCCGGAACAATTATTTACGGCGATTTTCTCGCCTTGTCTCTTGACACCGCACGCGGGCGAGTTCGCGCGTCTATTCGGCGCGGCGGAGGAGGAAAAAAGCAAGATCGAGCGCGTCCGCGCCGCCGCGCGCGCGAGCGGGGCCGCCGTTCTCCTCAAGGGAGCGGACACGGTGATCGCCGACCCCGACGGGCGCGCCGTCGTCAATGAGAACGCGCCGCCCACGCTCGCCACCGCCGGGGCGGGCGACGTGCTCGCGGGCTTCGCGCTCGGGCTTCTCGCCCAGGGCATGACGCCGTTCGACGCGGGCTGCGCCGCCGCCTGGCTGCACGGCGAATGCGCCGCCCTGGTCGGCCCCGGCTTGATCGCCGAGGATCTCGCCGAGGCGCTGCCCGAGGCGCTCGACCAGCTCGCCGCCGAGACCGGGCGGCATTGATAACGCGGAGATTCGATTTAGGATTGCCCGCGCAAGACCGAGAGGAGACACAGGCCCCATGCCCAAGCCTCGCCTGCACGATGTAACCGCGCCCGGCGCCGCCGAACGGCTGGAGCGCCTCGACTGCCTGCGCCTTCTGGAGAAGAAGGTGCTGTGGCTCGCGGCCTGGACGATTCACCACGCGAACCACCTGCGGCCCGCGCGCGACGGCCTCAAGGTGGGTGGACATCAGGCGTCCTGCGCCTCGTCGGTCACGCTGATGACGGCGCTTTACTTCCATATCCTGCGCCCCCGCGACCGGGTCGCGGTGAAGCCCCATGCGAGCCCGGTGTTCCACGCCATTCAGTATCTGCTCGGCAACCAGGCGCGCGAGCGGCTGGAGCGGTTCCGCGCGCTCGGCGGGGCGCAGTCCTACCCCTCGCGGACCAAGGACCACGACGACGTCGACTTCTCGACCGGCTCGGTCGGGCTGGGGGCGGCGATCACGCTGTTCGCCTCGCTGGTTCAGGACTACCTGCGGCTGCACGCCTTCGGACGCGCGGGAGAGGGCGAGCCCCCGGGGCGCATGGTGACGATCATGGGCGACGCCGAGCTCGACGAGGGCAACGTCTTCGAGGCCATGCTCGAAGGCTGGAAGCACGATGTGCGCAACCTGTGGTGGGTGATCGACTACAACCGCCAGAGCCTCGACAGCATCGTCACCGACCGGCTCTACAACCGGATCGACCAGATGTTCCGCGCGGTTGACTGGGAGGTCGTGGTCCTGAAGTACGGCAAGCGCCTGGAAGCGGCCTTCCGACGCCCCGGCGGCGCGGCGCTGCGCGACTGGATCGACCAATGCCCGAACTCGCTCTACTCGGCGCTGACCTTCAAGGGCGGCGCGGCCTGGCGCGAGCGGCTTTCGCGAGACCTCGCGGGCGAGCCGGGGATCGCGGCGCTTCTCGACGATCACGACGACGACGCGCTCCACGCGTTGATGACCAATCTCGCCGGCCACGACATGGAGGCGATCGTCGAGGCCTTCGAGGCGGTCGAGGACGACCGGCCGCGCTGCTTCATCGCCTATACGGTCAAGGGCTTCGGTCTGCCGCTCGCGGGCCACAAGGACAACCACGCGGGCCTCATGACGCCCGAGCAGATGGCCGGATTCCAACGGTCGATGGGGATCGCCGAGGGCAAGGAATGGGAGCCCTTCGCGGGCATGGAGAAGGACGCCGCGCGGCTGCGTGCCTTCCTCGACCGGGTGCCTTTCGCCGCCGAGGGCAAGCGGCGGCGCAAGGCGCGCCATGTCCCGGTGCCGGCGATGCTTCCCCTGCGCGCGGCCAAGCGTCTTTCGACCCAGGAGGCGTTCGGCCGGATCCTCAACGAGCTCGCGCGGACCGACGGCGAGCTCGCGGCGCGGGTGGTGACGACCTCGCCCGACGTGACCGTCTCGACCAATCTCGGCCCCTGGGTCAACCGGCGCGGGGTGTTCAGCCGCCACGACCGGGGCGACGCGTTCCGCGAGGAGGCGGTGACCTCGGCCCAGCGCTGGGCGCTGTCGCCCAGGGGCCAGCATATCGAGCTCGGCATCGCCGAGAACAACCTGTTCCTGATGCTCGCCGCGCTCGGCCTTTCGGCGCCGCTGTTCGGCGAGCGCCTGCTGCCGGTGGGCACGCTTTACGACCCGTTCATCAAGCGCGGTCTCGACGCGCTCAACTACGCCTGCTACCAGGATGCGCGCTTCATGCTGGTGGCGACGCCCTCGGGAATCACGCTGGCGCCCGAGGGGGGCGCGCACCAGTCCCTGGCGACACCGCTGATCGGCATGGCCCAGGACGGGCTCGCGGCCTTCGAGCCGGCCTTCATCGACGAGCTCGCCGTGATCATGTCCTGGGCGTTCGACTACATGCAGCGCGACGGCGCGGCGCCCGAGGGCCGGAACGACGCGGTCGAAAGCGCTTGGCTGCGCGACCGGAGCGGGGGCTCGGTCTATCTCCGGCTCTCGACCCGGCCCGTCGATCAGCCCGAACGCGCGATGACCGAAAGCCTGCGCGACGACATCATCACCGGCGGCTACTGGCTGGCGCCGCCCGCGGCGGATGCGACGATCGC
Source organism: uncultured Alphaproteobacteria bacterium (assembly GCA_964531525.1). Taxonomy (GTDB): domain Bacteria; phylum Pseudomonadota; class Alphaproteobacteria; order JAAXGF01; family JAAXGF01; genus CAYYWV01. The sequence continues at coordinate 6,784 of CAZHDF010000095.1, read as the reverse complement.
CATCGTCTTCACCGGCGCGGTCGCGCCAGAGGCGATCGAGGCCCACCGCCGGATCGCCGAGGACCTGCCCGGCGCCGGGCTGCTCGCGATCACCTCGGCCGACCGGCTGAACGCCGGCTGGCACGCGGCCGAGCGCGCCCGCGCGGCGGGCGAGGGGGGCGCCACGGCCCATGTCGAGCACCTGCTCGCCGCGCTCCCGCCCGAGGCCCATCTGGTCACGGTGATCGACGGGCATCCGGCGACGCTCGGCTGGCTGGGCGCGGTGCGCGGCCAGCGCGTCCATCCGCTGGGCGTCGAGCATTTCGGTCAGTCGGGCGACCTGCCCGACCTCTACCGAACCTATGGGATCGACACCGATTCGATCCTCGATCGGGTCGCAAGCGCCTGCCTCGCGCAAAACGCGAGTTCATTTCTCTTTAAATCAAGGTGATATGATCTTTTCCGAGAGAATATTTTTTGCAACCACACGAAATGATTGATTTATGGGGTGTCGGTACTCTTTACAGTTTAACCATCCCGGGCCTGAAGCGACTTTGTCGTTAACCATTTAATTCCCTGATCCGACGCTTTTTCGACCGGCACGGCACGGCATTTGCACCGTGAATCATGGGATGCCCGAAAAATAATGGGCACCCGCATCGGACGACTGCCAGGAGGCACCGATGCCGCAAGCGCGTCGAGGCGCGCGTCCGAGGTCGAGGTTCAGGCGAGGTCAGGTTCATGGGATTGGGTAGGTTGATCGGATTCGGCAGGGGCGCTTTCGTCGCCGCGGTTTTGACGGCTGGCGCGTCGCCGGTGAGCGCGGCGGTCATCGACTATGATGGACTCGTCTTCAACAAGCACGTGAACGGCGCCAGCTTCTCGCTGGTTCACAACGGCGCGACGGGAAGCGGGAGCCCGATTCTTTGGAACTTCGACCCCGACCAGCCCTTCGCCTTCACGGTCGATACCGGCGCCGACAATATCTTCAACGCCGGCGACACGGTCACGACCACGGGCGTGCAGACCCTCAATCTCACCACCGCCGGCGGCGGCGCGCCGGCGAAGATCGAGCTTTCGAGCCTGTCGCTTACCGCCAACAACGTTCCCTTCGCCGCGGCCTCGGGGCTGACCGACGGGTTCGGCAACAGTCTCAACGGAAAGTCGCTTCTCGAGGTTGCCGGCACGCTTGATTTCTCGATCAAGAACGGCGACGGCACCACGACCTTCCTTTCGGGGACGTTCCAGTTCGACGCGATGCACGTGGCGAGCATCTTCAATGGCGCGATCCTCGATACGGTCGGCTCCGCGAGCATTTTCAGCGCCTTCCTGTGGGGTGGCGCGGGCGGCCAGATGGGAAGCCTCGACAACTCGAACCAGACGTCGATCTTCGACATTCTCGGCAGCGGCAACATAGACCCGATCACGGGCCTCGGGATCGACGTCGCGTTCAGCGCCGATCCGGTGCCCGAGCCGGCGACGCTGGCGCTGTTCGGGAGCGGTCTGATCGGACTCGGCATCGCACGCCGCCGCCGGCGGCGCGTCGTCTGAAGAGAATCCGGGCGAACCCCGCGCGGTGCGCCGCGCGGGCAGGGAGGACGGGGCGGCGGCCGGACGGGGCCGCCGCCCGCTTTTTCGCATTTCGCCAAGCACGCTGGAACGCGGGAAACCGAGCCGCTTTCCGCTGGTTTCGCGTCGCGCATTCGTGCTATAGAGCGCCCGTGCTTCGAGAGGGTCGGCTCGCTCTACACCCCGAGGGCGCTCGCTTGGCGGGCGTGGTGGAACTGGTAGACACGCCAGATTTAGGTTCTGGTACCTTCGGGTTTGGGGGTTCGAGTCCCTCCGCCCGCACCAAGCTGCGCTCTTGACCGCGCGCCCCCTCCGGACCAAGGTCTTCTTTCCGGGTTTCTCCAACAACATTCCGAGCCGACGCAACAAATGCTTGTGACCGAAACGAATGCCGACGGCCTGTCCCACGAGTTCAAGGTCGTTGTCGACGCCAAGGAAATCGAAGCCCGGGTCGAGGATCGCCTGGTCTCGCTCCGCGAGACGGTGCGCATGCCCGGCTTCCGCCCCGGCAAGGTGCCGCTCGCGCTTCTCAAGCGCCAGTACGGCAAATCGATCCTGGGCGAAGTCCTGGAACAGGCCGTGAGCCAGACCTCGAGCCAAGCGCTGGCCGAGAAGGGCCTGCGCCCGGCGACCCAGCCCAAGATCGAGATCACCAGCTTCGACGAGGGCGGGGACCTCGAGTACACCATGGCGGTCGAGGCGATGCCCGAGATCAAGCCCGCCGACTTCCGCGAGTATAAGCTCGTCCGCGAGGTCGTCGAGATCGGCGACGGCGAGGTCGACGATGCCCTCGCGCGCCTGGCCGAACAGCACAAGAGCTTCGCGCCGATCGAGACCAAGCGCGCCGCCAAGAAGGGCGATGCGCTGCTGATCGACTTCGTCGGCAAGATCGACGGCGAGCTCTTCGAGGGCGGATCGAGCACCGATCACCTGCTCGAACTCGGCTCCAGCAGCTTCATCGAGGGCTTCGAGGACCAGCTTATCGGCGCCAAGGCGGGCGATCATTGCGAGGTCAAGCTCACCTTCCCCGAAGACTATCCGGCCGAGCATCTCGCCGGTAAGGAGGCGGTCTTCGACGTCGACGTGAAGGAAATCCAGGAGCCGCAGAAGATCACGCCCGACGACGCCTTCGCCCAGAGCCTCGGCTTCAACGATCTCGCCGCGCTGCGCCAGGCGCTCAAGGAGCAGATCGAGCGCGACTACGGCGGGCTGACGCGCACCAAGCTCAAGCGCGTGTTGCTCGACAAGCTCGCCGAAACCCATGACTTCCCGGTTCCGCCGGGAATGCTCGAGGCCGAGTTCGATTCGATCTGGGAGCGCGTCGAGGCGGACCGCAAGGAAGGCAAGCTCGACGAGGACGACGCCGCCCTCGACGAGGACGAACTCCGCGAGGAATACCGCCGCATCGCCGAGCGTCGGGTGCGCCTCGGCCTGCTGCTCTCCGAGACCGGGCGGATGAACGGGATCACGGTCGGCGAGGACGAGATCAACCGCGCCATGATGGAGCGCGCGCGCCAGTTCCCCGGCCAGGAGGAGCGGGTCATCGAGTATTTTCGCCAGAACCCCGAGGCGGTGAACGAGATTCGCGCGCCCTTGTTCGAGGACAAGGTCATCGACTTCATCCTTGAAATGGCCGAGGTCGAGGAGCGCAAGGTCACGGTCGAGGAGCTGCTCGCCCTGCCCGAAAGCGCTGGCGGCAAGAAGAAGGCCAAGGCCGCGACCAAGAGCGCCGGTACGGCAAAGGCCAAGAGCGCCGCGAAGAGCAAGACGGCGAAGGACAAGGCCGCGCCCAAGGCCAAGAAGCCCGAAGCCAAGAAGAAGGCCGCGCCCAAGTCGTCGGACAAGGCGTAAACATCCCCCCGATCAATGGCTTGGACCGCCCGAACCGGCGGTCGCCGAGAGTGAGCGAGATGGCAGATCCAATCGAAACCTACATGAACCTGGTCCCCATGGTGGTCGAGCAGACCTCGCGCGGAGAGCGGGCGTATGACATTTTTTCGCGTCTCTTGAAGGAGCGGATCATTTTCCTGACCGGCGCGATCGACGACGGCGTGGCGAGCCTGATCACGGCCCAGCTTCTGTTCCTCGAGGCCGAGAACCCGACCAAGGACATCTCGTTCTATATCAACTCGCCGGGCGGATTGGTGACCTCGGGGCTCGCGGTGTATGACACCATGCAATACGTCCGCCCCAACGTGCAGACCCTGTGCATCGGCCAGGCGGCGTCGATGGGCTCGCTGCTGCTGGCCGCGGGCGCCAAGGGTCAGCGATTCGCGCTGCCCAATGCCCGGGTCATGATCCACCAGCCCTCGGGCGGGACCCAGGGCCAGGCGACCGATATCGAGATTCACGCTCGCGAGATCCTTGCCATGCGCGCGCGGCTCAACGATATCTATGTTCGTCACACGGGTCAGCCGCTCGATGTGGTCGAGCAGAGCATGGAGCGCGACAAGTTCATGACCGCCGAGGAGGCCTGCGCCTTCGGCATCATCGACGAGGTTATCCTTAACCGCCCCGAGCCGACCAAGGGCAAGGGTGACGAGAAGGACGAAACGGCGACCGATTAACGCTTCGTTGAGGGCGGCGCGCTAGGGTCTAAACGGGCCCGGGCGACACGGGCCGTACCTTGGGATGCCCGGGATTCCGGCGCCTTCAAGGAGAAGACCAGAGCGTTTCGTGTTGTGTTGGGTCGCGCGAGTTGGCTAACATGACCTTGGCGTGACGGCCATTCGATGGGGAAGCCATGAACAAGCCCAGTGGCGGCGACACCAAGAACACGCTCTACTGCTCCTTCTGCGGCAAGAGCCAGCACGAGGTGCGTAAGCTGATCGCCGGACCGACCGTGTTCATCTGCGATGAATGCGTCGAGCTGTGCATGGACATCATCCGCGAGGAACACAAGAGCGCGCTGGTGAAGTCGCGCGACGGCGTGCCCACGCCCGGCGACATCTGCCGCGTCCTCGACGATTACGTCATCGGCCAGTACTACGCCAAGCGCGTGCTCTCGGTCGCGGTGCACAATCATTACAAGCGGCTCAATCACGGCGCCAAGTCGAACGACGTCGAGCTCGCCAAGTCGAACATCCTGCTGATCGGCCCCACGGGCTGCGGCAAGACTCTGCTCGCCCAGACGCTCGCGCGGATTCTCGACGTGCCCTTCACCATGGCCGACGCCACCACGCTGACCGAGGCGGGCTATGTCGGCGAGGACGTCGAGAACATCATCCTCAAGCTCCTTCAGTCCGCCGATTACAACGTCGAGCGCGCGCAGCGCGGCATCGTCTACATCGACGAGGTCGACAAGATCTCGCGCAAGTCCGACAACCCCTCGATCACCCGCGACGTTTCGGGCGAGGGGGTCCAGCAGGCGCTGCTCAAGATCATGGAAGGCACGGTCGCCTCGGTGCCGCCCCAGGGCGGGCGCAAGCATCCGCAGCAGGAGTTTCTCCAGGTCGACACGACCAACATCCTGTTCATCTGCGGCGGCGCCTTCTCGGGCCTCGAGAAGATCATCGCCGCGCGCGGCCAGGGCACCTCGATCGGTTTCGGCGCCGACGTGCGCGCGCCGGACGAGCGCGAGACCGGCAAGATCCTGCGCGGGATCGAGCCCGAGGATCTCCTGAAGTTCGGCCTGATCCCCGAGTTCGTCGGCCGCCTGCCGGTGATCGCCACTCTCGAGGACCTCGACGAAAACGCGCTGGTCGACATCCTGACCAAGCCCAAGAACGCGCTGATCAAGCAGTTCCAGCGGCTTTTCGAGATGGAGGACGTGAAGCTCACGTTCTCGGACGACGCACTGCGCGAGATCGCGCGCAAGGCGATCCTGCGCAAGACCGGCGCGCGCGGCCTGCGCTCGATCCTCGAAAGCATTCTGCTCGACCCGATGTTCGATCTGCCGGGCTACGACGGGGTCGAGGAGGTGGTCATCAATCGCGAGGTCGTCGAGGGGCGCGTGAAGCCGCTTCTGATCTACGCCGACCGGCGCGACGAGATCGGCTCGAACGCGTCCTAGGCCCGCCGACCGCGCTCTCGCCGAGGCCGATCGCGGGATCGTCCCACTCCCCTTGAACGCGCCCCGTCTTGGCCCCATTTCGTTAAGGCCTGCGCGGGTATCCTCGCAACGCACCCCGCCGTCGAACCCGCCCGTTTTTGGTTGAGGTAAATGCCGTGACGACCGTCGAAGGTTCTCTGTATCCGGTCCTGCCGCTGCGCGACATCGTCGTGTTTCCGCATATGATCGTGCCCCTGTTCGTCGGGCGCGAGAAGTCGGTGCACGCGCTCGAGGACGTCATGAAGGACGACAAGCAGATCCTGCTCGTCGCCCAGAAGGACGCGGCCCAGGACGACCCGTCGATCGACGATATCTACCGCGTCGGCACGGTCGGCACGGTGCTTCAGCTTCTCAAGCTGCCCGACGGCACGGTCAAGGTGCTGGTCGAGGGCGGCCCGCGCGCGCGGATCGTGCATTTCACCGACAACCCCGACTTCTTCCAGGCCTATGCCGACCTCGTGGTCGAGAAGGAAGGGGAGCCGCGCGAGCTCGAGGCGTTGGCGCGCTCGGTGATCTCGCAGTTCGAACAATACGTGAAGCTCAACAAGAAAATTCCGCCCGAGGTGCTGGTCTCGATCAATCAGATCGACGATTCGAGCAAGCTCGCCGACACGGTCGCCTCGCATCTCACGGTGCGCGTCGCGGAGAAGCAGGAGCTGCTCGAGATCGATTCGGTCGCCGAGCGGCTCGAGCGCGTCTACTCCTTCATGGAAGGCGAGATCGGCGTCCTTCAGGTCGAGAAGAAGATTCGCAACCGGGTCAAGCGCCAGATGGAGAAGACCCAGCGCGAGTACTATCTCAACGAGCAGCTCAAGGCGATCCAGAAGGAGCTCGGCGAGGGCGAGGACGGCCGCGACGAGGCGGCCGAATACGAAGAGCGCATCAAGAAGACCAAGCTGAGCAAGGAGGCGCGCGAAAAGGCGCTCGCCGAGGTCAAGAAGCTGCGCTCGATGAGCCCGATGTCGGCTGAATCGACGGTCGTGCGCAACTATCTCGACTGGATTCTCTCGATCCCCTGGAAGAAGCGCACGCGTATCAAGAAGGATATTCGCGCCGCCAAGGAGATCCTCGACGCCGACCATTACGGGCTCGAGAAGGTCAAGGAGCGGATCCTCGAATACCTCGCCGTGCAGCAGCGCCAGAACAAGATGAAGGGGCCGATCCTGTGCCTCGTCGGCGCGCCCG
>CAZHDF010000094.1:0-12739 GCA_964531525.1 uncultured Alphaproteobacteria bacterium | reverse complement strand
CGAGCCGCGTCACGCGGCCGAGCTCATCCGGATTCCGGCGCCTTCCAGCAGCATGACCTTGTTCAGCAGCTTCACGCAGGCGTAAATCGCCTCGATCGACGGCGCCGGGGTCTTCGTGAGGCGGCCGAGTTCGAGCACGGCGCCGATCAGCGCCTCGACCTCGAGGGAGCGGCCGAGCTCCACGTCCTGTAGCATCGAGGTCTTGTGCGCGCCCACGCTCTCGGCGCCTGCGATCCGCTTCTCGATCGTGTGGCGGAACGTGATGCCGAGCTTGTGGGCGATGTCCTGGGCCTCCCTCATCATGGTCTCGGCGAGCTTGCGGGTCTCGCGGAACCGGCAGATCTCCTGAAGCGTCGCGTGGGTCAGCGCGCTGATCGGGTTGAACGACAGGTTGCCCCACGCCTTGAGCCAGATCTCGGCGCGAATGTCGTCGAGAATCCGCGACCGGAAGCCGGCGTTGACCAGGGTGTCGTAGAGCTTCTGGATCCGCTCGCTGTGGGTGCCGTCGAGCTCGCCCACCGGGAACCGGTCTCCCTCCACATGGCGGATGACGCCGGGCTCGACGACGGCCGCCGCCGGATAGGCGACGCAGCCGATGATCCGGTCGCTGTCGATGTTCTTCTCGAGCACGCCGCTCGGATCGAGGGCGTTGATGCGGTATCCCTCGAACGGGCCGCCGTGCTTGTGGAAGTACCACCAAGGAATGCCGTTCTGGGTGGTGACGATGAAGGTCTCGGGGCCCATCAGCGCGGACACCTTGGGCGCGACCGCCTCGAGGTAATGGGCCTTGACCGCGAGAAAGACGATGTCCTGAGGCCCCGCCTCGGAGACGTCGCCGGTCGCCGCGGCATTCGTGACGACGTGCTCGGTTCCGTCTTCCGATATGAGCTTGAGGCCCTTTTCCTGGATCGCGGCGAGATGGGCGCCCTGGTCGATCAAGGTCACCCGCTCTCCGGCCAGCGCCAGCCGCGCGCCGATCAGACCGCCGATCGCGCCGGCGCCGATAACGCAGATTCTCATTTCTCCCTCCAATGGTTGCTTGTTCCCGTGTTCACGTCATTCGTTCGCCCGTTCGCCCTGTTCGAAGACGTTGCGGAGCGTTCCGATCCCCTCGATGACGACCTCCACCGTGTTGGTCGGCTTTTTCATCGAGCCGACGCCGAGCGACGTCCCGCAAGCGATCACGTCGCCCGGGACGAGCGTCATGTCGCGCGAGATCAGGCTGACGAGCCGTTCGGGCGGGAAGATCATGTCGCCGACGGGATAGTTCTGCCGCTCCTCGCCGTTCAGAACCGTCCTGACCCGAAGCGCGCTCGGATCGAGGCCGGCGGCGATCACCGGCCCGAACGGCCCGAAGCCGTCGAAGCTTTTCGCCCGCGTCCACTGGGCGAAGGTCGCGTCCTTGTTGATCAGCTCGACGGCCGTGACGTCGTTGATGCAGGTGTAGCCGAAAATATAATCCCCGACCTCGGCCTCGGAAACGTTCCCGCAGACCTTGCCGATGACGATCCCGAGCTCGCCCTCGTAGATGATCTTGCCGTCGTGGGAGGCGGGTCGGCGAATGGTTTCCCCGCCCGCCAGAAACGAATTGGGCGCCTTCAGGAAGTAAAGCGGTTCCGCGGGCTCCGGCAGGTCGAGCTTTTGCGAAAGCGCGTGGAAGTTGTTCCACAACGCGACCATCTTGCTGGGGACCGTCGGCGGCAGAAGCTTGACGGAACCGAGCGCGACGGTCTCGCCCGTCGCCTTCGGCGCAACGAACATGTCGCCGTCGTGGATCTCGATGGTCTCGCCATGGAGAAGACCGAAACCCGACCGCCCGGACCGTTCAAACCGTATCCAATGCTTTATCATGGGCGACCTCCCGTTCGACCCTTGTTGATTTCGGGCATCTCACCACTCGAAATGCCTCCGGCGCCTCGCTCGCCCTTCGGCGTAAGACGCATCCCTTCGGGATATTTAAAGATCCGCGGAGGCCGCCGCGTCAATAGCGCCGCCGGCCTTTCAATCGACCGACGCGAAGGCTGCCAACGGCGACGTAAAATCCGGCCTCGGCGATCCAATCTTTATGGAATGGCGGCCCTCTTCCCGGCATCGGGGCGCCCATAAGGTGGTCGGACCGAACGCCACATCGGAGCCGAGCCTTCTGGCGAGCCCGATCCATGATCGCTACCGGCGAGCGGATGACGCCGAGCCACGCCGACTCGATCTCACTCGTTCCCAAATGACCTACTGAGGCCTACCGGAATACATCGTCGCCCGATGGGTTGGCGTAAACTCCACGCGCTTCGCCGTCGGGGGTGAGGCCGAGGTCGGCCAAGATCTCGCGGATCTTGCCGGCGCCGAGCGCGACCGCGGCGAATTCGTAGTTCAGGAGCCGATCGAGATCGGCGACGGCCAGCGCCGCCGGATCGAGCAGGCAAACGGCATCGTCGAAGGGTGGATCGAGGGGCGCGAAGGCGGAACGGCGCGCGCGGACTTCGTCGAACCGGTCGAGGCGGCGCGCGATCGGCGCGGTGTAGCCGTAGACGTTTTGCAGGCAGACGTGCTCGAGCGGGGAGGTGGCGAGGAGATGGCCGAGAATGCCCGCGATGTCGATCCGCCCTCGGCCGATCGGCGCGCCGCAGACTACGGGCGCCGCCGGCGCGTCGCCGCCATCGTCCTTGCCGTCGCCCCGGGGCGGCACCACGACCACATGATCCTTCAGATGCGCCGAGCGAACGAAGGGCGCCATCTCGCGCGCCGCCTCGAGCGGATCCTCCATCACCATCATGGCGTTCCCGAAATCGTAAAGCGCCCCCACCGACGGGTGGTCGACGGCCGCGAGGATTTCGCCGATCTCGCGGCCCGTGAAATCCTCGTGGTTCTCGAGGAGGATGACAATCCCGAGATCGGCGGCGACGGGCGCGGCGGCGCGGAGATCGCCGATCGTCGCCGCGACCACCTCCCGCGGCCGGCCGCGATGGCGGGTATAGGTCCGCAGGCGATCGGCGCCGAGCGCGCGACAGGCGCGCATGAGCTTCGCGAGGTGACCGGGCTCCGTGCCCGAGGTGTCGATCTCCAGGTAGAGGCCGTGACGCCGAACCGCCGCGCCCACGGCGCGCAGCCGCTCGGACTCCGTGCCCCCAATCCAGCGGTAGTTTTCGTCGTTCATGCTGATGTGCAGGCCTGAAAACCCCAACCGCACCGCCGTGTCGATCAGGGCGAAGACGTCGAAGCCCGCCGCATGGCGAAAATGGTGATCGAAGCTGAAGCTGTGCAGCCCGAGGCGGATGGTCCTTGCCTGCATTGCGAGATCCCGGCGACGACTTACTGCGAATACGTCATGCGGCTAGATCGACACCTTGATGCCCGTGCCGATCCTGCTTTCGGCCCAGCGCGCGAGCCGCAGAACCGGGTAGCAGTAGACGAAGTACATCAAGGCGGTCATGCCGTAGATCATCATGAGGTCCGAGGGGTGACGCAGCGTCGCGTTTTCGCCCGCGCGGACGAGCTCGGCGATCCCGATCACCGAAACGATCGAGGTGCCCTTGATGATGATGACGTAGATGCCGCCCATCGCCGGAATCATCAGCTTCACCGCCTGGGGCAGGATGACATGCCACATGCATTGCGACCTGGTCATGCCGACGGCGCGCGCCGCCTCGGTCTGGCCGCGGGGGACCGCCTGGATCGCGGCGCGGACGACCTCGGCCACATAGGTCGAGGTATAGAGGCTGAGCGCGATGACCGCCGCCGGAAAGGCGTCGAATTGCAGCCAGGAGATGCCGGTCTCGGGCAACATGAAGTAGATGATGTAAAGATGAACCAGGAAGGGCGTCCCGCGGAGCGCGTGGATATAGAGCCCGAGGACGACCGAAACCGGCTTGAGCCCGAGCGTGCGCAAAAGCCCGATCACCGACCCGAGCAGGCTGCCGAAGAAGATCGTGATGACCGAGATCTTGAAGGTCATCCACAACCCCTTGAGAAGGAACGGCAGGGTGGCCCAGAACACGTCGAGCATCGTCCGCTCCTTCCCTCAGACGGTTCCGCCCAGGCGGCGCTGGGCGTAGTTGGAAACCGCGAGCATCACCGCATAGATCGCCAGATAGAGGGCGGCGACCGTGAGGAAGCCCTCGGTCGGCATCAGCCGTTCGGTGAGCACGGTGAGGCCGGCGCTGAACAGCTCGAAAACGCCGATGAAGCTGACGAGCGAGCTGTCCTTGATGAGCACCGCCGTCTGGCCGAGCAGCGGCGGCACGACCCGGGCGATCGCCTGCGGCATCACCACGTAGCGCATGCGCTGGAGGTAGGTCATGCCGACCGACATCGCGCCTTCGATCTGGCCGCGCGAAATCGATTCGATGCCCGAACGGATGATCTCGCTCATATAGGCGCCGGCGTTGAGGCCGAGCGCGAGAATCCCGCCCTCGACCTCGTCGAGCCGCCGGTCGAGAATCGGCAGGGCGGGCAAGGCGAAATAGATCACGTAGATCTGGATCAGGAGCGGCGTCGAACGGATGGCCTGGATATAGCCGGCGGCGATGCGCCACAGCAGCCCGTTGGCCGACATCCGCATGAGCGCGACGAGCGTGCCGACGGTGAGGGAGATCGCGAGGGCGACCAGGGAAATCCAGAAGGTCGCCCAGAGGCCGCGCCCGAACTCCGGCAGGTATTGCGCAACGACGCGCCAGTTGTAGAAGTCGAGGATCCAGTCCATGGGCTCATCCAGCCGCGCGGCGCCCGAACGAGAGGAGCCCCGCCGGCATGGCGGAGCTCCTCGATATCACTTCACCCGCGAATGGCGGTGCTCAGTGGTCCTTTTTCCACGCCGGCGTGCGCATCCAGTAATCGGCCAGGGCGTCGAGGCGCCCGTCCGTGCGGATCAGCATGAAGTAGTTGTCGAGCCAGCGCAAAAGATGGGTTTCCTCGGGCCGGGTCGCGAAGCTGAGCGGCCAGCTTTTCAACGCCCCTTCCAAAACATGGAAGGCCGGATACTCGATAACGTAGCCCGCGGCCGACGCCTGGTCGTTGATGGCGGCGTCGACCCGGTCCGCGGCCACTGCCTGAGCCACGGCCGGTCCGCCTCCGGCGAATTCCTTGATCGTGGATTCCGGGCATTTGGACTTGAGCAGTCCGACGTTGCTGCTGCCCTGGACGACGCCGATGGCGATCCCCTTCCTGCAAGCGTCCTGCCATGTCTTGAACGGCTTGCTCTTCTTGGCGTAGAGGACGACGTCCGAGTAGAGATAGGGGTCGGTGAAGTTGAGGACCAGCGTCCGCTTCGGGTTCGGCGTCATGTCGGCGGCCAGGAAATCGGCCTTGCCCGACCGCACCGCGGGGATCAGGCCCTTCCAGTCGTAGTCGAGCATCTTGAGCTCGACGCCCATGTCCTTGGCCATCATCTTGATGACCTCGACCGCGAAGCCCGTGCGCTCGCCGTTCTTGTCGACGAAGCTCACCGGCGGCCCCTGGGTCTGCACCGCCACGCGCAGCTCTCCGCGCTTGACGATGTCCTGAACCACGTCGGCGCTGGCCTGGTTGAACGCCGGCAGCCCAAATCCCAGGACGAGGCCGGCAACGAGTAAAATCCTTCCGACTCTACCCATGTCACATTCCTCCCATTCGATCTGTTCCCTGTCCGTCAGCCATGCCCCCCGCGCCTTTGACCGGGGGATGCACGACATGGTCGGAGTTTTTGGTATATACCAGTTTGACTTATTGGTCTAGGCCAAAACTTTTCCGTTCGTCTCCGACCGGCAAGGCGCGACGGACGTCAAGAATCGCGACATCCCCGACCGCGCCCATGCCAATGGGATAAAGGATGAGCGAGACCGCCTGATGACGACCAAGGCCCGCGCCGCAAGTCCCCCCGGTCGATGCGAGCGGGCCGGCACGGCCTGCCGAGACGACAGGCCGTCGTTGTGGATATCGGGGATCGGCAGCCGGTTTCGCGCCCGGCCAGTTCTACAGGATCTGGCTGAGAAACGTCTTGGTGCGCGCGTGCCGGGGGCTCTCGAAGAAGGCTTCGGGCGCCCCTTCCTCGACGATCTCGCCGGCGGCCATGAAGATCATGCGGTCGGCCGCCTTGCGCGCGAATCCCATCTCATGGGTGACGACGACCATGGTCATGCCGTCGCCGGCGAGCTCCTCCATCAACTCCAGCACGCCGCCGACCGTCTCCGGATCGAGCGCCGACGTCACCTCGTCGAACAGCATGACCTTGGGGTTCATCGCCAACGACCGCGCGATCGCCACGCGCTGCTGTTGGCCGCCCGAAAGCTGGCTCGGGTAATTGTCCGCCTTGTCGGCGATGTCGACGCGACGCAAGAGATCGCGCGCGATCTCATCCGCCTCGCCGCGCGACCGCTTGAGCACGACCGTCTGCGGCATGGTGACATTCTGGAGCACGGTCTTGTGCTGAAACAGGTTGAAGTGCTGAAACACCATGCCGACCTGCTGGCGCAACCGGTTCAGGTTGGTCTTGCGGTCGGTGAGCTCGACGCCGTCGATGACGATGCGCCCACTGTCAACGGTCTCGAGACCGTTGAGCGCGCGCAGGAATGTGCTCTTGCCCGACCCGCTCGGCCCGATCAGCACCAGGACCTCGCCCTTGTCGACGTGATTGGTGACGTTGCGCAACGCCTTGACCGGCTCGCGGCCGGGGACGTTGAACGTCTTCGAAATGTCCTCGACCGTGATGATGGACGCGGTTTCGGCCATGGGCGCGGCCCCCCTGCGGGTTGAAGACGACGTCAATTCGCCCGCCTTCTGTTCGAAATGGCGTCGGCCGCGGCGCGATCGCGAACCTCGACCGAGATCTCCAAGGTGTCGTGGCGCCAGAACTCCTGATCGAACTCGATCACATTGTCGAATTGGTCGAAGCTGACCCGGGCGAGGTAAAGACTCGGGGTGCCGGCGGCCACGTCCAACGCCTGGGCCTGGGGCTCGATCAACGCCGTTGGACGCATGCTCACATGGGATCGGCGAACCTCGATCCCGTAGTGCTCCGCGAGCAGGTCGGTCAGCGAGCGTTCGAGCGGAAGATCCAACAACCCCGGGCACCGCGCCGCGTTCACGTGCAGATGCTCGACCAGAACCGCCCGGTCGTCGACGTAGCGAATTCGGCGGATCAAATACACCGGCTCGCCGAGCGCGAGCTTCAGGTGCTCGGACTCCCAGGCCGAGGCGCGAAGCCGCTCCTTGGAGACGACCCGCGTCCCGGGCTGCCGCCCCTGGGCCTTGGCGTTCTCGGTAAAGCTGACGTTGGTCGTGGGATCGTAGCGGAGCTTGGGCGGCGAGACGAACCAGCCCCGTCGGTTGGCGCGATAGATGAGCCCTTCCGCCTCGAGCTGGAGCAACGCCTGGCGAACCGTGACCCGCGTGACCCGGAAGATCTCCTTCAACTCGCGCTCCGAGGGCAGCTTGGCGCGCGGCGCGAGGCGGCCTCTCTCGATCAGGGATGCGAAATGATCCCGAACGCGCAGGTAGTAGGGAACCTTGCGGTCCCAGGACTTACGAACCGCTACTGGTATAGACCAATCGATCGTTTCTGGTATAGTCCACTCATTACTCATGACCGAACAGTATGGATGGCGCCAAGGACTGTCAAGGTTTCGGACACGCGCGCCGGTTCGAGAGACCGCGTTCCCCACCCGAGAGGATCGGGCGCCGACGTCAAGGGAACATCGACAGGGGCATCAGGCGACTGCGGATGAATAAGAGTTACGATGTCATCGTTGTCGGCGGCGGCGTGGTGGGCTGCGCCATCGCCTTCAACCTCGCGGAACGCAAGGCGGGGCGCATCCTCCTTCTCGAGCGCAACGCCATTTGTTCGGGCGATACGGCGAAAAGCTGCGCCATTCTGCGCACCCATTACTCGAACCCCCTGACCTGCCGGATGGCCGCGATCGGGCGCGACATTCTCGCCGACTTCGAGGACCGCGTCGGCGGCCCGTCCGGGTTCGAGCGCTGCGGCTATCTTATTTTCGCGGGCCCGGAGACGCTCGACGATTTCGAAAAGAACGTCCGGTTGCAGAAGGCCGCGGGCGCCGACGTCGAGCTGATCGACCCTCGCCGGGCGCTCGAAATCCACCCCGCGCTCGACCCCGCGCGAATCGCCGCGGCGGCATTCGAGCCGTTGTCCGGCTACGCCGATCCCCATCTTACGACGACGAGCTATGCCGAGGCCGCGCGGCGCCTCGGGGTCGAGATCCGCCAGGGCGCCGCGATCCGCCGCTTGATCGAGCGACCCTCGGGGCGCGTCGGCGGCGTCGAGACCGACCACGGCATCATTTCGGCGGCCCGCGTCGTCCTCGCCGCCGGGGTTTGGACCAACGCGCTGACCCGGCCGCTGGGCCTCCGCTACCCCTATGTCATCACCAACCACAAGGTCGTGCATTTCAGCCTCGACAAAACCTATTCGAGCGCACGCTACCCGGTCGTCCGAGATCTTCCCGGGGTGTGCTACAGCCGGCCGCAGGACGGCGGCATTCTGTTCGGCGACAGCAACCGCGGCGACGAGGTCGAAAACGCCGACGACATCGACGAAACGCTTCCCAGGGACGGGGCGGGGCATTTTCTTGAGAACTTCGCCAACTGCTTCCCCGCCCTCGCCGGCGCGCGCATCACCAGCCATTGGGCCGGGCGCTACGACATTTCGCCCGACAGCAACCCCCTAATCGGCGGGTTTCCCGGAATGGACAACCTGATCGCGGTCTGCGGCCTTTCGGGCGGCGGCTTCAAGCTCGCGCCCTGCATCGGTCAGATGGTCGCCGAGAAGATCGTCCACGGCGAAAGCCGCGTCCTGCCTCTCGAGCCCTATCTCCCGACGCGCTTCGACGATGGCGGCGGCTTCCGAACCGCCTACACCGGCACCGGCGCAATGGCTTAAGGCGCAATGGTCTAAAACGACACCATCCAGTTCGGCAGGTGGATGAGAATGGCCTCAAGGACCGCTCAAACGGTCGACACGGCTTCAGCCTCGATGCGCCCGAACGAGCAGAGAAACTTCGATCCCGGACGCTCTTGGATGCGGTGGCGAAGGGAGAGGAACCGGGATCGAACCGACGGCTGAAGAAGCTGCTGGCGGAGTCCATGCTGGACGTGGCGGCGCTGAAGGATCTTCTGGCAAAAAACCGAGAACGCCTGCGGCGCGGCGGGAAGCGGCGCTCCGCCTGATGTCGGCGCGCGGCTCCTCGCAGCGCCGCGCCTGTGCGAATATTCCAGTCAGACAGCGTTCAGAGCTTTATCGAGAGCGGGCAAGGCGGTCGCGAGGCCGGCGCGCTCGGCCTCGCCGCGCAGGCGTTGGAGCTCCGCCACCAGTTCCGTCTCGCGCCGGCCTCGCCCCCAGGCCGCCAGCGCCCGGGCGCGGGCGATGAAAAACGCGCTCCACGGTAGCGGCTCGGGCCGAGCGAAGTCCTCCAACGCCACCGCATAGCGCTCGACCTCGTCGAGATCGCCGATCTCGAGCGAGACGTCCATGGCCTCGGCGTAGAAGAAGAAATGATTGTGGGCCACGGAACCGTCCTGCAGCATGCGTTCGCCGTCC
Organism: uncultured Alphaproteobacteria bacterium; assembly: GCA_964531525.1. Taxonomy (GTDB): domain Bacteria; phylum Pseudomonadota; class Alphaproteobacteria; order JAAXGF01; family JAAXGF01; genus CAYYWV01. Next base: position 3,213 of record CAZHDF010000094.1, on the reverse strand, counting down.
GCCAGGGCGGTGTGCTTGGCCCGCAGGTCGTCCAAGCTGCGGGCAAGCGCGCCCATGATGCGCGGCCCCGTGAAGCCGTGGCTGATCTCGCCACCAACTTTCAGGGCGTCTTCCAAGGCTTCGACGGCCTCGTTCCGGCGCCCCTCGGCGTGCGCGATCTTGCCGTCGTACATGAGGGCCTGGGCCTCGAACCGGGATGCCCCCAGTTGCCGGGCGAGAGCCACGGCCCGGGCATTATGCTCGCGGGCCAAGGCATACTCGGCCATCTCGTACAAGACGAGCACGACCAGGATCTCGCCCAGCATTTCGGCCCGTTGGTGTCCCACCATGGCGGCCGCGGCGACCGTTTCCAGCCCGTCCTCCAGGGCCTCGCGGAGCTGGTTCATGTACACGCGGCTGAAGCCGACCATGGAGCGGTTGGCGACCTCGATCCGGCCGAAACTGTTTCGCCGCGCCACCTCGACGCAGCGACCGAAGTACCGATAAGCGGTGGCCATGCGTCCGGCGACGTAGTTGGCGTCGGCCAGGCCGCTCAGGGCGTGAGCCTCCGCCTCGGCCGAGCCGGACGCTTGCGCATGCCTCAGCGACTTCGCGTGCTCCGCCGCGCAGTCCTCGATCCGACCCATCGGGAAGTAGAGGTTGCCGCGAATATGATGGATTTCGGCGCGTTCCCGCGCCCAGCCCCGACGCCGCGCGACCGCTTCGGCCTTGTCGAGCACGGCGAGGGCCTCGTCGAAGCGGTCGACGATGCGCATGCCCGCCGCCAGGCCGAGCCATGCGCGGCAGCGCTCCCCGTCGTCCTCGGCCATATCGAGCGCGTCGCCATAGGCGCGGATCGACCGCTCGATGGCGCCCAGGTCGTGCAGCATTCGCCCCTTGGCACAGATCAGGGCGAACTTGTCGGCGGGCGCGCTCGCAATCTCCAGGCCGCGCTCGACCAGCCGCATCGCGCGCTCGTAGTGGTAACGCTCGGCCTGCGCGCGCGCCGCATCGAGATAGGCCGTGGGCGCGGCGGGGTCCTCGGCGCGGTCCAGATGCTCGGCCATGAGCACCGGGTCGCGCGCGGCGAACCAGTCCGCCGCCCGGCGGTGCAGCGCGCGGCGTCGCTTCTTGAGCAGCGAGGAATAGACCCCCTCCTGGATCAGCGCATGGGCGAAAAGATAATCCTCGCCTTCCGGCCGGATTAGAAGTTGGTCGATCAGGCCCGCGCAGACATAGTCTGGGTCGCCGATCAAATGGCGCAATGTGTCGAGCGCGAAGCGCTGGCCGATCACGGAGGCGGCCTGCAGGGCGTCCTTGTCGCGCGCGGGCAGGCGATCCATGCGCGCGAGCACGAGGCTCTGGATCGAGGCCGGCACCGCCTCGTCCTCGCTTTCCTCGGCGTTGCGCAGGAGTTGTTCCAGGAACAGCGGATTGCCCTCGGCCCGCTCGATACAGCGCAGCGCGGTGCGCCGGGTCGCGTCCATGAGCTCGTCGGCCAGCTCCAATGCCTCGTCCCGGCGCAAGGGGCCGAGATCGATCGTCACCAGGGGACCACCGTGCGTGGCGGCGCGCCACGCGCTGTCGAGCGGGTCGCCCTCGATGCGCGTGGTCATGACCAGAACCGCTTGGCTGTCGCGCACGGTGGCCGTGATCTCGGCCAGATGCCCGAGCGTGGGCTTGTCCGCCCAATGCACATCCTCGACGATCAGCAGCGCCGCCCGACGCGCGCCCGCGGCGTGGACGAGGTCGGCGACCACGCGCCGCTTGCCCCGGTTGCGCGTCGCGTTGTCCATGGCGTCGTACATGGCGCGCAGCTCGGCCGGCTGCGGCAGGTCGAGCAAGTCCGCCAGGAAGACCCGCTGGTCCGCCTCCAGCCATCCCGTCGCGATCGCCGCGTCGGCGGCCGCCGCGCGCTCTGCCTTGCCCCCGCCCGCGACATCGAGCAGGCTACGCACGAGCGCGCGGATCGCGTCTTGGCCCTTGCCGACGCCGAAGTCCAGGACAAGACCCTTGTGCTTGGCGAACCCTTCCGCCTCGCCGATATCGGCGAACTCCTCCACGAGCCGAGTCTTGCCGATGCCGGCCTCGCCGCGAATAAGAACCGCCTGGCCGGCCCGGTCCTCCTTGCAGGACGCGAGCAGGCTCGAGAATTGACGCAACTCGCCGCGCCGCCCGACGAAGAGGCCGCGCCCGCCGCCGGCGCCGGCGCCGAGCAGGCCCCTGGCGCGCCAGACCCGGACCGGCCCGTCCAGGCCCTTGACCCGGACCTCGCCCAGGGACTCGCACGCGACATGGCCCATGACCGCGCGCCGCACCGCCTCGGCGATCAGGGTTTCGCCGGGATCGGCGAGCCCGTCGAGGCGGGAGGCGAGGTTCACCGAATCGCCGAGCACGGTGTATTCCTGATGGCCGTCGCGCCCGAGCCCGCCGGCGACGACCTCGCCCGAGGCGATGCCCGCGTGGATCGAAAGGCTGCGCCCGATCTCCGTGCTCAGCGCGGACATGGCGTGGTGGATGTCGAAGGCGGCGCGCGCCGCGCGCAGGGGATCGTCGCCGTGGGCGCGCGGGGCGCCGAACAGGGCCATCACCCCGTCGCCGAGATGCTTGTCCACGGTGCCGCCGTAGTGCTCGACGATCCCGTCCACGACCTCGTAGAAGCGGGTCAGAAGCCCGTGCAGCTCCTCGGGGTCGAGGGCGGTCGAAAGCTCGGTGAAACCGGACAGATCGGCGAAGAGAACGGTCACCTGCCGGCGCTCGCCCTCGAAGGCCGCGGGGGACGCGCCGGTCTCGCCTTGGCCGGCGCCTTCGGAAAGCGTCGCGATGGCCTTCAGCAACCGCTTGCGATCGCCGAGCCGCGCGACACCGAGGTCCTTGAGATCTTCGTTCGTCAACTCGGGAAGGAGAGCGGCGTCCACGCCGTTCTCCTCAAACGCTTCGGCGTAGTTCGCGAGGCCAAGCCCCCTCAGCCAAGCCTCAATATCCATGATTGGTCCACCGGTGCTCCCAAGTCTGGGGTAATTCTAGCATGCCTCTCCCCCGAACCATGAGGTCGAAAGCGTCATGTCCGGACTGAGGCGAACTTTCTCTACGTCCGTATACGTCCGTAGTCGTTTCCATCTCCGGGTTTGATTGGGGGGCTCTCTCCCGTGCGGCCGGCATTCGAACTTCACGAAGTCGCTCCGCCGAATTTTCCTTCAAAACAAAGCGTTAAAACTCGCGCCAAATGGGCGC
>CAZHDF010000093.1:3658-12744 GCA_964531525.1 uncultured Alphaproteobacteria bacterium | reverse complement strand
CGCGGCGATCAGGATGTCGCGAACGAAGCCGAGCACCCGGCTCGCCAGCGTGTATACGCCGACCGTCGCGGCGGAGCGAAGAAGCGCCATGGCCGCAAGATGTAAAGGAATTCGGTCCGAGGCGAAAGGTTAGGTCGCGGGGGCGGGCTCGGCGAGCGCGGCGGCCAGGCGCTCGCGGATGCGCTTGAGCTTGCCCTCGTGCTCGACCTTCAGGCCGAACACGTCCTTGACGTAGAACACGTCGATCGCGCGCTCGCCGAAGGTCGAGACATGCGCCGTCACGATCGACAGGCCGAGGTCCGCGAGCGCCCGGGTCACGTCGTGCAACAGCCCGGGCCGGTCGCGGCCGTTGATCTCGATCACCGTGTGGTGGGTCGCGGCGCGGTTGTCGATCAGCACCCGGGGCTCGACCGTGAACACCTTGGCCGCCCGGCTCGACAGGCTGCGCCGCCCGGCGAGCGCCGCGCCGGGGTCGAGAACCCCGGACAGGGCCTGCTCGATCAGCACCGAGAGCCGCGCCAGCCGGTCGGCGCGGGCGAACGGCCCGCCGCCCGCGTCCTGGACCCAGAAGATGTCGAGCGCCATGCCGTCGGCGGTGGTGAAGATGCGCGCATTCACGATCGTCGCCCCGGCGAGCGCCATGGCGCCCGCGACCTTGGCGAACAGACCGGGCTGGTCGGGAGTGAACAGGGTCACTTCGGTGACCGCGTGCTCGCGGATGATCCGGGTATCGAGCGCGACCGCCGCGCCGCGCCGGTCGGCGGCGCGCATGAACGCCGCGTGGCGGGCGTGGGTCGCGGCGTCGAAGCTCAGCCAGTAGGGGGGATAGAATCGCTCGATATGGCGGGCGATCTCCTCCTTGTCCCAGTCCGCGAGCGCCTCGCCGAGCGCCGCCTTGGCCGCCGTCACGCGGCGCTGCTTGGCCTCGGCCGCGTGGCCGCCCGACAGCACCTCGGCGGCGAGCGCGTAGAGCTGGCGCAAGAGCGCGCCCTTCCAGGCGTTCCACACCTTCGGGCCGACCGCGCGAATATCGGCGGCGGTCAGCACGAGCAGCAGCCGCAGCCGTTCGAGCGACTGCACGCGGGCGACGAAATCACCCACGGTCTTGGGGTCGTTGAGATCGCGCTTGAACGCGGTGTTGCTGAACAGAAGATGGTGGCGCACCAGCCAGGCGACGGTCTCGGTCTCCTCGGCGGTGAAGCCGAAGCGCGGCGCGAGCTTGAGCGCGATCTCGGCGCCCCGCGACGAATGGTCGCGCCCGCGCCCCTTGGCGATGTCGTGGAGGAAGGTGGCGAGGTAGAGCACGCGCCGCGACAGCACCTCGTGGATCAGCCCGGTCGCGAGCGGCAGCGCGTCGGCGAGCGCGCCCTTCTCGATCCCGGCGATCACGCCGATCGCCCGAATGGTGTGCTCGTCGACCGTGTAGACATGGTACATGTCGTGCTGCATCTGCGCGACGACGCGCCCGAAATCGGGCACGAAGCGGCCCAGCACCCCGGCCTCGTTCATGCGCCGGAGCGCGCTTTCGGGATCGTTGCGCGAGGTCAGAATGGCGATGAACTGGCGGTTGGCCTCGGGATCGGCGCGCAACCGCCGGTCGATCCGGCGCAGGTTCTGGGTGATTAGCCGCAGCGTCCAGGGATGGATGTCGAGGCCGCGCGCGTCCGCCACCCGGAACAGCCGGATCATGGCCGCCGGATCGCGTTCGAACATGTCGTCCTCGGCTACGCCGATCCGACCGCCGGTCAGGGTGAAGCCCTCGAGGTCGGGGCGCCGGAAGCCGAGCCGCGCGAGCCGGCGCGGCGGCTCGGGGTGCTGGTCGGCCTCGATCGCCGCGCAGAAGATGCGCGTGAGGTCGCCGACGTCCTTGGCGACCAGGAAATAGCGCTTCATGAAGCGCTCGACCCCGCTCGCCCCGGTGCGCGAACCGAAGCGCATGCGCCGCCCGATCTCGGGCTGGACGTCGAAGGTCAGCCGCTCCTCGGCGCGCCCGGCGAGGTAATGGAGATGGCAGCGCACGGTCCACAGGAAGGTCTGCGCCTTGGCGAAGCGCGCGTGCTCGTCGGCGCTCAGCACCCCGCGCCCGACCAGCGCCGCCACGTCGTCGACCCGGTAGACGAACTTGGCGATCCAGAACAGGGTGTGGAGATCGCGCAGGCCCCCCTTGCCGTCCTTGATGTTGGGCTCGAGCACGTAGCGCGAATCGCCCATCCGCCGGTGGCGCTTCTCGCGCTCGGCGAGCTTGGCGCGGACGAAGTCGGGGCCGTTGCCGGCGACGACCTCGGCGGCGAAGCGGCGGCGAAGCGCCTCGAACAGCGCCCCGTCTCCGGCGACGAAGCGTGCCTCCAGAAGCGAGGTGCGGATGGTGTCGTCGCGATGCGCGCGGCGCAGGCATTCGTCGAGCGAGCGCGTCGCGTGGCCCGGTTTGAGGCCCAGATCCCAGATCATGTAGAGCAGGTATTCGACCACCTGCTCGACCCAGGGCGTGGGCTTGGAGGGCGCGAGAAACAGGACGTCGACGTCCGAGTACGGCGCGAGCTCGCCGCGCCCGTAGCCGCCGGTCGCGACCACCGCGAGCCGCTCGCCCGTGGTCGGGTTGGCGACCGGATAGGCCGAGGTGACCGCGAACTCGAACAAAGCGCGCAGGATCTGGTCGATCAGATAGCTGTTGGCCGCGACCACGAAGGCCCCGGTCTCGCCGTCCTCGAAGCGTCGGCGGATCTCGTCGCGACCCGCGCCCAGCGCGCGCTTGAGGATCGCGAGCAGATCGGCCCGCGTCGCCGCCCCGCCGCCGGGCGCGGCCCGGGCGGCGCGCGCGATCTCGCCCGCCAGCGCGCGTCGATCGATGATCCGGCGCTTGTTCGCGAGCGCCGGCGCGGCCCTTGCTTGCGCCGTCGTCGTCGTGGTCATGGGCCTTAGCTGTCCTCGTCCAGCAGCGATTTCAAGCGATACAGTACGTCGAGCGCCTCGCGCGGGGTGAGCTCGTCGGGCAGGGTCTCGGCGAGCGCCGCCTCGACCGGCGAGGGGCCGGGGGCGGGCGCGGCGGCGGGACGGGTGGCGGCGAACAGGGGCAGGTCCTCGGCGAGCCTGGCGAGGTCGCCGCCCTGCTCGCCGCGCTCAAGGGTGGCGAGCACCGCCTCGGCGCGGGCGAGCACCGCGTCGGGAAGCCCCGCGAGCCGGGCCACGTGAATGCCGTAGGAGCGGTCCGCCGCCCCCGCCGCGACCTCGTAGAGGAACACCACGTCGCCCTTCCACTCCTTGACCCGCATCGAATGGCACGACAGCGCGTCCAACCGCGAAGCCAGCGCGGTGAGCTCGTGGTAATGGGTCGCGAACAGCGCCCGGCAGCGGTTGACCTCGTGCAGATGCTCGACCGTCGCCCAGGCGATCGACAGCCCGTCGAAGGTCGCCGTGCCGCGCCCGATCTCGTCGAGGATGACGAGCGCGCGCGGCCCCGCCTGGTTGAGGATCGCGGCGGTCTCGACCATCTCGACCATGAAGGTCGAGCGCCCGCGCGCGAGGTCGTCGGCGGCGCCCACCCGGCTGAACAGGCGATCGACCACGCCGATGCGCGCCGCCTCGGCGGGCACGAAGGAGCCCGCCTGGGCGAGCACGGCGATCAGCGCGTTCTGGCGCAGAAACGTGCTCTTGCCCGCCATGTTGGGGCCGGTGACCAGCCACAGCCGGACCTCGGGCCCGAGGTCGCAGTCGTTGGCGACGAAGCCCGCCGGCCCCTGGGACGACAGCGCCTCGACCACCGGGTGGCGACCGCCCCGGACGCGGAAGGCGAGCGACTCGTCGACCACGGGCCGGGCGTAGCCGCGCTCGGCGGCGATCTCGGCGAGCGCCGCGGCGACGTCGAGCCCGGCCAGCGCGCGGGCGGCGGCGGCGATCGGCTCGGCGCGCTCGGTGACCGCGGCGACGAGATCGGCGAACAGCGCCAGCTCGACCGCGAGCGCGCGCTCGGCGGCGCGGCCGATCCCCGATTCGAGCTCGCCCAGCTCGACGGTCGTGAAGCGCACCGCGTTCGCCAGGGTCTGGCGGTGGATGAAGGGCTCGCCCAGCTTGTCGGCGTGGACCGGCGTGACCTCGACGAAATAGCCGAGCACGTTGTTGTGCTTGATCTTGAGCGAGGCGATCCCGGTCTCGCCCTGGTAGCGGCGCTGCAAGGCGGCGATCAGGCGGCGGCCCTCGTCGCGCAGGGTGACGTGCTCGTCGAGCTCGGGCGCGAAGCCGGGGGCGATGAAGCCGCCGTCGCGCGCGAGCAGCGGCAAGTCGGGGCGCAGCGCGCGCGCCAGCCGGTCGACCAGCGCGCCGTGCTCGCCGAGCGCGCCCGCGAGCGCCGCGACCGAGCCCGGCAGCGGGTCGCGGGTCGCGCCGAGGATCGCGCGCAGCCTGGCGGTCTCGGCCAGGGTGTCGCGGATCGCGGCGAGGTCGCGCGGCCCGCCGCGCCCGAGCGTCAGCCGGGACAACGCGCGCTCCATGTCGGCGCAGCGTCCGAGCACGTCGCGCAGATCCGCGCGCAGCCGCGCCTCGCCCAGGAACAGCGCCACCGCGTCGAGCCGCGCGTTGATCGCCTCGATATCGGTCAGCGGCGCGGCGATGCGCGCCGCGAGCAGCCGCGCCCCCGGACCGGTGACCGTGCGGTCGATCACCCCGAGCAGGCTGCCCGCGCGCGCGCCCGCGAGCGTCGCGGTGAGTTCGAGATTTCGCCGCGTCGCCCCGTCGATCGCCATCACCGCCGCGCGCGCCAGCTTGCGCGGCGGCTCGAGGCGCGGCAGGCGACCCTTCTGGGTCAGCTCGACATAGGCGACCAGCGCGCCGCAGGCGGCGAGATCGGCGCGCTCGAAGGCGCCGAAGGCGTCGAGGGCGGCGACCTTGTAAAGCGCCATGAGGCGGCGCGCGCCGGCGGCCGAATCGAACCGCGCCCCGGGCTGGAGCGTGACCGCCGCCTGCTGGTCGGCGAGCGCGGCGGCGATCTCGGGCTCGGCGGCGAGTCCCTCGGGTACCAGGATCTCGCCCGGCTGGAGACGCGCGAGCTCGGCGGCGAGCGCGCGGGCGACGATCGGCTGGACGGCGAAGGCCCCGGTCGACATGTCGAGCCAGGCGAGCGCCATCTCGCCGCCGGCGCGCGCCAGCGCCGCGAGGTAGTTGTGGCGGCGCGCGTCCAGCAGCGAGTCCTCGGTGATCGTGCCGGCGGTGACGATCCGCGTCACCTCGCGCCGCACCAGCGCCTTGCCGCCGCGCTTGCGGGCCTCGGCCGGGTCCTCGACCTGCTCGCAGACCGCGACCCGGAAGCCCTTGCGGATCAGGCGTTCGAGGTAGCCCTCGTGGGAATGGACCGGCACCCCGCACATGGGAATGTCGGCGCCCTCGTGGCGACCGCGCCGGGTGAGCGTGATGTCGAGCGCCTCGGCCGCCGCCACCGCGTCGTCGAAGAACATCTCGTAGAAGTCGCCCATCCGGTAGAACAGCAGGCAGTCGGGATGCGCCCGCTTGATCTCGAGATACTGGGCCATCATCGGCGTCGCCCGCGCGGCCGCGGACGCCGCGCGAGCGCGGGCGGGCGGGCCGCTCATGTCGGCGACCGGCGGGGCGGCGCGGGGCGGTGGGACACGGCCGTCTCTCTCCTGACTCGGGCGAATCCGGACCGCGAAGCTAGCACATCGCCCGCCCGCGCGCAGCCCGCGCACGGTTCGCTTTGACGCGGGCCGAAACGCTCCAGTAGAGTTGATCCGAAAAGTCGATTCGATGGGCGCGCCCGCGCGCCCGACGGGGGTCGCCGATGACCGGCAGGGGAAAGCCCGGAAAACCACCAAGAACGAGAAAGGGCCGCGCCCGTCCGCCGAAGGCGCCGCGCGGCAGCTCCAGCATGGCCAAGTCCAACGACACCGAAAAGCGTTTGAGCCAGGACGCGCTACGCATGCACGCGAGCGGTCGCCCGGGCAAGATCGAGATCGCGCCCACCAAGCCGCTCGCGACCCAGCGCGATCTGTCGCTCGCCTATTCGCCGGGGGTCGCGGCCCCCTGCCTCGCGATCCGCGACGATCCCCTATCGGCCTACGACTACACCGCCAAGGGCAACCTGGTCGCGGTCATCTCGAACGGCACGGCGGTGCTCGGGCTCGGCAACCTCGGCGCGCTCGCGGCCAAGCCGGTGATGGAGGGCAAGTCGGTCCTGTTCAAGCGCTTCGCCGACGTCGACGGGATCGACCTCGAGGTCGACAGCGAGGACGTGGACGAAATCGTCAACTGCGTGCGCTTCCTGGGCAAGACCTTCGGCGGCATCAACCTCGAGGACATCAAGGCGCCCGAATGCTTCGTCATCGAGCAGCGGCTGCGCGACCTTCTCGACATTCCGGTGTTTCACGACGACCAGCACGGCACCGCGATCATCGTCGCCGCCGCGCTGATCAACGCGGTCCATCTGACGGGCCGCGACCTCGCGACGACGCGCGCGGTCATCAACGGCTCGGGCGCGGCGGGCATCGCCTGCGCGGCGCTGATGAAGAGCATGGGCGTCGCCCATGAGAACGTGATCCTGTGCGACACTCGGGGCGTCATCCACCAGGGCCGCGAGAAGGGCATGAACCAGTGGAAGTCGGCGCATGCGATCGAGACCGATGCGCGCACGCTGGCCGAGGCGCTCGAGGGCGCCGACGTGATGATCGGGCTTTCGGTCAAGGGCGCGGTGACCCGCGAGATGGTCGCCTCGATGGCCGACAAGCCGATCATCTTCGCCATGGCCAACCCCGAGCCCGAGATCACGCCCGAGGAGATCGCCGAGGTGCGCGACGACGCGATCGTCGCCACCGGGCGGGCCGACTATCCCAACATGGTCAACAACGTGCTGGGTTTCCCCTACATCTTCCGCGGCGCGCTCGACGTCCAGGCCTCGACCATCAACGACGCCATGAAGATCGCCGCGGCGGAAGCGATCGCCGCGCTCGCCCGCGAGGACGTGCCCGACGAGGTCGCCGCCGCCTATTCGGCCACTCGGCTGCGCTACGGCCCCGACTACATCCTGCCCAAGCCGTTCGATCCGCGCCTGATCTCGCGCATCCCCCCGGCGGTCGCCCGGGCGGCGATGGACACCGGCGTCGCGCGCCGGCCGATCGTCGACATGGAGGCCTATAGCCAGGAGCTGAGCGCGCGGCTCGACCCGGCGGCCTCCAGCCTTCAGCTCGTGTTCGAGAAGCTGCGCGCGCGTCCGGTCCGCATGGTGTTCGCCGAGGGCGAGGAGGAAAAGACCATCCGCGCGGCGCTCCTGTGGCGGTCGAGCGGCTACGGCACCCCGGTGCTGGTCGGCGACGAGGGGCGGATCCAGGCGACGCTCGAGGCGAGCGGGCTTTCCGACGCCGCGCCCTTCGAGATCCGCAACGCCGGCCACGACATGTTCGAACGCTACGTCGACATGCTGTTCGAGCGACTCCAGCGGCGCGGCGCGCTCAAGCGCGACTGCCAGCGCTGGGTGCGCTACGACCGCAACGTGTTCGCCGCCTGCATGGTGGCGAGCGGCGACGCCGACGCCATGGTCACCGGCCTGACGCGGAGCTATTGGGGCGCGCTCGACAAGGTGCTGCGGGTGCTCGACCCGCGGCCCGGCTGCCGGCTGTTCGGGCTGTCGATCCTGCTGGCGCGCGGGCGCACGGTGTTCGTCGCCGACACCGCCGTCAACGAGACTCCCTCGGCCGAGGCGCTCGCCGACATCGCGGTCCAAAGCGCCGCCAAGGCGCGCGAGATGGGGCATGAGCCCCGGGTCGCGCTGCTGTCGTTCTCGACCTTCGGCTACCCGCGCGCCGAGAAGGCGACCCGGGTGCGCGAGGCGGTCGCGATTCTCGACCGGCGCGAGGTCGATTTCGAATACGACGGCGAGATGGACGTCGACGTGGCGCTCGACGCCGGGGTACGCGCGCTGTTCCCGTTCTGCCGCCTCTCGGGGCCGGCCAACGTGCTGGTGATGCCCGGCCTCCACGCGGCGCACACCTCGTCGCGGCTGGTCCAGGCGCTCGGCGGCGGCACGGTGATCGGGCCGATCCTGATGGGGCTCGAGCGCCCGGCGCAGATCGTTCAGCTCGGCGCGACCGTATCGGACCTGCTCTCGCTCGCCGCCTTCGCCGGCGCCGAGGTCGAGGGCTGAGCCAACGAACCCCGGGCCCGCGCGAGGCGCCCGCGCGGGCCTGAACGCCCGGCGGGCCGGCGTGTTCCCGGCATTTTTAAGAAACGGTTAACGATACCGATGCTAAGACGGTAGGACGCGTGTATGACACGCGGGCGACAAACGTATATAGTATAAGCGATCCTGCCAACTACAAGATATCGTCGATCCATGCGCAAGCATCAGCCCCCCTGGTCGGTTCGCGGCGTCAGTCAGGAAGCCCGCGCCAAAACGGCCAAGGCCGCCCGGCGTCGCCGCATGACCATCGGCGAATGGGTCGACACGACGTTGATCGCCGCCGCCAACGACGAGCTCGGCTCGGGCGGCCCGGCGCGCGCCACCGTCTCCCCAAGCGTGTCCCCGGGCATATCTCCGAACCTGTCCGCGAGCGCCGCGAGCGCACCGGCCATCTCCCCGGCCGGCGGCGGGGCGCTCGAGGTCGCGACGGTTCCGGGCGAACTCGCCGAGACGCTCGCCGCGCTCACTCGCCAGATCGAGAAGGCGGGCGACGCCGGCCGGGCGATGGACGAGACCGTGGCCCAGTTCGTCGAGCGGCTCGACGGGATCGAACGCGCCGATCGAGCGCTCGAGACGCTCGCCGCGCGCTTCTCCGACCTCGACCGTCGCGACCGGCGGCTGCTCGCGATCGCCGATCGTCTGGTCGCCAACGAGCGCAAGAACGAGCAGCGCCTCGCCGTGCTGGCGAGCGCCATGAACGTGCTCGCGGAAAAAATCGCCGGCCGGCCGGCGGAAAAGCGGTCCGAGATCTCCGCCGACGACCTCGCCCGAACGCTCGACGCGCTCAAGCGCTCGATCGACGATCTCGCCGCGCGGGTCGACGAAACGACGCCCGTCACGCTGATCGAGGCCCCGCCGCCCCGGCCGTCGCGCGACCACCGAAGCGCGACCAACGGCCGCATGGCCAACG
>CAZHDF010000093.1:0-3558 GCA_964531525.1 uncultured Alphaproteobacteria bacterium | reverse complement strand
CCGCCCCGGCCGTCGCGCGACCACCGAAGCGCGACCAACGGCCGCATGGCCAACGATCGCATGGCCAACGGCGACGATGTTCTGGACGAGGGCGTGCCGGTCTTCGATTACGAGGTGCTCAACGAGCACGCGATCCGCAATACGCGAGGCGGCGACACGGACGACGACGACGACGCGCCCGCGCGGCGCGGCTTCGTCTCGCGCCTGTTCGGCGGCGGCTGAACGCGTCCTCCGGGGGCGCCGCTTTTCGACGCCCCCGGAAGATGCGATGCGCTACGCGGCGACCGCCTCGGCCGCCGGCTGATAGTCGAGCCCGAGGTCGCGAGCGACCGCCTCGTAGGTCACCTTTCCCCGATGGACGTTGAGCCCGTTCAACAGATGCGGGTCGTCCTGGAGCGCCTGCTTGTAGCCCTTGTCGGCCAAGGCCACCGCGAACGGCAGGGTCGCGTTGTTGAGCGCGAAGGTCGAGGTGCGCGCGACCGCGCCCGGCATGTTGGCGACGCAGTAATGGACCACGTCGTCGACCACGTAGGTCGGATCGGCGTGGGTGGTCGCCTTGCTGGTCTCGGCGCAGCCGCCCTGGTCGATCGCCACGTCGACCAGGACCGAGCCCCGGTTCATCGACGCGATCATCTCGCGGGTGACGAGCTTGGGCGCCTCGGCGCCGGGCACCAGCACCGCGCCGACGACCAGATCGGCGCCCTGGACGTGGCGCTCGATCGCATCGACGCTCGAATAGATCGTGTTCAGCATCGGCCCGAACTGCATGTCGAGCTCCTGGAGGCGGTGGACCGACTTGTCGATCACCGTGACATGCGCCTCGAGGCCCATGGCCATGCGCGCGGCGTTGGTGCCGACCACGCCGCCGCCGATGATGACCACCCGCGCCGCCGCCACGCCCGGCACGCCGCCCAGCAGCATGCCGCGGCCGCCCTGCTCCATCTCGAGGCAATGGGCGCCGGCCTGGATCGACATCCGCCCGGCGACCTCGCTCATGGGCGCGAGCAGCGGCAGGCCGCCGCGCGCGTCGGTCACGGTCTCGTAGGCGATCGCGACGCAGCCCGATTCCATCAGCAGGCGGGTCTGCTCGGGGTCCGGGGCGAGATGCAGATAGGTGAACAGCACCTGACCCTCGCGCAGCATGCGACATTCGACGGGCTGCGGCTCCTTCACCTTCACGATCATCTCGGCCTGGGCGAAGATCTCCTCGGGGGTGCCGAGGATCTTCGCGCCCGCCCTGACATAGTCGTCGTCGTCGAGTCCGATGGCATGGCCGGCGTTGGTCTGAACGATGACCCGGTGGCCATGGTGGACGAGCTCGCGAACGCTCGACGGCGTCAACCCGACGCGATACTCGTGGGTCTTGATTTCCTTGGGAACGCCAATAAGCATCTTGTCCTCACGCGCTGAACGAACGACCCGGCGACCATCGGCGGGCGCAGCGCAAGATGATCCTCCGAATTGGCGCGGTCAACCCGAATCCGCCACCCCGGAAAGGGGTTTATCGCCGACGCCGAAGGCGAAGGCAGCCATCGAGAGAGTGGCGTAGAGAAAGCTCGCGTGAATGCGCCGCCCGCGCGCGCCCTCTCCCGCCGCGCCGAGCGCCACGAGCAACGGCAGGTAGTGGTCGGGCGTCGGGTGGTTGCGCCGCGCCTCGGGCGCGCGGTCGAGCCAGCCGAGAAGCGCATCCACGCGCCCCGCCTCGACCGCGCGTCCGAGCCAGTCGTCGAACGCCCGCGCCCAATCGCGCGCGGGGTCGTCGCGCCGGCCCCGTTCGGCGAGGTTATGGGTCGCGTTGCCGCTCGCGAGCACCAGCACCCCCTCGGCGGGCAGGGCCGCGAGCGCCCGGCCGAGCGCCAAATGTCGCGCCGGATCGCCGTCGCGCCCGATCGAAAGCTGAACCACCGGAACATCGGCCGCCGGAACCATGAGCATCAAGGGCGCCCAGGCGCCGTGATCGAGCCCGCGCGCCGCATCGAGCGTCGCCTCGATCCCGGCCGCGCCCAGTAGTTCCGCCGCCCGCCGGGCGAGTTCGGGCGAGCCGGGCGCGTCGTAGCGCAGGCGGTAGAGCGCGTCGGGAAAGCCGAAGAAATCGTGGATCGTCTCGGGTCGCTCGGTCGCGCCGAGGCGTGGCGCGTCGGTCTCCCAATGGGCCGAAACGCAGAGGATCGCGCGCGGGCGTCCAATCGCGCGGCCGAGCGCGGCGAGAAAATCGCGACAGGCGACGGGCTCGTCGATCAGCGTCGGCGGCCCGTGGGAGACGAACAAAGGCGGCGGGGCGTCCATCGCAATTCCCTTAATCTTCTTGCGGCGCGGTCGGGCGGATCATCTCGAAGACGTCTTCGATGCTCGTATAATCCATGTAGCCGAGCCGGGCGACCGGGCGGAATCGGCGGACGTCCACTCGGCCGTCGATGATGATCGAATCGTCGATATGGATCGCGATCACGGTGCCGAAGACGGCCGCGTTCGACGATGCGGGGTTGTTGCACGGCAGCTCGACGGTTCGGAGATAGCGGCATTCGAGATGCACCGGCGCGCCCGCGACCCGGGGCGGACGCACCAGGCGCGCGGGCAGCGGGGTCAACCCGGCGAGCGCGAACTCGTCGACCTCGGGGCCGACCTCGGCCGAGGTCGCGTTCATCTCCTCGCGGAGCGCGTAGGGCACGACATTGACCACGAACTCGCCGGTCGTCTCGACGTTGCGGCGCGAATCCTTGATGTCGCCGGAGGCGAGCCGCCCACCCGGGCAGAACATGACGATCGGCGGATCGGTCGCGACCGCGTTGAAGTAGGAATAGGGCGCGAGATTGACCACGCCCGTAGGGTCCACGCTCGAGATCCAACCGATCGGCCGCGGCGCGATCAAGGCCTTGAAGGGGTCGCGGGCCAGTCCGTGGTCGTCCTTTCCGGGTTCGTAGTACACGGCGTTTCTCCTTCAGGCGAGTTCGGCGGCGGCGAGCCGGGCGAGGTCGGCCTCGGGCCGGGCGCCCATGTGGCCGATCACCTCGGCGGCGGCGAGCCCGCCGAGCCGCGCGCAGCGGGCGAGATCGAAGCCGCGCGCGAGCCCGTAGAGAAACCCGCCGGCGTAGAGATCGCCCGCGCCCGTGGTGTCGACCACATGGGCGACCGGCTGGGCGTCGATCACATGAACCTCGCCGTTGGCGACGATGACCGAGCCCTTGGGGCCGCGCGTCAGCGCCGCGATCTCGCAATGGCCGCGTACTTCCTGAAGCGCGGCATCGAAATCGGCGACCTGATAGAGCGAAACGATCTCGGCCTCGTTGGCGAACAGGATGTCGATGTGGTCGCCGACGAGGGCATGAAACTCGTCGCGGTGGCGGTCGACGCAGAACGGGTCCGAAAGCGTCAGCGCGACCCGACGGCCGTTGTCGTGGGCGATCCGATGGGCCTTGCGGAAGGCTTCCTTGGCGGCGGGCGGATCCCAGAGATAGCCCTCGAGATAGGTGATCGCGGCCGAGGCCACGGCGGCCTCGTCGATCTCGTCGGGGCCGAGCTCGACGCAGGCGCCGAGATAGGTGCTCATGGTGCGCTGGG
>CAZHDF010000092.1:0-12908 GCA_964531525.1 uncultured Alphaproteobacteria bacterium | reverse complement strand
TTGGGACTTCCGTATGATGACGGATTGGCCTCTTGCCGCCGTGCAAACGACGATCCCGTAATCGTCGATCGCACGCCTCACCCCGGCCGCAGCGCCGTCAGACTTCGATCACCATGCCGTCGAAGGCCGGCTCGACGCCCGGCGGCAGGGTTTCGACCAGCTCGGCATAGTCGAGCTCATGCCCCATATGGGTCAGGATCCCGCGCGCCGGGCGCAGGCGCGCGATCCACTCCAGCGTCTGCGCGAGATGCGAATGGACCGGATTGGGCGTCGGCCGCAGGCAATCGACGAGCCAGACGCGCGTGCCGTCGAGCGTTGCGAACGCATCCTCGTCCAACGTCTTGACGTCGGTCGAGTACGCGAAATCCCCGAAGCGAAGCCCGAGCGTCGCGCCGCGTCCGTGGCGTTGGTGGAACGGCGTCACGTCGATCGCGCCGATCCGAAACGGCCCCGTGACCTCGCGGGGCGCGAGTTGCGGCTTGTACCAACCGTATCCGGGATGAATCGGCGCGAAGGCGTAGCCGAATCGCGCCTCGAGCGCCGCCAGCGTCGGCGCGTCGCCATAAGCCGCGAGCGGCGCGTCGATATGATGGTTGATCGCGCGCAGATCGTCGATGCCGTGGGTGTGGTCGGCGTGAGCATGGGTGAAAATTACTGCATCGAGCGTCGAAATCCCGGCCCCGAGAAGCTGGGCGCGCAGATCCGGCGAGGCGTCGACGAGGATGCGCGTGCCCGCGTTCTCGACCAGGATCGACGGCCGCAGCCGGCGGTTGCGCGGCTCGTCCCCGCGACAAACCCGGCAATCGCAGCCCACCAGCGGCACCCCGCCCGAAGGGCCGCAACCGAGCACGGTTATCCGCATGAGCCGTCCGGCCGCCGGGCCTTGGTGAACAGGGCGAAGAAATTATCGCTCGTCGCGCGCGCCAGCGCCTCGGGCGCGAGGCCCTTTTCGGCGGCGACGCGGGCCGCGGTCTCGACCACGTATGCCGGCTCGTTCCGCTTGCCCCGGTGCGGCATGGGCGCGAGATAGGGCGCGTCGGTCTCGACCAGCAAGCGCTCCAGCGGCAGGTCGCGAACCGCCTCGCGCAGGGCCTCGGCCTTCTTGAAGGTGACGATCCCGGAGATCGATATATACAGCCCAATTTCGACTGATTTTTCAGCAACTCGCCGGTCCGTGCTGAAGCAATGGATAAGGCCGGGAAATGCCCCCTTCTCCATCTCGTCCTCGAGAATCGCGAGGGTGTCGTCGTCGGCCGAGCGGGTATGAACGATCAGCGGCAGCCCGGTCTCGCGCGCCGCGGCGATATGGACGCGAAAGCTCCGCCGCTGGGCCTCGCGCGGGCTGTGGTCGTAGAAGTAATCGAGCCCGGTCTCGCCGATGCCGATCACCTCGGGTGCCGCCGCCGCGCGAACCAGCTCGGCGAGCGTCGCCTCGGGCTCATCGGCCACGTTATGCGGATGAATGCCGACCGAGCAATAAAGGCCGTCATGCGCGCGGGCGAGCGCCAGAACATCCTCGAAGCGCGACAGGCGCGTCGAGATCGTCTGCATCACGCCGACGCCGGCGGCGCGGGCGCGGGCGATCACCTCGGCGCGGTCGCCGTCGAAGCTGTCGAAGTCGAGATGACAATGGCTGTCGACCAGCATTCCCGCGTCTCCCCTGCCCGGCTGGCGGCGCCGCGAAACGCGCGCGCCTCAGCCGCGCCCCTCGTCGGCCGCCTCTTTCTTGTCGTCCTCGTCCTCGACATAGCGGGGAAAGACGCCCTCGGGCCGGGGCAGCGCCGTGCCGGGGTTGAGCGCGCCCCCGGGGCCCAGCGCCGCGAAATCGCGCGCCCCGCCGTCGATCGCGAGCTGGTCGAGAAGTCGCGCCGCCGCAATCGGAGTCACCGGCTGGGCGAGAATCGCGAGATGGCGGATCACCTCGGCGAGCGTGTAGAGAACCGTCCGCATGCGCGCCGGGTCGGACTTGCGCAGCGCCCAGGGGGCCTGTTCGTCGACGTAGCGGTTGGCGGCGCCGATCACGCGCCACTGGCGAATCAGCGCGGCATGGAAAGCCTGCTTCTCCAGATCCGCGAGCATGCCTTCATGTAATTTATAGGCCGCATCCAACAACGCCTTGTCATTCTCAAGGAATGTTCCCGGCTGCGGAACGCGCGCGCCACAGTTCTTATGGATCATGGAGAGCACGCGCTGGGCGAGATTGCCGAAGTCGTTGGCGAGATCGCCGTTCATGCGCCCGATCATGGCGCGGCGCGAAAAATCGCCATCGTTGCCGAACGGGACCTCGCGCAGAAGGAAGTAGCGCACCTGATCGAGGCCGAAGCGTTCGACCAGCGCGATCGGGTCGATCACGTTGCCGACCGACTTCGAGATCTTCTCTCCCTCGTTGGTCCACCAGCCATGGGCGTAGACCCGCCGGGGCGGCGCGATTTCGGCCGCCATCAGAAACGCGGGCCAGTAGACCGCGTGAAAGCGCAGAATGTCCTTGCCTACCATATGGAGATCGGCGGGCCAGAAGCGCTTGAAATCGGCATGCTCGATATCGGGATAGCCGACGGCCGTGATGTAGTTGGTGAGCGCGTCGATCCAGACATACATCACGTGATCGGGATCGTCGGGCACCGGCACGCCCCATTTGAAGCTGGTGCGCGAAACCGAAAGATCGTTGAGCCCGCCCTTGACGAAGCTGACCACCTCGTTGCGTCGGCTCTCGGGGCCGATGAAGTCCGGGTTGGCCTCGTAGAAGGCGAGCAACCGGTCCTGCCAGGCGGAAAGACGGAAGAAATAGCTCGGCTCCTCGACCCATTCGACCGGCGCCCCGGTCGGCGCCTTGCCGTCGACGATCTCGGATTCGGCGTAATAGGTCTCGTCGCGCACCGAGTACCAGCCGGCATAGGTGCCGAGATAGATCTCGTCGCGCGCGACCAGCTCGCGCCAAAGCTGCTGGACCGATGCGGTGTGGCGCGCCTCGGTCGTGCGAATGAAATCGTCGTTGGTCAGCCCCATGGGACCCGACAGGTCACGGAAATGCTGCGAGACCCGATCGACGAAGGCCTGGGGCGTCTCGCCCGCCGTCTGGGCCGCCTTCTCGACCTTCTGGCCATGCTCGTCGGTCCCGGTCACGAACTTCACCTCGCGGCCGTCGAGCCGCATGAAGCGCGCCAGCACGTCACAGGCGATCGAGGTATAGGCATGCCCGATATGGGGCGAATCATTGACGTAGTAGATCGGCGTCGTGACGTAGTACGCGTTGGGCTCCGTCATCGCGAGGTCCCCGGAAGTGATGGTTGCGGGCACGGATCGGCGATCAGGCGGGTGTCGCCTCGATCGCCCCGAAGGCGGCGACCAGAACCTGGCGCCGGTCGAGATTGGCCTGTCTCGCCTGTCCCGCGAGGCGGCGTATCTTTTCCCACACCTCGGTCCAATGCGCAAGATCGCCCCCGGCCGCGAGCCGCGCGGCGAGCGCCGCCTCGCCCGCGATCAACTCGTCCTCGCCGGAACGGCCGAGCGCCGCATTGCGCACCATGCGCGCCAGCCAGTCGGCGAGCGCATCCATCAGCGCATCGAAGGTCGCCCCCGCCTCCGCCCCCCGGCCGACGCGGTCGGCGAGCGCGTGCAGCGCGGCGACCCGCGCGGGTCCCTCGCGCGCCAACACCTCGACCATCGCGCCGTAGAGGTCGAGCCCCCCGGCGTCCGCGAGGCGCAACGCGCGTCCCGGGCTGCCGCGCGCGAGCCGCGCGAGCGCCGCGCGCTGGCCGGGGTCGAGTTCGGGGCGAAAGCGCGCGAGAAATTCCGCGAGCGCCGCGTCGTCGAGTGGTCGCAGGCTCAGCCGCCGACAGCGTGACCGAACCGTGGGCAAAAGAGAACCTGGATTATGGCAAACAAGTAAAAATAATGCATTAGATGGCGGTTCTTCGAGTGATTTCAGAAGTGCATTGGCGGCCGAGCGGTTGAGTTGATCGGCGGCGTCGACGATCACGATTCGGGCATTCCCCTCGCCCGCCGTGAGCCGCAGGAAGTTCCCCACGGCGCGCACGTCGGCGACCACGATCTCGTCGCGCAAGCGCTTGCGCCGGTCGTCGTAGGCGGGCTCGACGGTCAGCAGCGCGCCATGGCCGCCGGCGGCGACGCGGCGAAAGACGGGGTCGGTCTCGTCGAGCGCCAGCGAAGAGTCCCCGTCGAGGCCGAGGTCGCCGCCCGTCTCTCCGGCGAGCACGAAGCGGGCGAAGCGATAGGCGAGCGTCGCCTTGCCGATGCCGCGCGGGCCGGCGAGCAGCCAGGCATGCGCCAGCCGTCCCCGGCGAAAGGCGTCGCACAGAAGCGCTTCGGCCGCCTCGTGGCCGATCAGCGCCGGGTTGGCGCGCGGCGGCGGGGGCGCGTCGGTCTCAGCCATCGTCGCCACCATCGCCATCGAGAAGCCGCGCCTCGACCGCGGCCATGATCGCGCGCTGCACGGCCTCGGGATCGGCGCCCGCGTCGATCACGACGCAACGCTCGGGCGCGCGCCGGGCGATGTCGAGAAACGCCTCGCGCAAGCGGACGTGAAACGCCGCCCCCATGCGCTCGTAGCGATCGTCGACGCCGTCGGTCCCGGCCCGCGCCCGGGCGCGGGAGAGCCCGACCTCGGGCGCGACGTCGAGAACCAGAGTGAGATCGGGAACGAGATCGCCGACCACGAGCGCCGCGAGTCGCTCGACCGCCTCGCGGCCGAGGCCCTGGGCGTAGCCCTGATAGGCCATGGTCGAATCGACGAAACGGTCGCAGATCACCCAGTCGCCGCGAGCGAGCGCCGGGTCGAGCGTCACGCGGACATGATCGCGGCGGGCGGCGAAGTGGAGCAGCGCCTCGGTCATGGCATCCCAGCGTCCCGGCGCGCCGTCGACGAGCAGGCGGCGGATTTCCTCGGCGCCGGGGCTGCCGCCGGGCTCGCGGCTACGCAGAACCGCGATCCCGCGCGCGCGCAGCGCCGTCTCCAGGCACCGGGCCTGAGTCGACTTGCCCGCGCCGTCGACGCCCTCGATGGTGATAAAGCGGCCGCGGCGGTCCGAATTGCCCCGCCTATGAGGATCCGCGCGCGTCAACCGCCGCCCGCGCCCCAGACGAGATAGCTGATCGCCGCGCCGATCCGGCGAATCGCCGAGAGCTTGCCGACATCGGCGCCCGCGACCAGCGGCAACTCGACGGTTTCGGTGTCGGGCGCGGTGACGACCAGCTTGGCGATCTCGGTGCCGCGCGCGATCGGCGCCGGGATCGGCCCCTCGTAGACCAGGGTCACCTTCATGCCCTTGCGCGCCTTGCGGGCGAGCGTCAGCACGGTATCGTCGGTCGCGACCAGCGGCACGCTCGGCTTGTCGCCCAGCCAGACGTCGGCCTCGGCGACCACGTCCCCGGCGGCGAATAGCTTGTAGTTCTGAAACTCGCGAAAGCCCCATTCCATCAGGCGCGCCGATTCCTCGGCCCGCGCGCGCGCGCTGTCGAGCCCGTTGAGCACCAGCACGAGGCGACGCCCGTCGCGAATCACCGAACCCGTCAGACCGTAGCCAGCGGCCTGTGTATGACCGGTCTTGAGGCCGTCGGCGCCCGGGGTCTTGTAAAGCAGCGGGTTGCGGTTGCCCTGGCGGATGCCGGCGTAGGTGAAGCTCTTCTCCGAGTAGTAAGGGTAGAACTGCGGAAAATCGCGGATCGTGCGGCGCGCCAGGATCGAAAGGTCGCGCGCGGTCACGAGATGACCCTCGGCGGGCCAGCCGCTCGCGTTCTTGAAGGTGCTCGAGGTCATCCCGATCTCGCGGGCGCGCTGGGTCATCTCGATGGCGAAGGCGTCCTCGGTCCCGGCGAGCCCCTCGGCGACGACGACGCAGGCGTCGTTCCCCGACTGGACGACGATCCCCTGGATCAGATCCTCGACGGTGACCTTCTTGCCGACCTCGACGAACATCTTCGAGCCGCCCATTCGCCAAGCCTTCTCGCTCACCTCGAAGGTGTCGTCGAGCTTGAGCCGCCCCTCGGCGAGGCGCTCGAACAGGAGGTATACGGTCATCATCTTGGTCATCGACGACGGCGGCATCAACTCGTCGGCGTTCTTCTCGAACAAAACCGTGCCGGTCGTATAATCGACCAGGATGGCCTGCTTGGCCGTGGTCTCGACCGCGATCGCCGGCCCGGCGAGCCCGGTCGCAAGCAACACGACCGCGAAAAGCGCGACCAGCCCGGCGCGCAGACGCCAGCCGCCCAAGACGGCGCCCGCGCGCGCCGTCCGTTCGTTCAGTCCCATCATCCATCAACCCCGCGGATCAGTGCGCGCCGCTTGGAAAGCGGGCGCGGCTTATTCGACGACAACATGCGAATCGCGATACCCCGCCGCGACGATCCGGGCGAGCAGCCCGTCGGCGTCGTCGACCGAGGCGACGGGCCCCACCTGGACCCGGTAGAACGGGCGTCCATCGACGAACACGCGCATCATGCGGACCCGGCCGAAGGCCTCGAGGGCCGCGCGCTGGCGCTTGGCGTTGGCGAGATCGCCGAAGGCGCCCGCCTGAATGTAGAATACCCGCCCGGCGACCGCATCGATATTGCTCGCGCCGACGCCCAGGGCGCCCGGAGACGCACTTCGGGGAAGCACCGCCGCCTCGGGCGCCGCCGCCGCGCTCTTCACCGCGCCGGAGCCCGGCGGCGGCAGTAGGGGCGTTTCGGAGACCGGCGCGATCGGACTGGGCGCGAGGCGCGGAACCGTCGAGGGCGTCTCGGGCGCCGCCGAGGCGACCCGCACGGCGGCGGCCGGAGGCTGCGCGGGCCCGCGCACGGCGACCGCCTGGACTCGCACCCGGGCGGTGCCCTTCTTGTAGAAGCCGAGAAGCTGCGCGGCGCGGCGCGAAACGTCGATGATGCGTCCGCGCGCGAACGGTCCCCGGTCGTTGACGGTGAGAATCAGCGACCGCCCGTTTTCGAGATTGGTCACGCGTACCTGGCTCGGCATCGGCAGCGTCGGATGCGCGGCGGTCAGCGCGTTCATGTCGAAGGTCGCGCCGTTGGCGGTGCGTTTGCCGTGGAAATCGGACCCATACCACGAGGCGATGCCGACCTCGTCGAACCCCGGATCCTCGGCCGGGTAATACCAGACGCCCGCGACCTGATAGGGCTTGCCCACCTTGTACTCGCCGGTATCCGCCTGGGGCTGAGGCACGATCTTCTTGGCCGTATACGCGGCGAGCTCGACCTCGGCGCAGGCGCCGAGCGCGAGCAACAGCGCCGCGCAGAGCGCGATCGGAGCGTGACGACGAAAAAGATGGGTGGCGATCACGGTATCTCGTAGCTGGGCGGGGCTACCCATACAAAATGTATCCTAGCCCGAGCCGATCAGGTCGGCAAGACGTCCGACCGACATGGCGAAATAGTCGGACCGGTTCCATTTCAGGATCACCCGGTAGTTGTTGTAGACCACGTAGGCCGGTCCACCCGGCCCGCCGGGCAGGACCACCGAGGCGAGCAGATCGCGCCTCGGCAGATCGCTCCCGTCGGCGCGGCGCACGCCGAGGCGTTGCCATTCGCTGAGCCGCTTCCGTACCGCGCGCCCCGCGAGCGCGAAGTCGAAATCCGCGGGCAGGCGCACCGCGCGCCCCCATGTCTGGTCGCCCCGCCAGCCCGAGCGCGCGAGATAGTTCGCGGCCGAGGCGAAAACGTCGCCCGGCGTCGTCCAGATGTCGCGCCTGCCGTCGCCGTCGAAATCGACCGCGAAGCGCAGGAAACTCGATGGCATGAACTGGCTCTGGCCCATGGCCCCC
Organism: uncultured Alphaproteobacteria bacterium; assembly: GCA_964531525.1. Classification (GTDB taxonomy): domain Bacteria; phylum Pseudomonadota; class Alphaproteobacteria; order JAAXGF01; family JAAXGF01; genus CAYYWV01. Next base: position 5,130 of record CAZHDF010000092.1, on the reverse strand, counting down.
GCCCAGGACCCGCGCATCGCCTCGGGCTTGATATGCCCCTCGTCGAGGATGCGCAGCGCCTGAAAAAGCTCCTTGCGGAAATAGGCCGGCCGGCGCGCGTCATAGGCGAGCGTCGCGAGCGAGGCGATGACCGGGAAGCCGCCGCCGTACTTGCCGTAGCGCGTCTCGACGCCCCAGAGCGCGACCACGAACCGCGGCTGGACGCCGAACTTGTCGCGCACCGCCTCGAGAAGCGCCCGGTTCTTGCGCAGCGCCGCCTTGCCTTCCGCGACCAGCGCGGGCGTGACGCGGCGCGCCATGTACTCCTCGAAGGTCTGGGTGCCCTCGGGCTGGTGGCGGTCGAGCGCGATCACGCGCTCGATCGGCTCGATCCCGTCAAACGCCGCGTCGAGCGTTTCGGCGCGAATGCCCTTGGCGAGTGCCTCGGCGCGCAGTTCGGCGAGCCATTCGGGAAACGGCTTCTCTGCGGCCGCGAGCGGGGTGGCCGGAAGCCAGGCGAGTACCGCGAGCGCGAGCGCGAACGGACGGAAGGACGGGCAAGGGAAGAAGCGACGAGGCAGCATCGAGGCCATCATGGGCATGCGCGGTCACCGAACGGTTAACGCCGGGAGCCGATCTTTGTCGAAGCCCGCCGCGAACACAAGCGGCTTTACGCGGACCGCCCACGGCGAGGTTCGTTAATCGACGCCCACCTCGACCGCTCGGAGGTGCTTGGGCATGCTTGACAGGTCCGGGCTTTCCGCACAGCCTCGGCGGCGACGGCCTCGGATGGGTGGCCGAGCGGTTTAAGGCACCGGTCTTGAAAACCGGCAGGGGCCAACACCCCTCGTGGGTTCGAATCCCACCCCATCCGCCACGTCCCGCCCCCTTTTCCTCGCGGCCGCAATCGACCCACGATAATGGTCGATTCCCTCGTTTCACGTGAAACATCAATGGGCTATTCGCTTAACCTTTTATTAACTGTTAAGAATGATTTCTTAATTCTAAACTTTAAGCAACAGCCTATATCACATTGATATATAATATTTTCTTATTTAGCGTTGAATTTCGAAGAATCGCGCTCTTAACCGCCGGCCCAAGCCGCGACGAAAGGGCCGGGCCGGCGGTTCGAACCGGCGAGTTCAGGCGAGTCCCTCGACCTCGAGGTAGCGCGGATTGTTCACGCGCAGCGCGGCGATGGTCGTCTCGACCAGATGCGAGCGCATCGCCTCGAAGCGCCCGGGGTCGCCGTCGAACGCGCGCGCGCGGATATCGGCGGCGAGACGGCGGGTCAGGGCCACGAGGCGGGCCTCATCGTCCGTCCCGTCCTCTCCTCCGGCATCGCCGTAAAGCGCGCGAAGGCGCGCGAGCGCCGCGCGGCGCTCACTCTCTCCCGCCCTTGCCTCGCGGGCGGCGATCGCCAGGATGTTCGCGATCACCAGGGCGTCGAGACGACAATCCTCGGGAAGCCGCGGCGCGAGGCGTTCTAGAAGCGCCTCGCGGGCAGCCAACAATAAATCCGGGGTATTCGGATAACACGGCATTCCATATCGTCCAGTATCTTAAACCATCTCTGTAAGGCGCAGAATTTCAAGCTCCATTTCCGGAAGGCGCCGGCCGATCGCGGCAAGCTCGACCGAGGATTCTTCCCCGCTCAGATGGCGCTCGCACTGAGCGATCGCGATCACCGCCCAGCGCACATGGGCCATCACCTCCCAAAACCGCACCGCCGCGTCGTCGATCGGCCGGTCCGAGACGCGCGCATAGCCGTCGTAGAAGGGGGCGCGCGGGGCCAGACCACCGGCCTCGCGGTCATGAGCGCGAAAACGCCAGCATTTCGCGCAAAACCAACCGATGTCCGACATCGGCGCGCCCCAGCCCGCGAACTCCCAATCGAGGATCGCGGCGAGCCCGCCGCTTTCGGTTCGCGCCGGATCGACCAAATAGTTGCCGGTCCGGAAGTCGTGGTGGCAGAGAACGACCTCCTCCTCCTCGGGACAATGCGCATCGGCCCAGGAAAGCCCCCATTCGATTACCGGATGCGGCAGCGGATGCTCGTCGAGGAACCGGCGATAGGCCGTGATCGCCGCCGGCGCCGGCGCGGGCGACGGCGGGACCAGAAAGTCGAGCGCCGTCGCCGCCATCCCCTCGGGCAAGCGCGAAGGGGTAATCGAATGGATCCGCGCGAGCTCCTCGCCAAGCCGTTCGGCAAGCTCCGTTCGGAGTTTATAAAACCTGGAATCCCGAACGATTTTATGGCCTAACGCCGTCCCATTAATAAATCGCATAATGAAAAAGGGCGTGCCGATGACGTCCTCGTCTTCGCAAAGCCACAAGGGTTCCGGAACCATGACGCCCGCCGCCCAGGCGGCGCGAAGAAGCGCGAATTCATGGGCGCGGCTATGGCTGAAGGCGATCCGCGCCGGGCGCGAGGCGCGGAGCACGAACCTGTGGTCGCCGGCGAACGGCCCCTCGGCGATCTCGACGTCGAGGCGCCGATTGTCCTGGATCGCGCCGCCGTCGAGGTGCTCGAACCGGGTGATCGCGACCGCGCCGCCGACCTCGCGCGCGAGAAAGGCGGCCAGGCGCTTGCGCGTTTCCGCGTCGAACCCCTGCTCGTAGCCCTGTTCGCCCGCTCCCGTTTCCGTCACGGCCATGACCAGAAATCGGCCCCCTCTCGCATAAGGCGTTGGGCGAGAACCATCTTGTGAACTTCCGAGGCGCCGTCGACAAGACGCGCCTGCCGTGCATAACGGTACATCCATTCGAGCGGCGTGTCCTTGGAATAACCACGCGCTCCGCAAAGCTGGATCGCGGTATCGACCGCCTTGTGCAGCGTGTCGGCGACCTGAACCTTGGCCATCGAGACCGCCTTGCGCGCGAACCGCCCTTGGTCGAGCTGCCAGGCGGCGCGCATGGTCAGCAGCCGCCCGGTCTCGATCGCCATCGCCGCCTCGCCGAGCAACCATTGCACGCCCTCGCGCTCGGCGAGCGCGCGGCCGAAGCTTTCCCGCTCGCCCACGTAGTCGAGCGCGATCTCGGTCGCGCGGCGCGCAAGCCCGAGCCAACGCATGCAATGGGTCAGCCGCGCGGTGCCGAGGCGGATCTGCGTCACCTTGAGCCCGTCGCCGACCTCGAGCAGCCGGTTTTCGTCGGGGATCTCGAGCCCGTCGAAGCGGATCTCGCAATGGCCGCCATGTTCCTCGGGGCCCATGATGGGGATGCGGCGCACCACCTCCCAGCCCGGCCGCTCGGCCTCGAACAGAAAGGCGGTCAGCCCCTTGCGCGCGTCCTCCGAGGTCTTGGCGATCAGAATGAAGACCTTCGCCGCCGCCGCCCCGGTGATGAACCATTTACGCCCCTCGATCACCCAATGCTTGCCGCGCCGGGTGGCGGTTGTGCGCATCATGCCGGGGTCCGAGCCCGCGCCGGGCATGGGCTCGGTCATGGCGAAGGCCGAGCGCGCCGCGCCGTCGATGATCGGCTGAAGCCAACGGTCCTTGGCCGGCTCGTCGAGCAAGCGGTTCAGGAGGATCATGTTGCCGTCGTCGGGGGCGGCGGCGTTGAACACGACGGGCCCGAAGATCGAGCGGTTCATCTCCTCGTAGCAGGGCGCGATGCCGGCGATGGGGAAGCCCCGTCCGCCGCGCGCCTCGGGCATGGCGAGAGCCCAGAGCCCCTCGGCCCGCGCCTTGGCGCGCAGCTCGGCCAGGAGATCCTCGCGAATGTTCTCGCCGGCCCCCAGGCTGTCGGGCAGGGATTCGCGCGGAATCAGCTCGCGCTCGACAAAGGCGCGCAGCCGGTCGCGGGCCTCGTCGACCGTCGGATCAAGGTTGAAGTCCATCGCCAGATATAACTCTTACTAAGTTGATATATATATCACAGTATCGAATAGCCGCCATCGACCGTTATCACGCTGCCGGTCATATAGCGCGACAGGTCCGAGGCAAGCAACAGAAGCGCGCCGTCGAGGTCGCGCGCCTCGCCCAGCCGGCGCCGGGGGATGCGGCGGCGCACCGCCTCCCCGCCCCGGCCGGCGAGAAAATCGCGGTTCATATCGGTCTCGATATAACCGGGCGCGAGCGCGTTCACGCGGATGTCGTGGGGCGCGAGCTCGACCGCCAGCGCGCGGGTCAGATGGATGAGCCCCGCCTTGGACGCGCAATAGGGCGCGACGCCGGCGGCCGCCACCAGCCCCAGCACCGAGGCGATATTGACGATCGAGCCGCCATGGCCGAGGCGGCGCATATGCCGCGCGACCTCTCGGGCGACCAGCCAGGCGCCCTTGAGGTTGGTGTCGAGTACCCGGTCCCAGTCGGCCTCGGCGATCTCCAGCGCCGGGGCGGTCAGCGCGGCGCCCGCGTTGTTGACCACGATCGAAAGCGCGCCCAACTCGGTCTCGGCGGCGCCGATGGCCGCGGTGACGCTCGCGGCGTCGGTCACGTCGAGCTCGACCGCGAGCGCCCGGCCGTCGAAGGCCTCGATCTCGCGCACCAGCTCGCGCAGCCGGTCGAGACGCCGGGCGGCGACCGCGACCTTGGCGCCCGCGCGCGCGAGCGTCAGCGCGAAATGGCGGCCAAGACCGCTCGACGCGCCGGTCACCACCGCCGCCTTGCCGTCGAGATGAAACCGGCCGCTGTTCACCGCTAACCGCCCATTGAACCGCCGTTCCCGGGCGCCCCTCCGCGCCCCTCTCGCACTCCCCAGTCTAGAGGGCGCGGGCGCGTTCGCGCAGCACGAATTTCTGGATCTTGCCGGTCGAGGTCTTGGGAAGCGGTCCGAAGACCACGGTCTTGGGGGCCTTGAAGTGCGCCAGATGCTCGCGGCAGAAGGCGATGATCTCGGCCTCGCTCACCGGCGCGGCGCCGTCCTTGAGGGTGACGAAGGCGCAAGGGGTCTCGCCCCATGTCTCGTCCGGGCGCGCGACCACGGCGGCCTCGAGCACCGCCGGGTGGCGATAGAGCGCGCCCTCGACCTCGATGGTCGAGATGTTCTCGCCGCCCGAGATGATGATGTCCTTCGAGCGGTCCTTGATCTCGACATAACCGTCCGGATGCATGACGCCGAGGTCGCCGGTGTGGAACCAGCCGCCGCGAAACGCCGCCTCGGTCGATTTCGGGTTCTTGAGATAGCCCTTCATCAGGGTGTTGC
>CAZHDF010000091.1:0-13044 GCA_964531525.1 uncultured Alphaproteobacteria bacterium | reverse complement strand
CCGTCTCGTCGGCGGCGCCGATCCGGGCCGCGACGGCATGGCGCTCGCGGTGTAAGGCCCGGCGCGCCCCCGAAGGCGTGCCAGGCTGGGGCTATTCAATCCGCGTGTCCATGAAGTTACGGAGCGTCCCGTAGTCGGTTTCGACCGCGGCGAGGCGCGAGCGCACCACGTCGAGGATGCTGACCATGCCGACCAGCCCACCGTCCGCGTCAACGACCGGGATGTGACGGATCGCGTTGTCGGTCATCAGCCGCATCACGTCCTCGACGTCGTGCTCGGCCGAGCAGGTGACGACCGAGCGGGTCATCAGCGCATCGGCGCGCATGGCGAGCAGGCCCTCGCCGTGCTCGCGCAAGCCCCGCACGATATCGCGCTCCGAGATGATCCCGGCGACCGACCCGTTGGCTTCCTCGGCGACCAGCGCGCCGGTCCCGGCGTCGGCGAGCATCTCGGCGACCTCGGCGATCGGCGCGTCGGGCCGCGTCGTCGCGGGCCGACGGCCGGCGATGTCCATGATCGATTGAACGCTCATTGCACCAGACCTCCGTGTTGAATGCGGAGCGGGTGGCGTGGCTCAGCCCAGAACCGCTCCCGGCGCGAGCCCCGCCTGGGCCGCGAATTCGGCCGCCGCGAGCTTGCCCGCACCTTCCGGTCGCACGCGCTTGACGAGAACCCGCCCCCCCTCGGCGGCGACCGCGACACCGTCGTCTCCGACCGCGACCACCGTGCCCGGCGCGGCGGCTTCGGCCGCGTCCTCGATCAGCGCCGCATCGAAAATCTGAAGCGTGGCGTCCGCCCAACGAGTCCAGGCGCCGGGCTGCGGGTTGGCGCCCCGGATCAGGTTGTAGACCTCGGGCGCGGGCCGCGACCAGTCGATCTCGACGTCGGCCTTGCGGCACCAGCCCTCGTAGGTGGCCTCGCTTTCGTCTTGCGCGATGCGCGGCGCGCGGCCCGCCCGGACCAGGTCGACGGCCTCGATCATCGCCTCGACGCCGAGCGGAAAGAGATGGTCGAAATAGATGCTGCCGAGGGTGTCGTCGGGGCCGATGGGCACTTTTTTCTGCAACAGGATCGGCCCCGTATCGAGCCCCTTGTCGGGCCAGAAGATGGTGAGCCCGGTCTCGGTCTCGCCCTGGATGATCGGCCAGTTGATCGAGCTCGGCCCGCGATGGCGCGGCAAGAGCGAGGGGTGGTACTGAATGGTGCCGAGGCGCGGCGCGTTCAGCACCGCCTCGGGCACCAGAAGGATCACATAGGCCATGACCGCGAGGTCGGGCTCGAACGCCTTGAACTCGTCGAGCACGGCCGGGTCCTTGAACGACGGCGGCTGGCGGACCGCAAGCCCGTGGCCGAGCGCCGCCTCCTTCAAGGGGTCGATCCGCCCGCCCGGCTTGTCGGGCGCGCAGTAGACGGCGACGACGTTCTCGCCGCGCGCGATCAGGGCGTCGAGCACCGCCTTGCCGAAAGCCTGTTGTCCGTTTACGACGATCCGCATTGGGCTTCCTCTTTTCGATTCGTCCCGACCCGTGGCCGGTTCAGATCGCGCCGTCTTCGCGGGCCGCGGCGATCTCGTCGTCGCCGAAGCCCGCGACCTCGCGCAAAATCTCCTCGGTATGCTCGCCGAGCAACGGCGAGGTCTCAACCTCGACCGGCGAGTTGGAAAGCTTGATCGGACAGCCCACGGTCTTGAACGCGCCGCGCTCGGGGTGCTCGACCGTGACCACCGTGCCGCGCCGGGCGAGCGAGTCGTCCTCGATCAGGTCCTTCATGTCGAGGATCGGCCCGCAGGGCACGTTGATCGCGTTGAGCGCGACCATCACCTCGTCCTTGCGACGCTGGCGGGTCCAGTCCTCGATCAGGCCGAAGCATTCGTCGAGCCGGCCGAGCCGCGCCTCGGGTGTCGCGTAGTCGGGATGCTCGATCAGGTCCTCGCGGCCGACCAGCTTCATCAGCGGCGCCCAGCCCGGCGGCTGAATGATGACGTAGATGTAATCGTTGGGACCGCCCGGCGCGCAGCGCAGCGCGTTGCCCGGCTGGCCGCCGCCCGAGGCGTTGCCCGCGCGCGGCACCGCCTCGCCGAAGGTCTTGTTGGGATACTCCTTGAGCGGCCCGTGGGCGAGGCGCTGCTGATCGCGCAGCTTGACCCGGCAAAGGTTGAGCACCGCGTCCTGCATGGCGACCTCGACCCGCTGGCCGATCCCGTCGCGCTCGCGCTGGAGAAGCGCCGCGAGAATCCCCGCGAGGCAGTGGATGCCGGTTCCCGAATCGCCGATCTGGGCGCCGGTCGAGGTCGGCGGCCCGTCCTCCCAGCCGGTCGTGCTCATCGCCCCGCCCATGGCCTGGGCGATGGTTTCGTATGCCTTGAAGTCCTGGTACGGCCCGGGGCCGAATCCCTTGATCGAGGCGTAGACGATGCGCGGGTTGATCTCGTGGATGGTCTCCCAGGGAAACCCCTGGCGGGCGAGCGCACCGGGGGCGAAGTTCTCGACGATCACGTCGCAGGCCTCGAGAAGCCGCTTGAAGATCTCCTTCCCGCGCTCGGTCTTGGTGTTGATCGTGATGCTGCGCTTGTTGCAGTTCAGCATCGTGAAGTAGAGGCTGTCGACGTCGGGCAGATCGCGAAGCTGCTGGCGCGTGATGTCGCCGCGCCCGGGCAGTTCGACCTTGATCACGTCGGCGCCCAGCCACGCCATGATCTGGGTGCAGGACGGCCCCGACTGCACATGGGTCATGTCGAGAACGCGGATACCCTCCAACGCTTTACTCATGGTCTTCCTCGTTGGCCAAGTTACTTGTACATGGTCTGGTTCTTGGTCCCGGGCGCGTACTCGTCCGGATTGACCCAGATGTTAACCAGCGCCGGCACGCCCGATTTCACCGCCTCGCGGGCGCGCTCCAGCGCCGGGCGGATGTCCTTGGGCTCGCGCACCGCCTCGCCGTGGCCGCCGAGCATCTCGGCGAACTTCTCGAACGGCACGTCGCCGAGCTTGTTGCCGACGTTCCCGCGCTCGGGCCCATACTTGGCGATCTGGCCGAAGCGGATCTGGTTCATCGCCGAGTTGTTCCCGATCACGCCCAGGAACGGCAGGCCGAAGCGCACGCAGGTCTCGAAGTCCCAGCCGGTGAGCGCGAAGGCGCCGTCGCCGAAGTAGCAGAAGATCTCCTTCTCGGGATGGACGTGCTTGGCCGCCATGGCGAAGGGGACGCCGACGCCCAAGGTGCCGAGCGGTCCCGGGTCCATCCAGTGGCCGGGCGCGCGAGGCTGCACCGCCTGGGCCGAGATCGTGACCACATCGCCGCCGTCGCCGATGTAGATCGTGTCCTCGGTCAGGAACTCGTTGATCTCCCAGGCGACCCGATACGGACTGATCGGGGTCGCGTCGGAGCGGAACTGAGGCAGGAGCTTCTCGTAGCGGACCGCCTCCTCGGCGCGCAGCTCCTCGAGCCAGCCCTTGCGGGCCTGCGCGCCGTTATCGGCGCGGCCCGAAGCGGCGGCCTCGATCGCTTCGAGGATGCGGCCGACGTCGCCGACGAGCCCGAGCGAGATGTCGCGGTTCTTGCCGACGGTGCGATAGTCCATGTCGATCTGGATCACGGTGGCGTCGGCGCGCAGGCGCTTGCCGTAGCCCATGCGGAAATCGAAGGGCGTGCCGACGATCACGATCACGTCGGCCTTGTCGAAGGCCTGGCGGCGCGTGCGGTGGAAATGATGCGGATCGCCCGGCGGCAGGGTGCCGCGCCCGGCCCCGTTCATATAGGCCGGGATGTTGAGCGCACGCACCAGCGAAGCGGCGGCCGCCGCCGCGCGGCAGGTCCAGACCTGGGTGCCGAGCAGGATGCAGGGGCGCTCGGAGCGCGCCAGAAGGTCGGCCGCGCGCTCGATGTCGTCCGCGTCGGCGAGCAACCGGGTCGAGGCCCGGTAGCGGCCGGGAGCGGGGATGCGCGCCTTGGCGAGATCGACCTTGGCATCGAGCACGTCGCGCGGGATTTCCAGGAACGACGGCCCGGGCGCGCCGAGAAAGCACTCGCGAAACGCCATCGACACCATGTCGGCGACCCGCTCGGTCGCCGGCACGGTGGCGGCGAACTTGGTAATCGAGCGCATGATGTCGACATGCGGCAGGTCCTGGAGCGAACCCATCTTGTGCTGCGAATGCGCCCCCTGGCCGCCGATCATCAGCATCGGACTTTCGGCGCGGAAGGCGTTGGCGATGCCGGTGACCGCGTCGGTCGTGCCCGGTCCCGCCGTCACCACGGCGCAGCCCGGCCGCCCGGTCATGCGCGCGTAGCCGTCGGCGGCATGGGCCGCGACCTGCTCGTGGCGCACGTCGATGATCTTGATGCCTTCGTCGAGGCAGCCGTCGTAGATGTCGATGATGTGGCCCCCGCACAGGGTGAAGATGACGTCGATGCCTTCGTTCCTGAGCGCCTTGGCCACGAGATGTCCGCCCGAGATGGTCGCGTTCGCGCCCTCAGGCGTGGGATCGTTCGCGTGATCGCGCTTCGCCGCTTCTGCCATGACCTCCTCCTAAATTACTGTCGGTTGCGCGTCGCGCCTTGCCCGGACATCGTTCCTTTTCCCTTGGTCGCGCATTCCGCCGGCCGGTTCAGTCCAGATAATCGACGTTCTTCTCCACATGGGCCGCGAGATCGAGGGTGTGTTGCCGAGTGAGCCGCTCGGCGAGCTCGGTGTCGCGCTGCTCGAGCGCCTCGATGATGTTCATGTGGTCGATGATCGACCGGCTCGCGCGGTTGTCCTCGGAGATCGTCTGCTGACGGATCGAACGCATGTGGATGAACAGGTTCTCGGTCATCTGGTTCAACAGCGCGCTATGGCTCATCTTGAGAAGCGCCTGATGGAACCGAATGTTGGTCTCCGAATATTCGTCGATCTCGGCGTTCACCTTGTCCTTGTCGTCGTCGAAGGTTGCGAACATGCGGCGCAGGCTCGCGATCTCCTCGTCGCTGGCGTGCAGCGTGATCAGCCGCGCGGCCATGCTTTCGAGCGCCGCCCAGACCGTGATCATCTCTATGATCTCGCGCTTGGACTTGCGGACGATGAACACGCCCCGGCGCGGCACGGTGCGCAGGAAGCCCTCCTGCTCGAGGCGCGCGATCGCCTCGCGGATCGGCGTGCGCGAGACGCCGAGGTCCTTCGAGAGCTGGCGCTCGTCGAGCCGCGGCTCGCCCGGCCGGGCGTAGATGTTCATCGAGGCGATCGCCTGCTTGAGCGCCTCGTAGGTCTTGTCCTTGAGGCTGAAATTGACGTCGATCGGCTGGACGACCGCACGGACAACGTTCATCGACTGCTCCCGTCTCTCCCTTGCATCGACACCACCCTTCCCGGTCCGCGCTTGTTTGCCGATCGCCCGCGGGCCTCGAAGGGCGCGCGCGGCGCGGACCGTCGCGCGCCTTGCCATATGCCTTGTCGCACGCCCTTGGCCCGGGGCCTTAGCCCGCCGGGCGCCGGGCGTCAATGCCCGCCGCCGCTCGTCCCCGGCGGCGCGCGCCGGCAAGGCTCTCGCGACGGGTTTGCCCCGCCGCGCCGGCACCCGCCAGCCCGTGTCATTCCATCCCTCAACCCCTTGCGGCATAACGTGGTATACAATATACCACCGTTTTCGCCCATGCAAGCCCATCGGGTGCGGGAAACCGGGCCGGCGGCAATTTTTTCGGCCTCTCCCGGCGTCGGGGACCCCCGTGCATCACTCGGCTCCGTCGCTCGCGGCGGCCTCGCGGCGGCGCGCCGCGCGCCGCATCCGCCCGCGCACCAGCGGAAAGACGAACATCGCCACCGCGATCGCGAGGAAGGTCGCCGACAGCGGCCGCAGGACGAAGACACTGATATCGCCCTGCGAGATGATCAGCGACTGGCGCAGCGCCTTCTCGGCCAACGGCCCGAGCACGATGGCGAGCACCGCCGGCGCCATCGGATAGTCGAGCTTGCGCAGCAGGAAGCCCGCGACGCCGAAGATCAGCATCAACCAGACGTCGTGCATCGAGTTGGTGGGCGCGTAACCGCCGATGACGCAGAGCACGAAGATGATCGGCGCGAGGATCGTGAACGGCAGCTTCAGCACCCAGATGAACAGCGGAATAAAGGCGAGGTTGACGATCAGCGTGAACAGGTTGGCGGCATAGAGGCTCGCGATCAGCCCCCAAACGAACTCCTGCTGGTCGATGAACAGGAGCGGTCCGGGCTCCAGCCCCCAGATGATCATGCCGCCGAGCAGGATCGCGGTCGTCGGCGAGCCCGGGATGCCCAGCGTCAACATGGGCAGCATCGAGCCGGTGCTCGCCGCGTTGTTGGCCGCCTCGGGCGCGACCACGCCGTTGACCTCGCCCTTGCCGTAGCGCTCGGGGTGGCGCGACATGCTTTTCGCCATGCCATAGGCCATGAGTGAGCCCGGCGTCGCGCCGGCGGCGGGCAGGATGCCGACGAAATAGCCCAACAGCGAGCCGAGCGCCATGGTGCCGAGCGAATGGCGGAGCGTGCCGAGCGCCTTGCCGACGCGGCCGAGCGTGACCTTGGCCTGAACCATGCTGACCTTGCCCCGGTTCTGATCGATGGTCCACAGGATCTCGCCGATGCCGTAGATGCCGATCGCCAGAACCAGGAAATTGATGCCGTGGTAGAAGCCCGGCAGGCCCATGAAGATCAGCCGCGGCATCCCGCTCACCACGTCGAGGCCGACGGCGCTCAGCACCAGGCCGATGAAGATCGAGAAGAAGGTCTTGGGAATGTCGTCGCCGCCCAGCCCGATGAAGGTGGCGAAGGCGACGACCATCAGCGCGAACTCCTCGGCCGGACCGAACTCGAGCGCGAAGTCGGCGAGCGGCGGGGCGAACAGCGTGAACAGAACCACCGAGATCGTGCCGCCGACGAACGAGGCCACCGCCGCCGCGGTCAGCGCCAGGTCCGCCTTGCCCTTGAGCGCCAACGGCCGGCCGTCGAACACGGTCGCGACCGCGGTCGAGGCCCCCGGTATGCCGAGCATCACCGACGAGATCGCCCCCCCGTACATGGCGCCGTAATAGATCGCGGCGAGGAAGATGACCGCCGAGGTCGGCGGCACCAGGAAGGTCACCGGTAACAGGATCGCCACTCCGTTGACCGAGCCCAGCCCCGGCATGGCGCCGACGAACAGCCCGACCACGCAGCCGATGATGATCAACATCAGATTCATCGGCATGAACGCGGTCGCGAAACCGTCGATCAGATGCGAAAGAACTTCCATGATCGCTCGCGGCTAGAGGAAGTACTGGAACAGCGGATAGAACAGCGGCTCGGTCACGCCCTTGGGCAGCAGGATCTTGAGGCCGATCTCGAAGAAGAAGAAGGTGACCACCGGCGTCGCCACCGCGAGCAACCCCGCCGTCAGCCAGGAGTGGCCGCCGAATACGCGGACGTAGAACAGCAGGAACAAGGGCACCGCCACATAGACGCCGGCCACCTGGATGACCGCGATCATCGCCGTGAGCGAGCCCGCCGCGACCAGGAAGAGCTTGAACCCGACCCAGTCCATGAACGGCTCGCGCGACGCCGAGGCGGCGGTCGCCCCCTTGAGCGCGCGCAAGAAGATCGTCACGCTGCACACGAGCATTCCGGCCGCGAGCCAGAAGGGAAAGGCGCCGCCGCCCGGCCCCTCGTCGGGAATCCAGCCGATGGGAAGCTCGGCGCTCTTCCACATGAGGTAAAGCGAGAAGGCCGACAGAATGGCGGCCGTCAGAAGCTCGGCCCTGCGCATGACGTCAACCTCCTCGCCCCGATCGAAACCTCTCCGCCGGCTGGACGCCTACTTGATCTCGCCCAGGGACTTGAGAAGCGCCCGATGCTTTTTGCGCTCGGCGATGAAGTAGGCGGTCAGTTCGTCGCCCGTCAGCCAGGCGCGCTTAAGCGACTTCTTCTTCGAGTACGAGATCCACTCGTCCGAATCGTAGACCTTGCGGAACACGCCCTCGTAGAAGGCCTGCGCCTCCTTGGGCATGTCGGGCGGTCCGACGACGCTGCGCTGCATGAAGTAGACCAGATCCTTGCCGAGCTCGCGGAAGGTCGGCACGTTCGGGAACGCCGGGAGCCGTTCGGGCGTGAAGGCCGCGAGCGGCCGCGACTTGCCGGCCTGATAAAAGCCGATCTGCTCGGACGGGTTGTTGACGGTCGAGTTGATATGATTGCCGATCAGGTTCTTGGCGACCGTGCCGCCGCCCTTGAATGGCACGTAGGTCATGCTGAGGCCGTAGGCCCGCTCGAGCATGCCAGTGACCAGCGAATCCTCCTGGCCCTTGCCGGTACCGCCCATGACCCAGTTCTTGGGCCCGGCCTTCTTGACCGCGGCGACGAAATCGTCGACCGACTTGATGTCGGTGTCGGAATTCACCCAGAGAAGGAAGGTGTCCTCCGCCAGCCGCGCGATCGGCGTGAAGGTCGCGATATCGACGCCGAGCCCCGGATTGCGGAGCGGGGTCGTGTAATAGCTGTTGAGCGTCGCCATGATGACATGCGGATTGCCCGCCTTGTCCTTGAGATAGCGCAACGCCTCCGCGCCCGAGCCGCCGGGCTTGTTGATGGGAATGAACGGCTGCGGTGAAAGCTTGTTCTTTTCGATGATGCTTTGAATCAAACGCGCGAGCCGGTCGGCGCCGCCGCCCTGACCCGCCATGATGACGAACTCGACGGGCTTCTGCGGCTGCCAGCCCGCGACGGCGGGCGCGGGCGTCGCCGTTACGCCAAGCGTCAGCATCGCCAACGCGCCAAGCCCGAAAAACACCGATCTGCGTGCGAGGTTCATCTCAATCCTCCCTGATGATCGATGCCGAACCCGTGGGTCCTCGCCTCCCCGGGCATACCGACGACTATCGGAACCGCCGCCGTTCCCCCTCGGGCGGACCCCGCTCGGCATCGGGAATACGATATGCCGTATTTGGTATACAAGACAATGCCCATAATACCTGGACAATGGCAAAAGCGCGGAAGTCCGCGAAAATCAAGGTAAATTTTTCGTGACCACGCCCGTCCGCCGTGTCATCGCAGAGGTGAAATAACATCTCCGGGTGCATGTTGCGTTGCAGCACTTGCCGCCGGGCGCGATTCACGGACCGACGATTCGCGAGGACTTGGCGGCCGCCGCGCGATCTCCGGATGGCTTTATCCCTCGAGGGCGTCGAGCTCTTCCTTCAGGATTTCGAGCGCGCGGCGCCACATGCGCACCGAGGCCTCGGCGGTCATGAAGGCGGCATGCGCCGAGAGCGTCACGTTGTCGAGCCGCCGGAACGGATGGTCGGGGCCGATCGGCTCCTCGGCGAAGACGTCGAGCGCGGCGTGGCGAATCGCGCCGGCTGCGAGCGCCTCGGCCAGCGCCGCCTCGTCGACCAGCGCGCCGCGCGCGGTGTTGACCAGGATCGCGTTCGCGCCCATGAGGCCGAGGCGACGGCGGTCGATGATGCCCTCGGTCTCCTCGTTGAGCGCGAGGTGAAGCGAGACCACGTCCGAGCGCGCGAGCAACTCGTCGAGCGCCGCCGCCCGGCACGGCAGGCCGTCGGGAACGCCCGAGCGGTTCCACGCGACCACCTCCATGCCGAGCGCCGCGCCGAGACGGACCATCTCGCGCCCGATCCCGCCGGTGCCGACGACCCCCAGGGTCTTGCCCTCGAACTCGATGCCGTCGCGCACCACCCAGTTCCCGGCGCGAATGCCCCGATCCATGCGCGCGATCTGGCGTCCGGCGGCGAACATCAGCGCCAGCGCGTGCTCGGCGATCGAACGGTCGCCATAGCCCGAGAAGGTTCGCACGCGAATCCCCAACCGCTCGGCCGCCGCGACGTCGATGTAACTCGACGCCCCGGTCCCCATGAAGACGATGACGCGCAGGCTCGGACAAGCCGCGAGCACCGCCTCGGGCATGTAGCAATGATCGTTGAGCGCCGCGACCGCGCCGTCGAGCAGCGCGATCGTCCTCTCGGCGTCCGCGTCGCCGACGTTGACTTCGATCCCGGGCACGATCGCCCGCAGCTCGGGCGTGTAGAGATCGGCCAAGAACGGCGGGCAATCGACGAATACGGCGCGCATGGCTCCTCCTCGGAAGATGGCCCCGCGATGCTAACGCATCGTCACCGCAGGGGAAATCACGTCCTCCCGCTCCCGCCCGGCGCGGCGGCGAGTGCCTCGATGACGCGGATCAGGCGGTCGTCGCGCCAGCGTTCGAGCGCGCGCGCGTCGCGTCCGTTCGCCTGGGCCTCTGTGCCCGCGATCATCCGCCGGGCAAGCTCGTCGGTCAGCGCGGGCGCTTTCAGCCGCGTCCAGGGCAGCTTGAGCGCCGGGCCGAACTGTTCGAGCATATGCGCCATGCCGCCCTCGCCGCCCGCGAGGTGAAAGGCGAGGCAGGTGCCCATGAAGGCCCAGCGCAGGCCCGGACCGCCGGTGATCGCGGCGTCGATTTCCTCGGTCGTCGCGGTGCCGTCGGCGATCATGTGCAGGGCCTCGCGCCACAGCGCCTCCTGAAGGCGGTCCGAGATGTAGCCCGGCACCTCGACCCGGACGCGAAGCGGCGTTTTGCCGACATGGCGATAGAAGGCGAGCGCCCAGTCGACCGCCTCGGGCGCGGACGCCTCGCCCGCCACCACCTCGACCAGCGGCAGAATGTAGACCGGGTTGAACGGATGGCCGACGACCACGCGTCCGGGCGCGCGGCACTCGCGCTGAAGGCGGCTCGGCAGCAGACCCGACGACGACGAGGCGATCACCGCTTCGGGCCGCGCGACGGCGTCGATTCGGGCAAGGAGCGCGGTCTTGAGATCCTCGTTCTCGGGCGCGCTTTCCTGGATGAAATCGGCCTCGGCGACCGCGTCCTCGAGGGTTTCGGCGAAGGCGAGGCGGTCGCGGCTCGCGCCGTCGGCGAGCTCCAGCCGTTCGAGCGCGGGCCAGGCGTTGTCGACCGCGCCGCGCAGGCGGTCCTCGGCCCCCGACGCGGGGTCGCTCGCCACCACGTCGAGCCCTCGGGCGAGGAAATGCGCCGCCCAACCCGCCCCGATCACGCCCGCGCCGGCGAGCGCGACGCGGCGGACCGCCTCGGGCGCGGGACGCGTCACGCCGCGCGCGGCGCGAGGCCCAGGACCGCGCGCGCCTCGGCGGGCGCGAGAACCCGGGCGCCCATGCGCTCGACGATCTCGACCGCGCGCTCGACCAGCGCGCCGTTGGAGGCGAACACCCCGCGTTCGAGGTAAAGATTGTCCTCGAGCCCGACGCGCACGTTGCCGCCCAGCAGCACCGCCTGGGCGACCATCGGCATTTCCATGCGCGAAATGCCGAACCCCGCCCAGATCGCGCCCTCGGGCAGCAGGTCGCGGAGCGTCGCCATGCTGCGGGTGTCGGCGGGCGCGCCCCAGGGAATGCCGAGGCAGAGCTGGAACAGCGGCCGCCCGGCGACCAGCCCCTCGTCGACGAGTTGGCGGGCGAGCCGCACATGGCCGGCGTCGAACACTTCGAGCTCGGGCTTCACCCCGCAGTCGCGGATGCGCCGCGCCATGACGCGAAGATGCGCCGGGGTGTTCATGAACACCTGATCGCCGAAATTGAAGGTCGCGCAGTCGAGGCTGCAAATCTCGGGCCGCAACTCCTCGATATGGACGACGCGATCCTCGGGCGGGGCGAGCGCGCTCGACGGATGGCCCACCGCCGGGTCGTCCTCGCCCGGCAGCCAGCGCGCGCCGCCGCCGGTGGTCAGGTTGACGATGATATCGGTCCCGGCCTCGCGAAGCCGGGCGACGACCTCGCGAAACAGCGCGGGCTCGCGGCTCGTCAGTCCGGTCTCGGGATCGCGCACATGGATATGCGCGACCGCCGCGCCGGCCTTCGCCGCCTCGATCGCGGCGGCGGCGATCTCGGCCGGCGTGACCGGGATGGCGGGATGCTTGCCCACCGTGTCGGCGCCGCCGGTGACAGCGCAGGTGATGATGACGTCGCGGTTCATGCTCCCCTCCCCCTTCAAGCGCGCTTGGCGAGGCCGAGCTTCTCGCGCCCCTCGTCGGGAGAGAGCACCCGCGCGCCCATGCGCGAGACGATCTCGACCGCGCGGGCGACAAGATCGCCGTTGGAGGCGAACACCCCGCGCTCGAGGTAAAGGTTGTCCTCGAGCCCGACGCGCACGTTGCCGCCCAGCAGCATCGCCTGGGCGACCATCGGCATCTGCATGCGCGAGATGCCGAACCCCGCCCAGATCGCGCCCTCGGGCAGCATGTCGCGCATCGCCATCATGGTGCGCGTCTCGGCGGGCGCGCCCCAGGGAATGCCGAGGCAGATCTGGTAAAGCGGCGGCGCGTCGATCAGGCCCTCGGCGACGAGCTGGTTGGCGAAGCGCAGATGCCCAAGCTCGAACACCTCGAGCTCGGGCTTGACGCCGAGCGCCTGGATGCGGCGCGCCATCTCGCGCAGATACGCGGGGGTCGAGATATAGACGGTCTCGTCGAAGTTGAGGCTGCCGCAGTCGAGGCTGCAAATCTCGGGGCGCAGCTCGACCACATGGGCAAGCCGCTCCTCGGGCCCGACCATGTCGGTCTCCGGCCCGCCGCTGCGCACGTCGTCCTCGCCCGGCACCCAGTCGCCGCCCATGCCGGCGGTCAAGTTGACGATCACGTCGCTGCCGGCGTCGCGCAGCCGGTCGAGCACCTCGCGATAGAGCGCCACGTCGCGCGCGCCCTTGCCGGTTTCCGGGTCGCGCACATGGATATGCGCCACCGTCGCGCCGGCCTTCGCCGCCTCGATCGCGGCGTCGGCGATCTCAGCCGGCGTGACCGGAATCGCCGGATGCTTGCCCACCGTGTCGCCCGCGCCCGTGACGGCGCAGGTGACGATCACCTCATGATTCATGGATCTTCCTTCCCGTTCGCCGCAAGCGGCGCAGTCGGGGGATGGTCCGGCAATCGACGGGCCGCGTCAATCTCGGAAAGAGCGCCCGAAGTCGCCTAAAGCATGATGCACTTGCAATGAATCGGCACCTGCGCAACCGGAAACATGGGTGACGGTTTAGCCCGGAAACATGGGTTACAGGT
>CAZHDF010000090.1:8837-13098 GCA_964531525.1 uncultured Alphaproteobacteria bacterium | reverse complement strand
GCCGTCGCGCACCGCCGATATCGAGCAGACCATCCAGCTCGGCGCGCATGGGCCCCGGCGGCTCCATATCCTGGTCGTCGATGACCCGGGCGCCGAAGGATAGCAAACCGCGAAAGGCGGTTCCCGACGCCGCGCTCTGGCGCGCGGCCACCAAGGACGTGACCCCGCTCGGCGCGCGGCCGGCGGCGAAGCCCCCCGAAGGCACGCCCGCGCCCGAAAAACCCGCGAAAGACCCGGCGGCCAAGACCTCCAAGGCCTCCGCGCGCGCCCGCGCCGCCCAGGCCCGGGCGGTCGCGCCGCCGCCGCGCGCCCCCGCCCTGCCCGAGCTCGCGCCCGGCTCGGTCGCGGGCCTCGACAAGCGCCGGGCGCAGCGTCTCAGGCGCGGCCGGCTCCCGATCGAGGCGCGGCTCGACCTCCACGGCATGACCCGCGCCGAGGCCCATGGCCGGCTGGTCTCCTTCATCGTCGAGTCGCGGGATCGCGGCCGGCGCTGCGTGCTGGTGATCACCGGGACCGGGCGGCGGCGCGACGAGGCGGGCGTCCTGCGCGCTGCGGTGCCCCGCTGGCTCAACCTGCCGCCGTGCCGCGAGCGCATCCTCGCCTTCGCCACCGCCCAGCCGAACGACGGCGGCGACGGCGCGCTCTACGTGCTGCTCAAGAAGGCGGGGCCGCGCCCCAAAGCATGAGATAGCGCGAGACGCAAGGAATGGGACCTTGGGCGAGGTCGGCTTCGAGGCGGGCGAGGCCGCGCGCGTAAGCCGCGTCGTCGATCAGGTGGAGCGAGGAGAACGCCTTGTCGCGGTAGGCGGTGGCGTCCTCGAGCGCATACGCATGCTCGACCGTCCCCTCGGCGATCGCGCCAAGGCCGACGGCGGCCATCTCGGCGCGCAGCCGGGCGATCGGCGGATAGCGCAGGCGCTCGACCGCGACGGTCTCGGGGAAATAGGCGGCGAGCGGCGCGCGGTTCTCGATGATCGATTCGGAATCGGTCACCGTGCATATGCAACCCGAGGGCGCGAGCACGCGCGTCGCCTCGGCGAAATAGCGCGCGCGGTCGCCGACGTGGTGGATCACGTCGACCGAGAAGACGAGATCGAAGCGGCCCGCGCCGAACGGCAGCGCCTCGGCGCGGGCGGCGACAATGGCGAGCCGGCCGCCGCCGCCGTCCGTCCCGTCGTGGTCCCTCCGGGCGAGTTCGCGGGCGCGGGCTTGCGCGACGGCGCGCATCGCTCGGGCGGGCTCGATCCCGGCGCCCGCGCGGCCGGTTCCGTTGACGAGCGCGGCGATGTAGTTCCCCGTGCCGCAGCCGACCTCGAGCAGGCGCGCGGTCGCGCCGAGCCGCTGGTCGAGCGCCGCGAGAACCGCCGGGTTGACGCCCCGGTGACGGGCGTAGCTCGCCGCCTGGCGCTCGTAGTCGCTGGCGGGGAGGCGGCGGGCCATCGGCTCAGAGGATGAACCGGGTGAGGTCGGTATCCTTGGCGAGGTCGCCGACATGCGCGCGCACGTATTCGGCGTCGATCGTGACCGTGATGCCGCTGCGGTCGGGGGCCTCGAAGCTGATCTCCTCCAAGAGTCGCTCCATGACCGTGTGCAGTCGCCGCGCGCCGATGTTCTCGACCGTCTGGTTGATCTCGGCGGCGAGCGTCGCGAGCGCCTCGATGGCGTCGTCGGTGAAGCCGAGCGTCACCTCCTCGGTCGCCATGAGGGCGATGTACTGGGTGACCAGGCTCGCCTCGGGCTCGGTCAGGATGCGCACGAAATCATCGCGCCCGAGCGCCGAGAGCTCGACCCGGATCGGCAGCCGCCCCTGAAGCTCGGGCAGCAGGTCCGAGGGCTTGGC
Organism: uncultured Alphaproteobacteria bacterium; assembly: GCA_964531525.1. Classification (GTDB taxonomy): domain Bacteria; phylum Pseudomonadota; class Alphaproteobacteria; order JAAXGF01; family JAAXGF01; genus CAYYWV01. Next base: position 11,258 of record CAZHDF010000090.1, on the reverse strand, counting down.
GAGGTGGAAGGCACCCGAGGCGATGAACAGGATATGGTCGGTCTTGATCGTGCCGTGCTTGGTGGCGACGGTGGTGCCCTCGATCAGCGGCAGGAGGTCGCGCTGGACGCCCTCGCGGCTCACGTCGGCGCCCACGCGCTCGGCTCGGGCGCAGATCTTGTCGAGCTCGTCGAGGAACACGATCCCGTCCTGCTCGACCGCCGCGAGCGCGTCGCGGACCACCTTCTCCTGGTCGAGCAGCTTGTCGCACTCCTCGGCGACCAGCACGTGGTAGCTGTCGGCGACCGTGAGCCGCTTGCGGGTCGCGCGCGGGCCGAAGGCCTTGCCGAAGATGTCGTTGAGGTTGAGCATTCCCATCTGCGCGCCGGGCATGCCGGGAATGTCGAAGGTCGGCAGCGTGGCCGCGCCCGAGTCCGAGACCTCGACCTCGATCTCCTTGTCGGCGAGCACGCCCTCGCGCAGCATCTTGCGGAACTTCTGCCGGGTCTCGGCGCTCGCGGTCTCGCCGACCAGGGCGTCGAGAACCCGCTCCTCGGCGTTGAGCTCGGCCTTGGCCACGACCTCGCGGCGCATCCGCTCCCGGGTCATGTTGATGGAGATCTCGACCAAGTCGCGGACGATCTGCTCGACGTCGCGCCCGACATAGCCGACCTCGGTGAACTTGGTCGCCTCGACCTTGAGGAACGGCGCGTTCGCAAGCCGCGCGAGGCGGCGCGCGATTTCGGTCTTGCCGACCCCGGTCGGGCCGATCATGAGGATGTTCTTGGGCAGCACCTCGTCGCGCAGCGCCTCGGGAAGCTGCTGGCGGCGCCAGCGGTTGCGCAGCGCGATCGCCACGGCGCGCTTGGCGTCATGCTGGCCGACGATGAAGCGGTCGAGCTCGGAAACGATTTCGCGCGGACTGAATGCGGTCATGCGGGGTCGAGCCTGTCGAGGGTGATGGATTCGTTCGTGTATATGCAAATTTGAGCGGCGATGGTCATCGCCTTGCGCGCCACGGCCTCGGCGTCGAGGGTCTCGATATCGATCAGCGCGCGGGCGGCGGCGAGCGCGTAGTTGCCGCCCGAGCCGATGCCGATCAGCCCGTCGTCGGGTTCGAGCACGTCGCCGGTGCCGCTCAAAAGCAGCGAGACCTCGCGGTCGGCGACCGCCATCAGGGCCTCGAGCCGGCGCAGGTAGCGGTCGGTGCGCCAGTCCTTGGCGAGCTCGACGCAGGCGCGGGCGAGCTGGCCGGGGTGGCGTTCGAGCTTGGCCTCGAGGCGCTCGAACAGGGTGAAGGCGTCGGCGGTCGCGCCCGCGAAGCCGGCGATGATGTTGCCGCCGCCGAGCCGGCGGATCTTGCGGGCGTTGGCCTTGATCACTGTGTTGCCCATGCTGACCTGGCCGTCGCCGGCGATGACGACGGCGCCGTTCTTGCGCACGCAGAGGATGGTCGTCCCGTGCCACTGGGTCTTGTCGGTATCGGACATCGATCCTCGGAGAGCAGCCGTGGTGGCGAAATCGGCGCAAACGCACCCCGCCGGCATGGCCGCCGGCTCCCCAAGAATTGGGTGTCGGCGGCCCGCCGTCAAGGGATCGTGACGTCCGCGCCGCCGACCGGGGTTATTTGGATGCCGCCCGATCGCGCGCGCCCGCCGGGGCGCGGCCGCGATCCACATGGACGGTCAGGCGCAGCGCGTCCTTCCCGGTCCCCGCGACGACCTCGTTGGCGCCCGGGCGCAGAAGCGCCGTGTCACAGCCGTCGCCGCCGCCGATCGCGACCCCGTTGACCGCGACGGCGCCGCCCGGATTCCTGAGCCGCGCGCCATGGGGGCCGATCTCGAGGGCGAGGCGGCCGGGGGCGTCTTCGCCGGCCGTCCGGTCGGCGGCGATCTCGACGGTCACCCGCGCGCCCGCGCGGTCGCCGCCGGCTGCCGGAACCACGGCGGCGATCCAGCGGTTCATGGCGCGCAGCCGCTTGATCAGCGCGCGCAGCACCGCGAGGCTGTCGCGCGGGCGGCAGACGAACATGGCGAGCAGGGCGGCGTGGTCGATGACGCTCGCCGTCACCGGCTCGACGGCGCGCGCGGTCGCCGAGCGGCCGGTGGCGTCGAGCACCCCCATCTCGCCGAACATGTCGCCGCCTTCGAGCATCGCCAGCGTCAGCGCGCCGACACCGGTCTCCTTCAGGATCTCGACCCGGCCGGAATGGATCAGATAGGCGAAATCCGCCGGATCTCCCTCGCGGAAGATGATCTCGCCCGCCTCGAAGCGTCGCTCGGTCATGATTTCGCCATCCAGGGACTTGAATGCCCGGGGCTCGAATAATCATCGCGCATGGTCATCAGGTAAGGGAAGATAGTCCGCTCGGCGGCGCTGGCAAATCGATCTTCGGCATCCGCCCGGCGCGCCGCCAACGAGGTGGCGAACGAGGTGGCGAAC
>CAZHDF010000090.1:0-8737 GCA_964531525.1 uncultured Alphaproteobacteria bacterium | reverse complement strand
AACGAGGTGGCGAACGAGGTGGCGAACCCCGGGCGATCCTGGTACAAGACCCCCGATTTCCGCCCGACCAGTAGGGAGACCTGTCATGCGCGAAGCGCGGGTCGAGCGCGCGACCAAGGAAACGCGGGTCAGCGCGACCGTCAACCTCGACGGTAGCGGGGCGGCGGACGTCGCCACCGGGATCGGCTTTCTCGATCACATGATCGAGCAGCTCGCGCGCCACGGCGTGATCGACATCACGCTCAAGGCCGAGGGCGATCTGCATATCGACGGCCATCACACGACCGAGGACACGGCGATCACGCTCGGCGCGGCGGTCGCCAAGGCGCTCGGCGACCGCAAGGGCATCGCGCGATTCGGCGCCGCCATCGTGCCGATGGACGAGGCGTGTACGCGGGTCGTGCTCGACGCCTCGATGCGGCCCTATCTGGTGTGGAGGGTCGCGTTCTCGCGGCCCCGGCTGGGCGACATGGACACCGAGCTGTTCCGCGAATGGTTCCAGGCCTTCGCCCAGAACGCGGGCCTGACGCTGCACGTCGAGAACCTGTACGGCGAGAACAACCACCATATCGTCGAAAGCTGCTTCAAGGCGCTCGCGATGGCGCTGCGCCAGGCGGTCGCGATCGACCCGCGCCGCGCCGGCGCGGTGCCCTCGACCAAGGGCGTGCTCGGCGGCCTGCCCGAGGGCGGGGAGGACGCCTAGGGGCGGATCATGCGCATCTACACGGTTCACATCGACCCGACCAGCGCCGCCGATGACCGGGGCGTGGTCCTGATTCGCGAGGGCTTCTCCTGGGGCGCGGCGCTGTTCACGGTTTTCTGGGCGCTTTGGCGCGGGCTGTGGGGCTGGGCCGCGATCATGCTCGCGGTCGCCGTGGCGTTGGACCTCGCGGCGACCTGGCTGGGCCTCGACGGGGTCGGCGTCGCGGCGATCGAGATCGCGCTCATGCTGCTCGTCGGGTTCCACGGCAACGACTGGCGTCGCGCGCGGCTGGCGCGCCGGGGCTATCTGTTCGCGGGCGTGGTGTCGGGGCGCGACATGGCCGCGGCCGAGCGCCGCTTCTTCGACCGCGAGGTGGCGCTGGCCGCGTGAGCGTCGTTATCGTCGATTACGGCTCGGGAAACCTGCATTCGGCGGCCAAGGCCTTCGAGCGCGCGGCCCGCGAGGCCGGGCTCAACGCGCCGATCCGGGTTTCGGACGATCCGGCCGTGCTGCGCGCCGCCGCGCGGATCGTGCTGCCGGGGGTCGGCGCCTTCGCCGATTGCATGACCCAGCTTGCCGCGCGTCCCGGGGTGGTCGAGGCGCTCGAGTACGCGGTGATCGCGCGCGGGCGGCCGTTTCTCGGCATCTGCGTCGGGCTCCAGCTTCTGGCGACGCGCGGGTTCGAACATGGGTGCCACCGGGGCCTCGGCTGGATCGAGGGCGACGTCGTCGCGCTCGCGCCCGCCGAACCCGCGCTCAAGGTGCCGCATATGGGCTGGAACGAGATCGAGGACGCCGCGCCCGATCACGCGCTCCTTGAAGGACTCGGCCCGGGGACGCATTTCTATTTCGTGCACAGCTATCATCTGCGCTGCGCGCGGGCCGAGGACGTGCTCGCGCGGGTCGATTACGGCGGGCCGGTGGTCGCGGCGGTGGCGCGCGACAACATCGCCGGCGTGCAGTTCCATCCCGAAAAGAGCCAGGCCGCCGGCCTGCTTCTCATCGCCAACTTCCTTCGGTGGACGCCATGACAGAAACCGCCGTCCAGACTTCCGTCGAGCGGGTCGAGCGCCTTCGGCGCGCCGATCTCTCCGACCTTTGCGAGGCGACCGAGGCGGCGATTCTCGACGGCAACGGCTTCGGCTGGCTGCGCCCGCCGCCGCGCGGCCAGCTCGAGGCCTACTGGCGCGGCGTGCTCGTGGTGCCCGAGCGCGATCTGTTCGTCGCCCGGCTCGACCGGGTGGTCGCGGGATCGGCCCAGCTTCTGCGTCCGCCGCCCAATCACGAGGCGCGCGCCTTCGCGGCGACGCTTTCGATCCATTTCGTGGCGCCCTGGGCGCGCGGCCATGGGCTCGCCCGCGCCCTGGTCGACGCGGTCGAGCAGGCGGCCCGCGACGAGGGGTTCGAGGTTCTCAACCTCGACGTGCGCGAGACCCAGACCGCGGCGATCCGACTTTACGAAAGCTGCGGCTTCGAACGCTGGGGCACGCTGCCCTGGTACGCGCGCGACACGGAAGGCGAAATGATCGCCGGGCATTTCTACGTCAAGCGGTTGGCGGGGGGCGCGGCGTGATCCTGTTTCCCGCGATCGACCTCAAGGACGGCGCCTGCGTGCGCCTGTGGCGCGGCGACATGAGCCGCGCGACGGTGTTCTCGCGCGACCCCGCGGCCCAGGCCCGGGCCTTCGCCGAGGCGGGCTGCGAATGGCTCCACGTGGTCGATCTCGACGGCGCCTTCGCGGGCGCGCCGGTCAACCGCCCGGCGGTCGAGGCGATCGTCGAGGCGAGCGATGCGCCGGTTCAGCTCGGCGGCGGCATCCGCGACATGGCGACGCTCGAGACCTGGCTCGAGGCCGGCGTGCGGCGCGTGGTGCTGGGGACCGCGGCGGCGCGCGATCCGGCGTTCCTGCGCGACGCCTGCCGGCGCTATCCCGGGCGGATCGCCGTCGGGATCGACGCGCGACGCGACCGGGTCGCGGTCGAGGGCTGGGCGGCGACCGTGACGATGACCGCGCGCGAACTCGCGCTGCGCGCCGACGACGCCGGGGCGGCGGCGATCATCTACACCGACATCGCCCGCGACGGCACGCTCCAGGGCCCCAATGTCGCCGCCACCCAGGATCTCGCGGCCGCGATCTCGACGCCGGTCATCGCCTCGGGCGGAGTCGCGGCGCTCGGCGACCTGATCGCGCTCAAGGCCGTCGAGCACGCGGGCGTCTCGGGCGTGATCGTCGGCCGCGCCTTCTACGAGGGCCGGATCGACCCGCGCGAGGCGCTGGCGTTGCTCGCGGCCTAGGCGACGGGCGATGCTCAAGGTTCGCGTCATTCCCTGTCTCGACGTGCACGACGGGCGCGTGGTCAAGGGCGTGCGCTTCGTCGATCTGATCGACGCCGGCGACCCGGTCGCCCAGGCGCGCATCTACGACGCGCAAGGGGCGGACGAGCTCTGCTTTCTCGACATCACCGCCTCGCACGAGCGGCGCGAGACGCTCTACGACATGGTCTCGCGCACCGCCGAGGCCTGCTTCATGCCGCTGACCGTCGGCGGCGGCGTGCGCGCGGTCGAAGACATCCGCCGCCTGCTGCGCGCGGGCGCCGACAAGGTCGCGATCAACACCGCCGCCGTGACGCGGCCCGAACTGGTGCGCGAGGGCGCCGAGGCGGTCGGCGCGCAATGCATCGTCGTGGCGATCGACGCCAAGCGGGTCGGTCCCGACCGCTTCGAGGTCTTCACCCACGGCGGCCGTCGGCCGACCGGGCTCGACGCCGTCGACTGGGCGCGGCGCATGGCCGCCTCGGGCGCCGGCGAGATCCTGCTCACCTCGATGGACCGCGACGGCACCCGCGCGGGCTTCGACCACGCGCTCACCCGCGCGGTTGCAGATGCAGTTCCGGTGCCGGTGATCGCCTCGGGCGGCGTCGGCGGGCTCGACCATCTGGTCGACGGCATTCGCGAGGGCCACGCGAGCGCGGTGCTCGCCGCCTCGATCTTCCACTTCGGCGAGCACAGCATCCGCGAGGCAAAACTGTATATGCAAAAAGCCGGGATACCGGTGCGGCTCTAGAATTCGCTCGACCCGGTCGACGCCCGCCCGGCCCCCGCCCGCGAGGCCACCGTGACAGGGACCGTGAAATCTGCTACTCCGCGCGGCGAAAGAGGGCCGCGATGACGACGAAAAAGCAAGCCCGGACGCTGGTCGAGGCGATCAAGTTCGACCGCGACGGCCTGGTCCCGGCGATCGCCCAGGACCGCGACACGGGCGAGGTTCTTATGATGGCCTGGATGAACCGCGCCGCGGTCGAGGAGACGCTCGCCACCGGACGGGTCTGCTACTGGTCGCGCTCGCGTCGGTCGCCGTGGCGCAAGGGCGAGCGATCGGGCAATGTCCAGCGCCTCGTCGGCCTGCGCCTCGATTGCGACGGCGACACCCTTCTTCTCGAGGTCGAGCAAACCGGCGTCGCCTGTCACACCGGGCGGCGAAGCTGCTTTTACCGAGGCTTGCGCGACGGCGCGCTGGTCGCGCTCAGCGAGCCCGAGATCGATCCGGAGGATCTCTATGGCCGATCCGACTGACAAGGCGACCGGCGACGACGCCCGCGTCCTCGACGAACTGTTCGGGGTGGTCCGCGCCCGCCTTGAGGCCGACCCCGCGCGCTCCTATGTCGCCCGGCTCCACGCCGAGGGCCGGTCGCGGATCGCCCAGAAGCTTGGCGAGGAGGCGGTCGAGACGGTGATCGCGGCGCTCGCCGACAACCCGGCGCTGCTGGCGGCGGAAAGCGCCGATCTCCTGTTCCATCTTCTCGTTCTCTGGGCCGACGCCGGCGTCGCGCCGGACGCGGTCTGGGCCGAGCTCGCGCGCCGCCGCGGCACCTCGGGGCTGGCCGAGAAGGCGGCCCGCGCCGAAAACCACGAGGCCGAAAGCCACGAAGACTGAGCGAGGGACCAACCGATGGCCTACGACGACGACAACGTCTTCGCCCGCATCCTGCGCGGCGAGATTCCCTGCGACCGGGTCTACGAGGACGAGCACGTGCTCGCCTTCAACGACATCCAGCCCCAGGCGCCGGTGCATATCCTCGTGATCCCCAAGGGGCGCTACGTCTCGATGGACGATTTCTCGGCCAACGCGAGCGACGCCGAGATCGCGGCGCTGATGCGCGCGGTCGGCCATGTGGCGCGCGAGGCGGGGGTCGCCGAGCAGGGGTACCGCTTCCTCGCCAACACGGGGCCGGACGCACGCCAGGAGGTGCCCCATTTCCACGTCCATGTCTTCGGCGGCCGCCGCCTCGGGCGAATGGTCAGCCCGCCGCGCGACTGACGCCCGCCGCGCGTTCGCCTTTTGGGCGCCTCGCACTGACGCATTGACATCCGCGCCGGGGGGTGGTGCAAAGGGCGGGGCGCTCTCGCGGCGATTGCGCGCGCGGCGACCGCCCTTGCAACGGGAGGGAGAGCCATGGCGGCCGATCCGGAAAATACCCTTTATCTCGAGCTCGAGTCGGGCCGCGTGGTGATCGAGCTTCGCCCCGACCTCGCGCCCGGCCATGTCGCGCGGATCAAGGAGCTGGCGCGCCAGGGCTTTTACGACGGGCTCGTCTTTCACCGGGTGATCGACGGCTTCATGGCCCAGACCGGCGACCCGCGCGGCGACGGCACCGGCGGCTCGGGCAAGAGGCTCAAGGCCGAGTTCTCGGACGCCAAGCATCTGCGCGGCACGGTCTCCATGGCCCGCGCGCAGAACCCCGACAGCGCCGATTCGCAGTTCTTCATCATGTTCGACGCCGCGCCCTATCTCGACGGGCAATACACGGTCTGGGGCCAGGTGGTCGAAGGCATGGAGCACGTCGACCGGATCAAGCGCGGCGCGATGGACGACAACGGCGCGGTCGCCGACCCCGACCGCATCTTGCGGATGCAAGTCGCCGCCGACGCCGCCACCGCCGGGGACTGATCCGGGCCACGTCTCGCGGACCGCGCGCTCGCGCTTGCCGCCTCCCACCACGACGGGCGAGGGTGTTTGCGAGCCATGCGCGCCGCGAATTCCTGCGATGCAGCAACGTCTGTGGAAAACTCCCTGGTGAAAGAGCATTCTTTTCTTGTGCGCCGCACCATTCGCGACGCGGGAAAAGTTTTGGAGCCAGGAGGTCCACGATGTCGTCCCAGTCCTATCATGAATTTCGGGCCGCCATGGAGGCGGCCGCGGACGGCCGGGGAACGGATATATCCGCGCGCCTCGTTCATGCGCGCGCGTGCCGCTCCCGCTACATGGCCGCGGGTCTTCGCGGGCTGATCGCCCGGCTCGGCCGCGCCGTCGAGGCCGCGCGCCGGGCGGCCGCGCGCCGTCGCCTGCGTCGCGAGACGATCGCCCAGCTCGAAGTGCTCGACGATCGCGCGCTCGAGGATATCGGCATCCGCCGCGACATGATCGCCGAGGTCGCCGAGGCGATGTCGCGCAAGGCCTTCGCGCCCGCCGCGCCGCCGCGTCCCGCGCCCGCGCGTCCCCGGGTTCCCGCCAACGACGACGCCCCGCGCCGCGCGGCGTAACGCCCCGACCGATCGACCGGACAGCGAGACGGCGGCCTTCGGGCCGCCGTTTCGCGTTCGCCGTCAGCGCGGCGGGCCGATGCGGCGGTAGCCGAGCGCCTCGGCGACGTGGATGCGCCGCACCCCGTCCACGCCCGCGAGGTCGGCCAGCGTGCGGGCGACCCGCAGCACGCGGTGATAGCCCCGCGCCGAGAGGCGCATGCGCTCGGCCGCCTCGGCGAGCAGCGCGCGGCCTGCGGCGTCGGGCGCGGCGACCGCGTCGAGCGCCTCGCCGTCGACCTCGGCGTTGCAGCGCGGCGCCCGGCCCCCGCCGCCGTTGGAGCCGCCGTTGGCGTGGGACAGGGCGCCGTAGCGCTCGGTCTGGATCGCGCGCGCGGCGGCGACCCGGGCGGCGACCGTGGCCGAGGGCTCGATCGAACCGTCGTTCCCCGGCGCCCGCGCGAGGTCGGCGGGGTTGACCTCGGGCACCTCGACATGCAGGTCGATCCGGTCGTAAAGCGGCCCCGAGATGCGCGCCTGGTAGTCCTGGGCGCAATGGGGCGCGCGCCGGCAGGCGCGTTCGGCGTCGCCCAGATAGCCGCAGCGGCAGGGGTTCATGGCGGCGACGAGCTGGACCCGCGCCGGATAGGTGACATGGCTGTTGGCGCGCGCCACGGTGACCCGCCCGGTCTCGATCGGCTGGCGCAGCGATTCGAGCACCGCGCGCGGGAACTCGGGCAGCTCGTCGAGAAACAGGACGCCGAGATGCGCCAGCGAGACCTCGCCCGGCCGGGCGCGCGTGCCGCCGCCGACCATGGCGGCGAGCGAGGCCGAATGATGGGGCTCGCGAAACGGCCGCCGGCGCGTGAGAAGGCCGTCGGCGAGCGCCCCGGCGACGCTCTGGATCGTGCTGACCTCGAGCACCTCGTTCGGGGCCAGCGGCGGCAGAAGCCCCGGCAGCCGCGCCGCCAGCATCGACTTGCCGGCGCCGGGCGGGCCGATCATCAAAAGGTTGTGGCCGCCCGCCGCCGCGACCTCGAGCGCCCGCTTGGCGGTCTCCTGGCCCTTGATGTCGGCGAGATCGGCGTAGCCGCCCGCCTCGTCGGCGATCGCGGGCTCGGGCGGGCTCAGCACCTGGGTGCCCTTGAAGTGGTTGATCAGCGCGAGAAGCCCGGGGGCGGCCAGCACCTCGGGCCCCGCCGCCCAGGCGGCCTCCGGCCCGTTGGCGCCCGGGCAGACGATGCCCCGGCCGCGCGCGCTCGCCGCGATCGCCGCCGGTAGCACGCCCGCGACCGGCAGCAGCGCGCCGTCGAGCCCCAACTCGCCGAGCGCCGCGAAGCCGTCGAGCGCGTCGGACGCCACGGCCCCCATGGCGAGCAGCAGGCCGAGCGCGATCGGCAAGTCGAAATGGCTGCCTTCCTTGGCGAGATCGGCGGGCGCGAGGTTGACGGTGATCCGCTTGGGCGGCAGCGCGAGGCCAAGCGCGCCCAAGGCCGCGCGCACGCGCTCGCGCGATTCGGCGACCGCCTTGTCGGGCAGGCCGACGATGGTGAAGGCGGGCAGCCCCGCCGCCATATGGACCTGCACGTCGACGTCGCGCACGTCGATGCCCTGAAACGCAACCGTCCCCACATGCGCGACCACCGCCGGCCTCCCTCTCGCAATCCGCGAAGGGACGAGTATAGGCCGGAACGTTCAGGGAACGCCAGGGGGCGGATCAGCGCCCGAGGCGGCGCTCGATCGCGTCCCAGATGCGCGCCTCCAGCGAGACGCCGTCGAAGCGGTCTATGGCTAGAGCCGGTTCACCCACAAGATTTAGTAGGCAACTACAGAATCTTGTGGCCCGCAGCTATGGAACCACGATATAATGAGGTCCCGCATGGTGGAGCAGCCCGAGCCTTGATCACGCGAAGCGCTGCCCCTGCACAGGGAATGCGGGTGGTGGAGGTGAAGCCCTATCGGGCTACACCCCTGTGGGTCGTTCTTCCACCAAGCGACCCTCCTTAGTTTGCTGGCCGGGTGACAGAATGGCCATGTACTGGGTTTGCACTCCTAGGTAAGTCGGTTCGATTCCGGCCCCGGCCTCTTCTCAAGGGCGATCCGTTTGGATCGCCCTTTCCTTGTGTCGCACATCATCCCTAACATAAAGTTGCCTGTCAAGATGGCTCTTGCCATATAAGTAGCTGCCATATGCTGTTTTATATGTTAACATCAATAGATGCCTAAAAAAAACTCAGACAATCCTACAGAAAAAATAACGATCACGTTTTCTACGGGAACAATTAAACTAATTGATCAATTGCTTTCCAAGCATCTTCATGGAAATTCTCGTACAGAGATAGCAAGAAAACTTATCCTTGATCGCTTGGAGGAGCTAGCTTCAAAGGGCATACTGGATATCAAATAGACTTACGGATTTTTATAAAAGACTGCCCTTTTCATAATCATAGTTTTATACGGGCCGGAACGTTCAGGGAACGCCAGGGGGCGGATCAGCGCCCGAGGCGGCGCTCG
>CAZHDF010000089.1:0-13134 GCA_964531525.1 uncultured Alphaproteobacteria bacterium | reverse complement strand
CGGTCGGGCTGCGGCCGGGGCGTCGTCGAGAGCGGGCAAGGCGGTGATCAGGCCGCTCCCGGAAGGATAAAGGTGTTTTTGCGAACAACCGACCTTTCGGGAGAACGACATGACCACCAAGGACAAGGTAGCACGGAGGAAGCTGAGCCTCCGACAGCTGGCTGCGGAGCTTGAGAACGTCTCCAAGGCGTGCCGGATCATGGGGTATTCGCGCCAGCAGTTTTACGAGATCCGCAGGAATTACCAGACCTACGGGGCCGAGGGGCTGATCGATCGTCTGCCCGGCGCCCGCGGGCCGCACCCCAACCGGGTGGCCAAGGAGGTCGAGGAGGCGATCCTGGCCCATGCGCTGGAGCGCCCCACCCACGGCGCGCTGCGCGTCGCCCAGGAGCTGGTGCTCAAGGGCGTCCAGGTCTCTTCGGGCGGGGTGCGCGGCGTGTGGAGCCGCCATAACCTCTTGACCAAGCACGAGCGGCTGCTGCGCCTGGAAGAGCACGTGGCCAAGCGCAGGATCGAGCTCACCGACGAGCAGATCCGGCTGCTGGAGCGCTTCAGCCCCGAGTTCCGCGAGCGCCGCATCACGACCCGGCATACCGGCGATCTGGTGGCCGTCGACACCTTCTTCGTCGGCCACCACAAAGGCGTCGGCAAGGTCTATCTGCAGAGCGCCATCGACTGCCATTCACCCAGTGCTCCCTCGGTCGCTGAGCGGTCCTCACCGATCAGCTTCCAAGGTTGAGCCCGGATGAACAACCCTCATGGAATGCACATCTAGGGGGGCGTTTTACTGATTTCCAGCTTGGCAAGAGCTCCGATGCCCACGGCATGGAACGCGGAAGCAGCGCTTTTGCCATGCTCCGTTCAACTTCGCGGGCGGGTCTTTCCGGGATCGTAGAACGGGATCGGCGCTACACGGGCGGGTAGGCGCTTCTGGTGGCCGTCGATCTTGCCGACTTCGACTTCGGTGCCGATTGCGCTGTACTCGACCGCAAGCCGGGCAAGCGCGATGTTCTTCTTGAGAAGGGGGGAGCGGGTGCCGCTTGTCACGACACCGACCTGGGCGCGACCGACATGCACGCAGTCGCCGTGCGCAGCCGGCTCGTTGCCGGCGAGCTCAAGGCCGACCAACGCCCGGTTCGGGTGGGCCTTTCGCCGTAACAACGCCTCCTTGCCGACGAAATCCTCGTCGGCTTTGCTCTTGAGCGCGACCGTAAAACCGATGCCGGCCTCGAATGGATCGGTCTGATCGTCGAACTCGTAACCCGCGAAGATAAGGCCCGCTTCGATGCGCAACATGTCGAGCGCATCGAGCCCAAGGGGGATGAGGCCATGCGGCCGTCCCGCTTCCCAAATCGCGTCCCATACCGCGAGCGCGTCCTTCGGATGGCACCACACTTCGTAACCGAGCTCGCCCGTATAACCGGTTCGCGAGACCAGGATCGGCGGTCCGTCGTAAGCGGCGATCCGCCCGATCGTAAAGCGGAACCAACCGATTTCGTCGAGGTTCGGTTGCGTCGGCGGGGTCCACACGACCTCGCGCAAGATGTCTCGACTCTTGGGCCCCTGGACCGCAAGATTGTGGAGCTGGTCGGTCGAGCTTTTGACCCAGGCCCGCAGGCCCCATTCGACCGCACGATCGCGCAACCAGATACCGCCGTAGTCGTCGCCCCCGATCCAGCGGAAGTTGTCGGCCCCCAGGCGGAACACGGTGCCGTCGTCTATCATTCCGCCGGTGTCGTAGCACATGGCGCTGTAGACGACCTGTCCCACCGCAAGCCGGCGAATATTGCGCGTCAACGTCCGTTGCAACAGTTCCTCGGCGTCCGGGCCGAGAACCTCGAATTTTCTGAGCGGCGAAAGATCCATCACGACGGCGCGCTCGCGGCAGGCCAGATATTCCTCGATCGGGCCGTGGCCGGTAAAACTCGTCGGCAGCCAGTAGCCGCGATATTCGGTGAAGTTGCGGGTGAGCGCCGAGGTTCGCGGATGAAACGCGGTCTCGCGCGTGAGCTGGGGTTCGGAATCGGTAGTCATGCGGAAGGCGATCGCTTTCGAAAATGCGTGACGCGCATCGTAGACGCGCACATGGATGTCGGTCGGGTTCCAGCCGTTGGCGGCGTCAATGTCGTCGGGGCACGCCGACGAGGCGCAGACGAGATCGGTGAGCGCACGGAGCAGGACATAATCTCCGGGGCGCGACCACGGCTCGTCGATGGCGAGCGCATTGTGCGCGTCGATCTGCGTGTTGAAGAAGAAGTTGATCGCCGGCCAGCCCTTTCGCGCGGCGATGCCCCAGCGGGCAAGCGCGCGGTTGAAGTTGTCGGTGCAGTTGGCGTGGCCGGGATAACCGGCGTCCTCGTAATAGCGAGCGGTGCACGCGAGCGCAAAGGTGTCGTGGCGGCCTACGGTGTCGCGGACCACCTCGACCAGAGGCCGCATGTCAGCGTCGAAAAATTTCGCATAGAGCCCAGGGCCGGGATACGCCGCGCCCATCAAGGTCCGGGTGGTGGTTGCGTCGAGCCCGCATTCGCGTCCGCGCTCGAGATCGCCGCGATGGAAGGCGAGGAAGTCCGAGCACTGGCGTCCGGCGACGTCGATCACCTGGATGTAATCGCCGGCTTTGACGTCGTAGCTCGTCGCGGTGGCGCGTTCGATGCGCAGGTCGAGCAAAGGCTCGGCCAGCGGGGGAGGCAGCGGCCGCTCATCGTCGGCGGCGACGCGCGCGCGACGCACGGTGATCGCGATCTCGGTCGGCGGATCGTGTTCGTCGACCTGCATTGGTTTCCCAGGCGGTGCAATCAGACAGGTTGCGTCTCGCAGGGCGGTGAGCGCCACCGTCTCGCCCGCCGGCGTTCCCTCGCCGAACAGCGAGGCCGCGCGGGCGGACTCCGGGTCGAAAGAGGCGCGTGCGAGCGCCGCGGCCAACGCCGAAGCCCCCTCGGCGTTGTTGGCAAGGGCCGCGACCAGCGCCGCGGCGGGGCCTTCGGCGCGTAGCCCGATCGCCGCGAGGTCGGGCCTTCCGTCCTGACCGATGACGGTGATTTCGCACCGCTGTCGGCCCTCTCGATCCGTAAGCGCGATCTCGTCACCGGTTTCGAGCGCAAGGACGAGCGCCTCGCCGCCACGCACGCGGTAACGCTCCACCCCCGGCGCGTAGGGAATAAGGCCAGGTTCGCGGACGCGAAGATTAGACATCGCCATGGTCCTACCCGGATTCGGTAAGGCCGAGCTGCCGTTTCCGACGCGTTGCCCACTCGGTGATCAGCCGATCTACGGCAAGGCCCATGAAGGCGACATCGAGCCCAAGCACCAGCCCTTTTCCGGCGTCCGCAAAGGTGAGCGCGCGGAAGATTTCCTGGCCCAGATCCTTTGTGCCGATGAACGCGGCGATGATGACCATGAACAGCGCGAACATGATCGTCTGGTTGATGCCCAGCATGATCTCGGGGAAGGCGAGCGGCATGCGAACCTTCCAGAGGATCTGGCGTGAGGTTGCGCCCGAGGTGATCGCGGCCTCGACGATCTCGGGCGGTATGCTCCGCAGGCCGATCATGGTGTAGCGCACCGCGGGAATGCTCGCATAGATGACAATCGCCGTGATCGCCGCCACGTCGCCCACCTTGAACAGCATGATCACTGGAATGAGGTAGATAAACGAAGGAAAGGTTTGAAATGTGTCGCATAGGAATTGGATGAAACGTTGACGGCCGTCTTTGCGTGAGGCCCAAATCCCCAACGGAACACCAAACGTGATGCAGACAAAAACCGCAAAGACAACCATGTATGCAGTGATCAATGCGCGCGGCCAAAACCCCGAAAACGCAATGAAGAGCACGAAAGCCGCCACGATGGCCGCGACCCGTAATCCGGCGAGGTACCACCCCGCGCCCGCGGCGAGCGCGACGACCGCCACCCATGGCAACATCTGAAAGCCGGTGCGCAGGGGAATGAGTACGTTCAGAAGCAGGGTGTCGCGGAAGATCGAGAGGGGGTCGTAAAATCTTACGGTGACATAATCGACCACGGCGTCCCAGAACGGCGCCGTCGTGATCGTTAGGCTCCGCGGCAATGCGCTCGCGTACGGCGTTGCAACCGCCGCGAGCGCCGAGGCGATGAACACTGCGGCAGCCGCAACGAGATACGGGTGGACGACCCAGAACGGCCCTTCCTTTTTGTGCGTGGGCTGCTTCTCGGCCAATGCTTGGCTGAGGCGGTCGAGCATCACCGCGATGAACACGATCGCGACTCCGATCTCCAACGCTTGTCCGATACGCAAAGACTGGAGCCGGAATAGAAGATCCTGCCCGAGCCCCCTGGCCCCGACGAACGACGCGATTACGACCATTGCGAGGCACTGCATGATCACTTGATTAACGCCAACCATTAATGTCGGACGGGCCGCGGGGATCTCGACCTTCCACAACATTTGACGAGGGGTGCAACCGGCCATCACGCCGGCTTCGCGAATCTCAGCGGGGATGCTGGCGAGGCCGAGCATCGTGAGTCGCGCCATCGGGGGCATGGCGAACAGGATCGTAGCGATCACCCCGGCGCGATGGGATACGCCGATGAACACAGCGATCGGAATGAGATAGGAGAAATGCGGCAGCGATTGCATCACGTTCAGCACCGGGACGAGCACGCGTTCGATCGCACGGTGCTTTGCGGCGAGAATCCCGAGCGCGAGCCCGATGACCGCGGCGATCGGCGCCGACACCAACACCGCCGAAAGAGTGATCATCGACAGCTTCCACTTGCCGAACAAAGCGACGTAGACGATGCAGCCGCCCGCAAGGGCGCCAAGACGCCACCCCTTGAGATACCAGCCCCAAACGGCCGCCAGACCGGCGATCATGACCCACGGCAAAGGCGGTGCGCCGAGCGAAGGGAAACCCGAAATCAGAAGCCCTTGAACCAGTGCGAGCGGGCCTTCGACCAGCGAGGCGATAGCGCGGGTCAGGTCGCGAAACGTGAACAACCCGAACAGCTCTTCCGTGCGCAAGGCTTTGACGGCAATGTTGATCCAGTCGATAAAAGGCAGCCGCCATTCATCCCCGACGACACGGGCCGCTGGCGGCAAGACATCGCGCAGTAGCACGAGAGCGACAAACGGGCCGAAAACAAGGAAAAGCCTGGGGTCGAACCGCCGGCGCCACGCCGGGTCGTCGGCGTTCGTCATTTCACGATTCGCCACGACCGCCACTCCTTTCAGCCCTCCTTGTCGAACAGCACGTCGATGATTCGTTCACGGCTTACGGTTCCGATGCAGACGCCTTGCGAATCGACCACCGGCACGGGCCAATGTTCTTGCAGGACTTTCTTTGCAACCCTCGCAATTCGCTCGTCGGCTGAAACTGCGATCGTCGCAATCCTGTCTGATCCGACAGACGGCAATGGCTCCATGACGCTTCGCACGCTAAGGAGTTTTTCGCGGGGCGCGTCTTTGGTGAACTCGGCGACGTAATCCGTCGCCGGATTCATGATCAGCTCTTCGGCGGTGCCGATCTGAACGATGCGCCCCTCGAACATGATCGCGATATGATCCGCCAGCCGGAGCGCTTCGTCGAAGTCGTGCGTGATGAACACGATCGTCTTTTGAAGCATGTTTTGGAGCCGCAGGAACTCGTCCTGCATCTCGCGGCGGATCAGCGGATCGAGCGCTGAGAACGGTTCGTCGAGAAACCAAATTTCAGGTTCGACGGCGAGGGAGCGGGCGATCCCCACACGTTGCTGTTGACCGCCGGAAAGCTCACGCGGGTAATAATTTTCACGCCCCTTCAGTCCGACGAGCTCGATGACCTCCATCGCGCGGCGGTAACGGACTGCGCGATCGATTCCCTGCACTTCGAGCGGAAATGCGATGTTTTGCAGGACCGTGCGGTGCGGGAATAGCGCAAAGTGCTGAAACACCATGCCCATCTTATGACGTCGCAGCTCGATCATTTCCTGCGGCGACGCTTTGAGGAGGTCGCGGCCTTCGAAGTGAATCTCGCCGGCGGTGGGCTCGATGAGGCGAGAGAGGCACCGCACCAGCGTCGACTTCCCCGACCCCGACAGGCCCATAATGACCAGAATTTTGCCGGGCTGTACGTCGAGCGAAGCGTTACATACGGCCGCGATGTACCCAGCCTCGGCGATCGTCTCAGGCGACGGATCGCCGCCATGCTTATCGAGGAAGGCGCGTGGGTTGGGGCCGAACAACTTCCACACGCTTCGGCATGAGATCTTAGGTTGCGACACCTCGTGTCGATCTCCGCTACGATGGATGGGCCGACGTGAAACCGGTCATCCCCGGCCCGCCCTGTTGTCGCGGCCGATGCACGGTTCTGTGTCGCGTGCTAGCAATCGACACCTTCACTCAGTGCATCGGCTGCGCGGTCTAAGAACCCTGCGTCCCTTGCGAACGGGGCGCCCCTCAGAAGAGGTGCGCCGCCGTCTGCAGGGAGCGGGAGGCTACCATCGCGCCTGGTTTCCTAGGGATACGTCGGAGGCTTGGTGTTTGTATCCCTATAGCGCGATCAGCTCCCAGCGTTGAGCCAGGGACGCCACTTCTTTTCATTGTCGGCTAACCACTTGTCCGCGGCGTCCTCGGGCTCCATACCGTCGACATCGACCAACTTGGCCATCACGGCGACGTCATAGTTCGAGAAATTGACTCGTTGGAGGATCTTGTAAGCGCCCGGCCACTTTTCAGGCACGCCTTTCCACACGCCGATCTTGAGGTAGCCGCCGGAGGGGTTGCCGCAATCGTACGTCATTTTGGGATTGATGCCCCACGAGGGGTCGGAACGGCAGGCCTCTTCGAACTTCGGAAACTCGACGAACTTCCCCTCGTAAATCGCCTCGATGAAGTTCGGCGTCCAGTTGAACAGAACGATCGGCTGCTTGCGGTCGAACGCCGACTTGAGCTCGGCCCACAATGCCGAAGCGGAACCGGCGTTGATCACCTCGAAGTTCATGCCAAGAGCTTCGACGCGCTCGGCATCATGCTTGAGCCAGTCGACAGGCCCGGCGAGAAACCGTCCCTTTGGCGCGGTTTCCGGCGTTGTGAACAGCTTCGCGCAGGCGTTCAGCGCCTTCCAATCTGGAAGACCTGGGCATGCATCCTCAACATAGGCCGGATACCACCACTCCTCGCGGGTCTTGGCATCGTGGGTGGCGGCGTCGATTACGCAGCCTTGCGCGACAACCTTCTCGAATGCAACGCCGAACGAGCCTTGCCAGACCTCATGGACGACGTCGATATCGCCCTCGCACATCGAGGTATAGGCCACCTGGCTGTCGGACGGCACGTATTCGACTTCGTATCCCGCCTGATTGAGCATTTTGCCGAGCACATGCGCGCCTACGATCTGGCTCGACCAGTTGTGAATTGCGATTTTGATCGGATCGCCTGAATCGGCTTTTGCCGCCTCCGGCAGGATGAATGCAGCGCTTGCGACGAGCACAGCGCCTGAGAAAAGTGCCGTGTGGAGTCGCCTTAACATTCCAGACTGCATGATTTGTCTCCCATTCTGATGTATCGCATCAACCGCGACAAAGCCTCGATTTATGTGCGGATGACATCGATACGCGGAGGTGAAGCCTGTCGTTTGTTGGCTTTTAGGAGAGTCCAGAGAAGATGGCGCGCCCTGACCTCCCAGTGTTGGGTATCGGTTTTTTCTCGTTGGACGTCCTTACGCTTGGCGCTTCGCACTTCACCACCCTGTGGTGACCGGTATCGCTGCCACTCGATTGTTGTTTTTCATGTCACGGGCGTCGATTTCTCTCCCACTGCCACACCGTCTCCGTCGTCCAATGGGAGTTTTACGCACAAAGAATTGTACGGGGCAGTTGTGAATGGCGTTTGTCGATGCCGTGAACGGGCTGTGGAAAATTGTAAAAATATGTTAAAAAAATAGCTTGGCGGGAGGCAGCGATCCGTGCATAGCGGCGCCGAACATATCCTTGTTGTCGAAGACGAACCCGTGACGCGAGCCAAGCTCGCCGGCTATTTCGAGGCCGAGGGCTATCGTGTCAGCGAAGCGGCGGATGGCGAGGAAATGTGGCGCCGGCTGTCGCGCGACTGGGTCGATCTGGTGCTTCTCGATATCAACCTGCCAGGCGAAGACGGCCTTTATCTTACCCGGCGACTTCGAGCGCGGTTCGACATCGGGATCATTTTGGTCACTGGCCGGACCGATGAGATCGACCGGATCGTCGGTCTCGAAATCGGAGCCGACGATTACGTCACTAAACCGTTCAACCAGCGCGAGCTACTGGCGCGCGTCAAGAACCTGCTGCGCCGGGTGGCCGCCGCGCGGACCGCGGACACGCCTACGATGCGGTTCAACGACTGGGAGTTCGATTTGCGAAGACGTCGGCTTGTCGCGCCCGACGGGAGAACCGTTCCCCTGACGCGCGCCGAGTACGAGCTTCTGGCCGCGTTCGTCCGCCACCCTGGTGTGGTGATGAACCGCGATCGTTTGCTCGCTCATGTCACCCATCGGACATGGGATCCTAGCGACCGGACGATCGACGTGCTCGTCGGCAGGCTTCGCCGTAAGCTCGAGCGCGACCCGAAGACGCCGGAGCTAATTATCACGGCCCACGGCGAAGGTTACGTCTTCGCCGCCGAACCTACATGAACAGGTATTCGCGATCTTAGCCGCGCAACGCGCGCCACGTGTCCTGCAGCAATGTTACCGTGTGGTCGTAAAGCGGCCCCAAGTCCTCGTAGAGCGCCTTCAGTTCCTGCGTTTTCCGCGCCCGCGCCGCCTCCTCGATCGCCGCCAATCGGCTCGCCAATTGCGTCAAACCGAGGCTTCCCGCTGAGCTCTTGAGCGTGTGTGCGGTGAAGGAGACCGTCTCGAGGTCTTTCGTTTCGATCGCCGCGCCGATTTCGCGCAGGCGCTCGGGGGTGGATTCAAGAAACAACTCGACGAGACGGCCGGTGCGTTCCACGCCGAGAACACGCAGGTCTTCTTCCATCGTCTGACGCGGGTTCCCCGGCTCGGTCGGTCCCGTGGGGTCGTCGCCATTCGCCTTTGTCGTAGGAGCTCCTTCTATGGCTTGGGCTATGGCTGCGGCCAGACGGTCAGGCGAAAAGGGCTTGCCGACGAACGCGTTCATGCCCGCCTCGAGATGCGCGTCGATTTCACTGGTGAACACATGGGCCGACACGGCGATGATCGGCAAAGCGCGTTTCGTCGGATTGGAGAGGCTGCGTATGCGGCGGGTTGCCTCGATCCCATCCATCCCGGGCAAGCTGATATCCATCAGGACAAGGTCGAAGTCATGCCTTTGCACCGCTTCGATCGCTTCGCGCCCGTCGCATGCGATTACGACCGAATGGCCCATGTCTTCAAGGAAGCTCCGGGCGACCATCTGGTTGACCTCGTTGTCCTCGACCACAAGGATCGAAAGCGGGCGAATCGCCATGGGAGCCGGCATTCCGCGCGTCGAAGCGGTCTCTTCACGGTCATCGGGGGCGAGGTCGAACGCAAGCGTGAACCAAAAGACGCTGCCCTTGCCGGGAGTGCTCGCGACGCCGATCTTTCCGTCCATCGCGTCGACCAGCTTTTTGCAGATCGCGAGCCCAAGCCCTGTGCCTCCATAACGGCGTGAGATCGAAGCATCCTGCTGGTAGAAGGCCTCGAACACGTTTTCCTGAATGCCTTCGGGGATGCCAATGCCGGTATCGGCGACCTCGAAGCGGAGTCTCGTCGTCTGCCCCGCGTCGTTATCGAGCCTGCGGACCGAGACCGAAACGCGCCCCTCGGGGGTGAACTTGAGAGCGTTGCCGATCAGATTGAACAAGATCTGGCGCAACTTTCCCGAATCGCCAACAAGGCGCTTGGGAACGTCGTTGCCGCACTCGACGGCCAACGCGATCCCCTTTTCCTCTGCGCGGGGTCTCATCAGCGAAATAATTCCCTCGATCAGCGCATCGAGATCGAAAACTGCGGTTTCGATCTCAACGCGGCCCGATTCGATCTTCGAATAATCGAGGATGTCGTTTAAGATCGCGAGCAATGCTTGGCCCGAGCGCTCGACCACTTCGAGCCGGGCGCGTTCGTCTTCATCCAGCTTGCTCCTGTCAAGAATACGCAACATGCCGAGCATGCCGTTCATGGGCGTGCGGATTTCATGGCTCATGGTGGCGAGGAACTCGGACTTCGCACGGTTCGCTTCCTCGGCGCGGGCGCGGGCCTGGGCATGCGCAATCACCTCTTCGCGCAGGCGCGCGTTGGCGTCAGAGAGCTGCTGTGTGCGCTCGGCGACAAGCTGCTGCAGCTCGTTGCGGTGGCGGCGGAGCTCGATTTCGGTGTGTTCGCGCTCGCGTTCGAGCTCGCGCTTGCGGACCGCTTCTTGCTTGAAGAATTGAATGGTGCGCGCCATGTGCGCGAGTTCGTCGCCGCCCGCCGCCTCGATGGCGACATCGAGCCGGCCGCGGGCGAGCTCGTTCATGACATCGGCCAAGTGGCCGAGACGCCGGACGACGTTTCGCTGTACGTAAAGCCAGATAATCAGGGTCGCGGCGAGAAGCGACGCGAGCGTGACGCCAAGTAGCGTGGCGAGCCCGATCCGGGCCGCCGATTCGGCTTTCTCGGTCGCCGCCTTGGTGAATGCCCGCGACGAGTCGACCAAACCGACGACGAGTTCGCTCAATCGGTTCGACAACTGCCGGTTTTCCTCGGCCACGCGCTCGATCGTCAGGCCTGTAGCAAGAACGCGTCGCCGAAGCGCAAACACATTGTCGTCTTGGCCGGCGTCGGTCTCCGCGGTCAAAGTCGCGAACAGCGCCTTCGCCTGGCGGCGGCGCACCGGGTCCACAATGCTGTCGATGCGCCGGGCGAGAATCTTGACGTTGCGATCCAGGCGCTCCTCGATCCGGTCGATGACCGCCGCATCGTCCGCCTCGGTGAGCTGGTTGACGAGCAGCCCTACCTGCGAGCTGCGGAGCCGAAGCTCGAACATGCGCTCCATCAGGTAGAGATCGGATTCGACTAACCGGTCGAGCGCATCCAACGTGGCTTCGATGCGGTCGGCGTGTTCGACGAGATCGTACACGTTCGAAATCACCGCCGAAGCGCCGGAAGACGCGTTGGAGACCAGCGTTTCGGAAAGGTCCGCAAGATCAACAGCCGCACGCAAAGCGCGGGCGAGCTTGTCTCCGAAGCGGGCATCGAACACGAGCCGTTGGCCGACAAGCTCGTTCTGGCGCGACAGATTCTCAAGCAAACGATTTACGACCCGCTGAAGCTCGCCGAGGCGGTCGGGCGCGAAACCGCGGCCTTGAAGCCCGGCCAGAATCTTTCGCAGCTCTTCGGCCTGGGCGAACAACCCGCGCGCTTCGCGTTGCCGCTGCGTCTCGCTGGCCGCTTCGGTGAGCAACGGCGATCGCGCGATCAGCCGGGCGCTGACCTCGGCGATCTTGCGCGCGTCAACGGCCGCCGGCATCGCCGCGCCGGTGATCGTCTGCTGAGTCGCCGCGACCTGCCGGAGCTCAAGCCAGCCGACCACGCCGGATATCAGTGAAAGCGCCATGATCCCGGCGAAGGCCAGAAACAATCTGCCGCCTAGTCCCAGCTTGCGCATCACGGCTTACTAGACCACGATTCGACAAGCGCAGGCAATTCGCACGGGACGGCGCGACGGCGGCGAGATGTGGATCGGAGCGGCTTATATCGCCGCATTTCGGTCGGAACGATCGCATGTCCGACTTCCAAGACGCGCTTACGAGAGGTGAAAACATGATGGCGCGCGCATATCGACGGCTGATAGGGGCGGGCCTCGGCGCATGTCTTGCGCTCGTCGCCACGACCGCGCTCAGCGCCGAACGATGGCGGCTCGAGACCTGGAGCAAGTTGTTCGATTACCAGAGCCCCTCACATCTGATCGCGTATGAAACGCTCGATCGCGCATCGCGCAAGTGGCGCATCTGCGTATCGTATCCGCACCTCAAGGATTCCTATTGGCTCAGCGTAAACTACGGCATGGTCGAAGAGGCCCGGCGCCTCGGCGTCGCATTCCGCCTCGTCGAAGCCGGCGGCTACCCCAACCTCGATCGTCAGCGCAAGCAGATCCGCGCCTGCGTTGCCGAAGGGGCGGACGCGCTCGTCGTGGGCACGGTCTCGTATCGCGGTCTGACCGACCTAGTGAGGAGCGTCGCGCGCACCATGCCGGTCATCGCTGCGGTGAACGACATCGCAAACGACGGCATTACGGCCAAGGCCGGCGTTTCCTGGGTGCAGATGGGGGCGCAGGCAGGGGCGTATCTCGCGGCGCTCCATCCCAAAGGCGCGCCGCCGGTGAAGGTGGCTTGGTTCCCCGGTCCCAAGGGGGCCGGATGGGTGCGCTTCGTCGAGCGGGGATTTCGCGAGGCCATCGCCGGCAGCGCAGTCGACGTCGTGGTCACCAAATGGGGCGATACGGGAAAAGAGATCCAGCTCATTCTCCTTGAAGAGGCGCTCGAAGAGCATCCCGATATCGACTATGTCGTCGGCAGCGCTGTAACGGCCGAAGCGGCCATCGGCTTGCTGCGGGCGAAAGGGCTTGAGAGGCGCATCAAGATCATCGCCGATTATTTCACCCACGCCGTATTCCGCGGCATCAAGCGCGGGCGCATCCTGGCGGCGCCAACCGACTTTCCAGTGATTCAAGGGCGGCTCGCGATCGATCAGGCTGTCCGGGCGCTTGAAGGGAAGCTCGCGGTGAGGCACGCAGGACCGGTGATCAAGATGGTGACTCGCGATAATGTCGATGCAATCGGGCCGAGGGGATCGCTCGCCCCGGCATGGTTCTCGCCGACGTTTATCGTCGAGTAGCTGCGCCGTGCGCGCCGGCCGCCCTCAGGATTGGGCTTTCAGGTCTAAGCGTTGAGAACCCCCTTTGATGTAAGGAACCACGATGCCGCCGCGGCAGGGATGCGCCGCATCGGGCCTGAATCCGGCGCGGACTTTCTGAAACGCCTCCTCCTCGTCGCCAAACAAGGAGAAGCCCGGCATTCCACCGTACTTCTCAGCGTACTTCTTGCGGAGCTCGGATTGCGGAGCTCGGACGCCTCGTAGCCCGCCCAGGCGAAGGAAACCGCCCGATTTCCAGCCCTCGCTTTTCGCATCGAGAGCGTCGCGGGGACCGCAGCCAGGCCGC
>CAZHDF010000088.1:0-13170 GCA_964531525.1 uncultured Alphaproteobacteria bacterium | reverse complement strand
CCCCCTAAAACCGCGTCTGGAGCTTGCGGATCTCGATCATCGCGTTGGCGGCGTCGAGCGCCTGGCCCAGCGTGGTGATGCCGCGCGCCTCGAGGAGGTCGATCATGCGCACCAGGATGGCGGCGTTGGCCATGGCGTCGCCGAGCGCGGTGTGGCGGTCGCTGATCTCGACGCCGAAGCGCGCGGCCATGGCGTCGAGGCCGTGGTCGGGCGTGTGGTCGTGGAGGAACGCCGACAGCAGCAGAAGGTCGAGCACCGGGTTGTCGAAGACGACCCCGCTCTCGGCCTCCTTGATCTCGAGGAACTTCATGTCGAAGGCCGCGTTGTGGGCGACCAGCACCGCGTCGCCGACGAAGGTCTTGAACTGGGGCAGCACCACGCGCGCCGGCGGCTTGCCCGCGACCATGTCGTCGGTGATGCCGTGGAAGCGGATCGAGCGCTCGGGGATCGGGCGGCCGGGATCGACCAGCCGGTAGAAGGTCTCGCCCGTGAGGATGCGGCCGTTGACGATCCGCACGCCCGCGATCGAGACGATCTCGTCGCCCGCCGAGGGGCGCAGCCCGGTGGTCTCGGTGTCGAAGGCGACATAGACGAGATCGCGCAGGGAACGCTCGGCCGCCGGACCCGGAACGCGCGTCCGGCCGACCAGGTCGAAGTCGTAGAACTCGGGCCGGGGGGGCAGGGGCGCGCGCGCCGCCTCGCCGGGCGCGTGGCGCGCGGGCGGCAGCGGCAGGCGGAGAAACGCGAAGCCGCCGCGCCGGGGCTGGCTCCAGATCTCGCTCTCGTGGCGGTCGAGCACGTCGCCGAGCGTGGCGGCGCCGAGCGCGCCCTCGAGCGCCGCCTCGCGCCAGCCCTCGAGCGTCTGGGCCGGGATCGGCGCGCCCCGCCAGACGATATCGAGATAGACCCGGTTCTCGCCGGGGTTCGCCTCGACGTCGAAGGACGTCGCCCCGGTTGCATCCCGAATCCGATGGAGAAGCTGGTCGAGCGCCAGGATCAGCGAGTGGCTGTCGCCGTGCAGCCACCGGGGCGGGCCGACCATGGTGACCTCGAGCCCGCTCTCGCGGATGCGGCGGATCAGGCAGTTGAACAGATCGACCGAGTGGAGATCGCTCATCGGCCAGTGCCCGTTGGGAAGCGCCCGGTAGGCCGAGGCGAGCGCCTCGAGCCGGTTGCTCAGGGTCTCGCTCTCGATCATGAGGACATGGTCGAAGGCGGCGCGGGCGTCGGCGTCGAGATCGGGGTTGCGGACCAGGGTCTCGGCGGCGGCGCGCAGGTTGGCGATCGGCGCGCGCAGACCCTCGGTCGCGCCGCGCAGGAGCGCGTCGCGCCGCGCCAGCGCCTCGATCTCCTGGCCGGCGTCGGCGAAGGTCAGCACATAGCCCGTCGGCGCGCCGTCGGGGTCGAGGATCAGGCTCATGCGGCCCTGGAGAAGGCTGCGCGAATCGGCGGTCGCGCAGACCAGCCCCTCGACCAGCTCCTCGGCCCGCTCGCCGCGCCCGAGCCGCTCGAGAAGTCGCTCGAGGGCGTGCTCGACCGGGGCGCGCGTGACCAGCCCGAACAGCGAGCGGCCGAGGCCCAGGGCCTCGGGCGCCTCGAGCAGGCGCAGGACGGCCTGGTTGTAGAGAACCACGTCGTGCGCCATCGAGCAGACGACGACCCCCTCGGTGAGGTCGAGCAGAATGGCGCCGAGCCGGCGCCGCGCCTCCTCGGAGCGCGCGGTCCGCTCGGCGACGGTCTCGGCGACCTCCTCGCGGGTGCGCCGCAGCGTCTCGCCCAGGGTGCGCACCGCCTTGCCGAGGGCGTCGAGGGCATGGCCGGCGGGCAGATCGATCGCGCCGTCCGAATCGAGCCGCGCGAGAAGCTCGGCGCCGCGCGTGATCGTCTCCATCGGGCGGACGACGCGGAGGTGAAGAATCACCCAGGCGCTCGCGCAGGCGAGCGCGATGACCAGCGCCGCGAGCCCGCCGTAGACGAGAACCGCGCCGCCGATCTCCTCGGGGTTGCGCGCCGCCGTCGTCGCGATCGCCCAGAGCGCGCCGCCGAGCGCGCCGACCGAGACGAGGCCGACCGCGGCGAACACGACGGCGACCATTACGCGCAGCGACACGGCGTCTCCGCCCCCGGGCGGGCTAGGTCATGATGTATTTGTATTGAATCGGCACACCTAATGTCCTTGGCCCACTCCTCCGCCCGGCCATCCACGGGATCGTGGGATATGGGTGGCCGGGCGGGGAAGTGGGCTGGCGCCGACTTAAACACATCATGCTCTAGCTGTCCGATGATGGGTCGATGTAGCGGCGCACGCGCTCCATGACCTCGCGGGTCGAGAACGGCTTGGTGATGTAGTCGTCGGCGCCCAGCGCCAGACCCTTCTCGCGCTCCACGTCGCGTCCCTTGGCGGTGAGCATGATGATCCGCACGTCCTTCCAGCGCGGATCGGCGCGCAGCGTCTGGCAGACGTCGAAGCCGTTGCGCTTGGGCATCATCACGTCGAGGAGAATCAGGTCGGGGGCCCGCTCGGCCACCGCCTTGAGCGCCTCGTCGCCGTTGCGCGCCACGCGCACGTCGTAGCCCGCCTGCTTCATCAGAAACTCGAGCGAGACGACGATGTTGGGCTCGTCGTCCACCACCAGGACCGAAGGCCTCATCGGCGGCATCCCTTCCGTTGCCGAGGCGTCGCCCGAAAGACTAACGCGCGGGCGCGGGAGAGGCCAAGGGTTTGTCGCGCCACGCGTCCCGGTCGGCGTTGAAACCGGGGTGCCTCTTGGGCTACAAACGCCCACCCGACGAACCCCCGCATCGCCCGAGGAGACCGGCCCGTGGCCGCCCATCAATACGTCTACGTCATGAAGCGGCTGACCAAGATCTATCCCGGCGGCCGCGAGGTGCTGCGCGACATCACGCTCGCCTTCCTGCCCGGCGCCAAGATCGGGGTGCTGGGGCTCAACGGCGCCGGCAAGTCGACGCTGTTGCGGATCATGGCGGGGCTCGACGGCGACTTCTCGGGCGAGGCCTGGGCGGCGGACGGCATCCGCGTCGGCTACCTGCCCCAGGAGCCCGAGCTCGACCCGGGCCGCGACGTGCTCGGCAACGTCATGCTCGGGGTCGCGGCGACCAAGGATCTGCTCGACCGCTTCGAGGCGGTCTCGGCGCGCTTCGCCGAGCCGCTCGACGACGCCGAGATGGACGCGCTGCTCGCCGAGCAGGCCGAGCTTCAGGAAAGGATCGACGCCGCCGGGGGCTGGGACCTCCAGCGCCAGCTCGACATCGCCATGGACGCGCTGCGCTGCCCGCCGGGCGAGGCGGACGTGACCACGCTGTCGGGCGGCGAGCGCCGCCGGGTCGCGCTCTGCCGGCTGCTGCTCGAACGCCCCGACATCCTGCTGCTCGACGAGCCGACCAACCATCTCGACGCCGAATCGGTCGCCTGGCTCGAGCGCTTCCTCCACGACTATCCCGGCACCGTGGTCGCGATCACCCACGACCGCTACTTCCTCGACAACGTGGCGGGCTGGATCCTCGAGCTCGACCGGGGGCGCGGCATTCCCTGGGAGGGCAACTACTCCTCCTGGCTCGAGCAGAAGCGGAAGCGCCTCGCCCTCGAGGAGAAGCAGGAAAGCGCGCGCCAGCGCACGCTCGCCCGCGAGATCGAATGGATCCGCGCCACGCCGCGCGCGCGCCGCGCCCGCAACAAGGCGCGGGTCAACGCCTATCAGCAGCTTCTCGCCGAGCAGGCCGAGCGCGCGCCGAACGCGGCGCAGATCGTCATTCCCCAGCCGCCCCGGCTCGGCGATTTGGTGCTCGAGGCCGAGGGGCTGGTCAAGGGATACGGCGACCGCCTGTTGCTCGACGGGCTGAGCTTCCGTCTGCCGCCCGGCGGGATCGTCGGCGTGATCGGTCCCAACGGCGCCGGCAAGACGACGCTGTTCCGCCTGATCGCCGGCGAGGAGACCCCCGACGACGGCAGCCTCCGCCTCGGCGAGACCGTGGTGCTCGGCTACGTCGATCAGTCGCGCGCCTCGCTCGATCCGAAGAAGGCGGTGTGGGAGGAGATCTCGGGCGGCATGGACGAGATCGACCTCGGCCGCCGCCGCATCCCGGCGCGCGCCTATTGCGCGGCGTTCAACTTTCGGGGGGCGGATCAGCAAAAGCCCACCGGCCAGCTCTCGGGCGGCGAGCGCAACCGCGTCCATCTCGCCAAGGTGCTGAAGTCGGGCGCCAACCTGCTGCTGCTCGACGAGCCGACCAACGATCTCGACGTCGATACCCTGCGCGCGCTCGAGGACGCGCTCCTCGACTTCCCCGGCTGCGTCGTGGTCATCAGCCACGACCGCTGGTTTCTCGACCGGATCGCCACCCATATCCTCGCCTTCGAGGGCGACAGCCGCGTGGCCTGGTTCGAGGGGGGATACAGCGATTACGAGGCCGATCGGCGCAAGCGCCTCGGCGCCGAGGCCGATCAGCCGCACCGCATTCGCTACAAGCCGCTGGTGCGCGCCTGACGCTGATTCATACCACCGAGCCGATTTATCGGCTCGGTGGGCGTTCAAACGCCACGCGGGCTACCGCGCACAGGCTCGGGCGCGCGGTCGCGCTTGCCAATGCGCCGGTTCATGGGCGCATTGGTGGGTTTTGAAAAAAAAGAAGCCTTAGTTCGCGGCGGTCGCGCTGGCCTTGGCCGTGCGCTCGCGAAGCAGCGCGATCAGCCCCTCGATCCCGTCGCGATCGATGATCGAGGCGAACTCCTGGCGCTGGGTGGTGATCAGACTCACGCCCTCGACCATCACGTCGACAATCCTGTACTTGCCGTCGCGCAGGCGCACGCGATAGTCGACGCGGATCGGCGGGCCGTCGCCCGAGCCGATCTCGGTCGCGACGATCGTGTCCTTGTCGTCGAGCGGCTTGGCGCTGACGACCTTGAACTGCTCGCCGGCATAGCTGTCGAGCCGCGAGGCGTAGGTCTCGAGCACGAACTCGCGGAACAGGCGCAGATATTCGTCGCGCTGCTCGGGCGTCGCCACGCGCCAATAGCGGCCGATAACGAAGCGCGCGATGGTCTTGACCGCGAAGCCGGCATCGAGCAGCTCGCGATAGCGGCGGCGGCGATCGCTCTGGTCGGCGTTCTTGTCGGTCAGGATGGCGATCGCGCTGTCGCCCAGGGTCTTGACGAAGCCGGCGGCGGCGTCCGGGTTGACGGCCGCATCGGCGGACGTCGCGGACATGGCTGCGGTCAGGAACGCCGCGACGATGACCAGGGACCGCAGTCGGAGGAAAATGACCTGCATGCGCATCAATCCATCAAAGACGTGGTTTCCGCCTCGTCCTCGAATTCGTCGATCGAAATGGACGGGATCGTCATCACCGGCGCGGGGCGGCCGTTTCGAATCTCGTCGTCGCGACGCTGGCGATAGAGGCTACGAAGGGTCGCGTAGAAATCGAGCGATGTCTTCTGGATCTCGTCGAGCGGTTCGATGACCGTTTCGCGCTCGTCGATGCCGCGAACCGAGGTACGCGCGATCAGCGCCTCGGTCGGGGCGATGTAGGTGAGCGGGTCGGTGAAGCCGTCGGCGATCAATCCGAGAAGATCGCGCGGGTTCGATGGGCCGAGCACCGGCAGCACCAGATACGGTCCTTCGCCGCTGCCCCAGATGGCGAGGGTCTGGCCGAAGTCCTCGCGGTGCCCCTGGATGCCGAAATCGGTTGCCATGTCGAGCATGCCGCCGAGCCCCACGGTCGAATTGATCACGAACCGCTGGATCGTGATTCCGGCGCGGGTTCCCTCGCCCTGCATCAGGTCGTTGGCGAGCGTCACCGGCGCGCGCAGGTTGGAAAGCGCGTTGTGGACGCCGGTCCGCACCTCGGGGGGAATCAGGTCGCGATAGAGCAGCGCGAGCGGCTTGATCAGGATCCCGTCGAGGAACAGGTTGATCTGGAAGATCACCCTGTTGAATGTCTCGAGCGGATCGTTGACGACGTCGATATCGCCGGTCGCCTCGGTGGCGGGCGATGATTGCGCCTGCGCCTGCGCGGGTGCGATGGCCCAGGCGGCGATCAAGACGGTCATCGACATGACCGCGAGCCGGACTGGTCGTAGCATTCGTGCAATCATCTGTTCATTCGACCCCAGCGCGATGACGCGTCGGAAACCGAGAAGCGGCGTCGCCGCGGATGCGCTTGTGCATTTCCCCCGCGATCCGTGCTCGGTAACGGCCCGATCATGTCGCGGTATCCTAAACAAAAACTTAGCGAATTTTCGAAAACGCGGATCCGTGAATTGCGCCTAAAATCCTGGCGCCGCGTGTTTTCTCTAGCACAGTCGACGGCCGCGCGCCAGTCCGGCGCATTTGGCCCGGGCGCAAAATCCCGTGATCGGTGCGCGGGACCGGGGCGATGGGTGGTTTCGATATTGGCATGTTCGTCACGAGAGCGGCGGAAGAGACGGCGGGAGAATGGAGCGACGTCGATTTCATGTCGAAAAAGATAGGCTCTGGCAAGAAACATGGCGCGGCCGCTCGCGCGGTCCAGTCCCGACCCGACCTTCGCCCCGAGAAAGGCGGAGCGGACGCGGGATGGCTTGACCTGGGTCAATGTGCGCGGCGAGGGGGTGCGTAGTCTCGACCATGACGGCGCCGGATCGGTGGAGAGCCGTTCGGTATTGGTCTTGATCCTGGTGACGAGCGCGAAGAATGGGTGAGCCCGCGACCTCCGATCGCGCCGCCGGCCCGGCGACCGGGCATCGGCCCGGCGACGTGAAGTTCCTGGTCTGCGTCGACAACCAGCGCCAGTCGCGCATGGCGCTGCGCTTCGCTTGCCGGCGGGTGCGCAATTCGGGCGGCCGGGTCGCGCTTCTCCATGTCATCGAGCGGCCCGAGTTCCAGCATTGGGCGGCGATCGGCGAGGTCATGGAATCGGAGCAGCGCGCCGAGGCCGAGGCCTTGCTCGAAGGGCTCGCCGCCGAGGTCGAGGAGCTCGCCGGCCGCATGCCCGAGCTTCATCTGCGGGCCGGCGACGTGGGCGACGAAATTCTCGCCCAGGTGCGCGAGGACAAGACCGTCGATCTCCTGGTGCTAGGCGCGACGGCGCCCGAGGAAAAGCGCTACAGCCGGATCAACGAGCTCGCCAACCGGCTCATCGGGCGGCTCCGCGTGCCGCTGGTGATCGTGCCCGGAAACCTCACGCCGGACGAAATCGACGGCCTGACCTGACCCTTCGATTCCGGTCCCCGAGCCGGCGCGCCACGGTGGACATCGAGGCGGGCTTCGGCCACACTCGTCGCCGTCGTCCGGACCCGGTTTCGGGGCCGGACGACGGCGTCCAGGTGTCGGGATTCTTTACAGAATCGAGACGGCCTTTCGGGCGCGTTTTCATAAAGGCCTATTCCGGCAACGACTTGTCGCCATGGCACGGAACTTGCTTGCCATGACGATGAGGGCGGGACGACGGGATATCGATCCTATCCGTCGACGGGCCGGTAGCGGCGGGGAAAACCCGTCCGAGCCGGGGCCTCAAGGGGAATCGCGGGCTTCATGGCGACCGGCGGGAGCTTCGCCGGCGCGTTCGGATGCGACGGAACGGAGATCGATGAAACGGGGAACGACCGGCGGCATGGCGGGACGGCTTGCCCGATACCGCGAACCCGTTCCACCGGCCGAGGATGCGCTCCTCGAGCTGTTTCGCCATCGCGCGGACGCGACCCGCGCCCATCTCGCGGCGCTCGCCCGGACGCTGTTCGACGGCGAGGTCGAGGGCGTCACCGATCACGAACGCATGCTGATGGGCGGGCTCGTGCGCCGGCTCGTCGATCGGATCGAGGACCGGCTGCGCCGCGACCTCGCCGCCCGACTCGAGGCGTACGAGGGATTGCCCGCGGCCGCGACCCGCAAGATCGCCGGGGCCGAGCCCGGCGGCGTTTTTCCGGTTCTTGCCGCGAGCGGCCTGCTGCGCGACATCGCGTTGATCGAGGCCGTGCGCCAACGGGTTCGCGCCCACCAGCTTTCGATTGCGCTTCGCCGGCGGCGCGCGGAATGCGATCTCGATCGCGCCGCCGACGACATGATGACAAGCCTTCTGCGCGATTCCGAACCCGCGGTCACCCATCGGGTGATGGAGTATCTGGCGGCCGAATCGCGCCGCGTGGACACGTTCCAGAACCCGGTCCTCGCCCCCGAGGAGCTCGAAATCGCGGTGCGCGAGCGGCTTTACTGGTCGGTCGCGGCGGCGGTTCGTCGCCTGGTGCTCGCGGGCTTCGAGGCCGATCGGCTGGTGATCGACGATGCGACCGAGGCGGTGACCGCCGAAGCGCTCGCGGCCGTGCGGGCCAAGGCCGGCGAGCGGAGCCCGGCCGAGGCCCTGATCGACGATCTCGCGCGCAGCCGCCAGTTGACCGAGGCCGGCATGGTCCGATTGCTCGGCGAGGGCGAGGTCGCGTTGTTCGAGGCCGCCTTCACGCGGACCACCGCGCTCGCGCCCCGGCTTGCGCGCCGGCTGCTCTTCGAGCCCGACGGGGAGGGGCTCGCGGTCGCCTGCAAGGCCGCGGGCCTGAGCCACGAGGCGTTCGTCGCGATCTTTCGCCTGCTGCTCCTGGTGCGTCGTCGCCCGGCGCGCGAGAACGCCGTCGAGGCCGCGCGTCTCGGCCGCTTCTTCGACCGCCTGTCGCTTCGGGCGGCGGGCGCGGTGGTTCGCCAATGGCGGCGCGACCCGCGCTACCAGTTCGCGCTCGCCAGGCTGGGTGGCGACGAGCGGAGCCGGGGCGATGCCCCAGCCGACGCCCGCGCCGGCGGCTGGCGACCCTCGGCGGAATGCGGCGGCTGAGGGTTTTCACGGCCGGGCGCGTCCAAGGGTTCGCGTCCCGATCAATCGGCGATGCGCGGCAAGCGACGGGGAACGATATAACGGGGGCGTTATTTGACATCCCCTTGGGTAATCCCCGATCATCGCCGCCATGTCGTCGCACTCCGTACCGGAAATTTCCGAAGCCGGCAGCAACTCGCCGGTCGTCAAGGCGCTGTCCCTGCTCGAGGGCGTGGTCGCCTCGTCCGATCCGGTCGCGCTCGCTCAACTCGCCGCCGCCTACGGCCTGCCCAAGCCGACCGCGCATCGTCTCGCCCTGATGCTCGAGCGCGAGGGGTTCCTGCGCCGCGAGCCCGGCAGCCGGCGCTTCATCGTCGGCGGGCGGCTGGTGAACCTCGCGCTCGACGTGCTCGGCGCGGCGGTCAACCAGGGGCCGAGCCACGCGATTCTCGCGGCGCTCGCCGAGGAACTCGGCGAGACCTGCGGGCTCGGCGTGGTCGTCGGCAGCGAGATCGTCGTCATCGACGACGCCAAGGTCGGATGGCCCCTGGCGATCGAAGTCGGCACGCGCGCGCGGTTGCCGCTGCATTGCTCGGCCATGGGGAAGCTGCTCCTGAGCTTCATGCCGCGGCGCGGCCGCGACCGCCTGCTCGCCCATCTCAAGCTCGAACGCTACACCGAGACCACGCTGTCCGAGCGCAAGGCGCTCGTCGACGAGCTCGAACGCATCCGCGTCAAGCGGGTCGCGACCAACAATCAGGAATTCATCACCGGCGTGATCGGGGTCGCGGTGCCGGTCCTCGGGCCGCGCCAGCGGGTTTGCGCGAGCATCAGCGTGGGCGCGCCCGAGGCGCGCATGCCGCTCGAACGCGCGCTAACCTTCGTGCCGGCGCTCGAACGCGCCGCCGAGCGCCTGTCGGCGTGCTTCACGGCGGCGGCGGGGGACGAATAGCGGCGCTTATGCGCGGCAAGCCTGCGCAGGCCTGAACGCCCGCCGGGGCGGTATCAAGCGACCTCGGGGTAGCCCCGGGCGCGGGCCTCGGCCTCGAAGGCGGTGATGCGGGCGTAGGCGTCGGCGGGAAGAACCTCGATCCCGTCGAGCAGCAGGGCCGACCGCGCCGCCGCGAGCGTCGCGTCGCCGGGTTCCTCGATCGCCCCGCGGAGCGCCGCGCGCAGGGTCTCGACGATCTCGTCGTCGATCTCGGCGCGGGTCACGAAGGGAAGCGCGGGCGCGGGCGCGGTGCGGCACAGGACGCGCGTGCCGGCGAGCGCGCCCGGCCGGTGGCGGGCGAGAAGCGCATGGGTCACGCAGTCGATGGCGGCGACCTCGGCCCGGCCCGACGCCAACAGGGCGAGCGAGGCCACATGCCCGCCGCTCTCGATCACCGCCGAGAAGAAGCGACCGCCCTCGTTCAAGGGCGCGACCAGCGCGCGCAGCGCGCTCATGCCCGAATGCGAGCCCCGGCCGTTGATCGCGCAGACGCGCCCGCGCAGGTCCGCGAGTTCGGCGACGTCGCTGTCGGCCGCGACGACGACGAGGCTCGAATAATCGCCTCCCGCGCAGCCCGATGCCCGGTAGCGCGGGGTCGCGATCGCGCGCAGGCGCGCGGCATGGGGGCCCACCAGGTCGAAGCCGCAGCATTGGCTGAACAGAAGCGCCGGGTCGGACCAGAGGTCGTCGACGTTCCGGTCCCAGGCGAGCGTCGCGGGCGCGTCGTCGATCCCGGCGGCGCGCAGGCGCGCGGCGATCGCCGCCCAGAGGGTCTCGTGGGCGCCGCGCAGCTCGGGCAGGTCGTACATGGGAAGGCCGGCGACGGGCGCGCGGGTCGCCGCCGGCGACCTAGCGCGCATTGATGGAGCTTGGCATGAAACCCGGCCAGCGGGGGAGGCCGTCGGCGATCTCGTAGTAGTCGCCCTTGTCGGCGACGAAGATGTGGCCGGCGGTCTTGAGCCCGGTCGGCGCGGTCAGCGTGCCGGCGGCGACCGCCACGTAGTCGCGCCCCGGC
This sequence comes from uncultured Alphaproteobacteria bacterium, assembly GCA_964531525.1. Taxonomy (GTDB): domain Bacteria; phylum Pseudomonadota; class Alphaproteobacteria; order JAAXGF01; family JAAXGF01; genus CAYYWV01. The sequence goes on along the minus strand of CAZHDF010000088.1, from coordinate 2,371 downwards.
GCGTCCCAGAACAGCGATCCCCCGCACTCGCCGCAAAAACCCCGGCGCGCGCTGTCCGACGAGCGGTACCACTTGAGACCGCGATTCTCGATCATCGCGAGATCGGCGCGCGCGACCGCCGAATAGGCGGCGAAATGGCCGTGGGTGCGCCGGCACTGGCCGCAATGGCAGTTGACCACATCGCGCAGGGGGCCGTGCACTTCGTAGCGGACGGCGCCGCATTCGCAGCCGCCGGTGGCGATCGGCGAGTTTGGTCGGTCATGGGGGTCGGTCATCGCGTCATCCTTTCGGGCTTCGCCTCTCGTCACGCGCGGCGCAGCGACGGCGCGCCGATCGTTTCGCGCTGGGCGCGGAGGAAGGCGCCGACCTCGGGCGGCTGCACGCTGGCGGCGCGGATCAGACTGTCGAAATGGCGCGTCAGCACGCGGATATGCTCGGTCGTGTTGAAGACGAAATACATTTGCCCGACATAGATCGCCGCTCGCCTCGGCCCGAAGATCGTGATCGGGACCGAGTAGCGTTTGAGCCCGTCGAACAGGAACCAGCGAAGCGAGGGATAAAGCTCCTCGATCAGCTCGATCATGGTGTCGATCTGGGCGCGGCGGTCGGTGGCCGGAAGCCCGCGCCAACGGCCCTCGCCGCGCGCGAAGGCCTCGATCGACTGGACCGAGCTGCAAATCTCCATGTCGGTCTCGGGCAGGCGGAGATAGGCGAGCCCGGCCTGGGACTTGGCCCGCGCCTGGCGCGGGGTCGCGGCCTGGAAGCTGTCGTACTCGTAGCAGATGACCGCGTCGCTCTTGAGCACGTCGGGAATGGTCGTCGGCACATGGCGGATCTTGTAGCCGGCCGCCTCGGCGAACCAGCGCGCGAGCCGCTCGTCCACCGGGCTCGGCGAGGACGGTTCGATCTGCATCGACTGATGCAGGATGTCGGCGCCCAGCTTCTCCTCCTGGCTGAGCCCCAGAAGCCAGTCGAGGCTGACCTGGAGCGCCGCGGCGATGGCGGCGACCGTGTCGGCGCGCGGCAGGCGGTCGTTGTCGTCGGCGAGAAGCTGCGACAGCGTCGAGCGGTCGACGCGCACGGCGCGCGCGAGCGCCGCCCGGCTGAGGCCCGAGCGCGACAGCGCCTCGGCCAGCCGGGACCGGAAGATGCGGGCGGTATCGCGCCGGTCCATGAACTCCCCCTGGGCTTGTTTTCCGGCGATTCGGGCCGGTTCGGTCGAAAATCTCGCTTCGAGAATACATCGGTTTATGCGTATTATCAACATTTGCGCGAAATTAAGACAAAACACACGCTGCCCTAGCGTGCCGCGTACCGATAAGCTCATCGGGAGAAGGTGAGAACCGGGAATCGCCGGAACACCGAAAACGAAAAAGGGGGTAGCGGTCGAGGGTAATGGCGGAAACGAGTTCGACGATCACGGCAACGGCAACGGCGATCGACGCCTGCGCGCGGAGAGAGTCACGGACCGAGGCGCGGGCCTGGTGGCGGCGCGTCGAGGCGCCGACCTGGGTGCTTCTGGTCGCGGTCTACGGCGGCTTCGGCCTCGTCACCTGGAACTACGCGCGGCTGCCCTGGTGGCTGGTGTTGCCGCTCGGCGCCTGGTTCGTCTGCTGGCACGGCTCGTTCCAGCACGAGGCGCTGCACGGGCATCCGACCCGCCATGCCTGGCTCAACGGGCTTCTCGCCCTGCCGCCGCTCTGGCTTTGGCTGCCTTATCCGCTCTACCGCGAGTTCCATCTTCGCCATCACGGCGATTCCGACCTCACGCTGCCCGGGGTCGACCCCGAGTCCTATTACGTGAGCGCCGAGGATTGGGCGCGCTTCGGCCCGCTGCGCCGCCGGCTTTTGATCGCGCGCAACAGCTTCGCGGGACGGCTCGCGCTCGGCCCGGCCTTCGCCTGCGCCGAGCTCGCGGCGGCCGAGATCGCGCGCTTGCGCCGGGGCGATCGCAGCCATGTCGCCGCCTGGATCGTCCATGTGCCGGCGGTCGGCGCGGTTCTTTACTGGGCGGTCGGGATTTGCGGCATTCCGTTCTGGGCCTATGTGGCGCTATTCGCCTATCCGGGGCTTTCGCTCGCCATGGTGCGCTCGTTCGCCGAGCATCGCCCCGCGCGCCAAGTCGCCGGGCGCACGGCGATCGTCGAGGCCGGGCCCCTGATGCGGCTTCTGTTCCTCAACAACAACTACCACGTCGCCCATCATCGCCACCCGGGCATGGCGTGGTACGACCTCGGCGCCCATTACCGGGCGCGGCGCGCGGCCTATCTCGCGTCCAACGAGGGCTACCTGTTCCGCGGCTACGGCGAGCAGCTCCGGCGCTTCTTCCTGCGGCCCAAGGATTCGCCCGTCCACCCCTTCGCCACGCGCT
>CAZHDF010000087.1:0-13360 GCA_964531525.1 uncultured Alphaproteobacteria bacterium | reverse complement strand
GCGCGCCCGAGCTTATGCGAGGAAGCCCGCGTGGCGTTTGAACGCCCGACGGGCCGAAGGCCCGGCGGAAACAAAGACTCGCGAACGCCGCCCCGCCTATTCGATCTTGCCGATCTCGCGGTAGTAGCGCTCGGCCCCCGGGTGGAGCGGGATCGCGATGCCGTCGAGCGCGGTCTCGAGGCGAATTTCGCGCGCCTTGCTATGGCCGTGCTCGAACAGGCGGCGCGTGCTTTCGTTCCACAGCGCCTTGGTGATGCCGTAGACCGTATCGGCGTCGACGTCGGCCGAGACCAGAAGCTGGGCGCCGATCGAGATCGTCGGGATCTCGCCCAGGCCATCGTAGACTCCGGCCGGAATGACGCTGCGGGTGAAGAAGGGGTAGAAGGCGACCAGCGTGTCGGCCTCGGACCCGTCGATCGGCAGCAGGTCGATCTCGACGTTGCGCGCGAGATCGGCGACCGCCGAGACCGGATAGCCGCCGACGAAGAAGAAGGCGTCGAGATCGCCCTTGGCCATCATGAGGCTCGACGCGCCGGGCTTGAGGAAGCGCGCCTCGACGTCGATCGGCGCGAGGCCGTAGGCGTCGAGCACCGCCTTGGCGTCGACCAGGGTGCCCGACCCCTTCTCGCCCAGCGAGACCCGCTTGCCCGCGAGGTCGGCGATGCTCTTGATGCCGGTGTCGCGGCGGACCACCACATGGACGCTCTCGGGGTAGAGGTTGGCGATCGCGCGCAGGTTCTCGATCGGTCCCTTGTCGGCGAACAGCCCGGTGCCGCGATAGGCCCAGTACGCGATATCGGCCTGCGAGAGCGCGAGCTCGAACTCGCCGGCGCCGATCCGCTCGACGTTCTCGACCGAGCCGTCGGAGGATTGCACGATCGCGACCAGCCCCGGCACGCCGCAACTTCCGCCGCGATTGCAGGGACGCGAGCCGGGCGGATTGCTGATCGCGCTCGCGATCAGGGCGCCGACCGGAAAATAGGTTCCCGCCGTGCCGCCGGTGCCGATCCGGAAGAAGCGCACCTCCTGCGCCGCCGCGACCGTCGCCGAGGCGAGGCCGAGGACCAGGAGCGCCGCCAGCGCGAGGCGCGCGGCCCCGCGGCCCCGGCGGCGGACGCGCGCGCTCAGCATCCCGCCACCGGCACGGCGAGATTGTCGATCAGCCGCACATCGCCGAGACGGGCGGCGGCGAGCAGGCGCGCCGGCGCGTCGAGCGCGGCGAGCGGCGCGAGGTCGCGGGCGCGGCGAAGCTCGACGTAATCGACCGCCGCGAACCCCGCCGCCAACAGCCGCGCGCGCGCCTCGTCGCAGGCGCGTCCGGGCGCCGCCCCGGCGGCGATCGCGGCGGCGGTCTCGCGCAGCGTCGCATACAGCCGGGGCGCGATCGCGCGCTCCTCGGCGCTCAGATAGGCGTTGCGCGACGAAAGCGCGAGCCCGTCGGTCTCGCGCACCGTGGGCACGCCGACGATCTCGACCGGGAGATCGAGGTCGCGCGCGAGGCGGCGAACGACGAGAAGCTGCTGGTAGTCCTTCTCGCCGAACAGGGCGAGATCGGGCGCGCATTGGACGAGCAGCTTGGCGACCACCGTGGCGACGCCCGCGAAATGGCCCGGCCGGTGGGCGCCGCACAGCCCCTCGGAGACGCCGGCGACGGTGATCGTGGTCGCGAAGCCCGCGCCATACATCTCGTCCGCCGCCGGGACATAGGCGAGATCGGCCCGGGCCTCGGCGAGCTTGGCGAGATCGCCCGCCTCGTCGCGCGGATAGGCGGCGAGATCGGCGGCCTCGTTGAACTGGGTCGGGTTGACGAAGATGCTGACGACGACCCGGTTCGCCCGCCCGCGCGCCGCCTCGATCAGCGCGAGATGGCCCGCGTGCAGCGCCCCCATGGTCGGCACCAGGGCGACCCGCTCGCCCGCCGCGCGCCAGGCCGCGACCGCGGCGCGAAGCTCGGCGACCGTCTCGATGCGCGCCACCGCCGGGCGCGGCGGGCTGTAATCTGCTGCCAGCATCGGCTCTCTCCTCGGGCCAGAGGCCCTGGAATCAAATGAGTATAGCCCAGCCGCGTCCCGCGCGGCCAAGGCGTAATGCGCGCTTCGGACGCGATTCCGCGCGACGGCGATTGACCGCCCGACGCGGGGACGGCATAAGGCGCTGTCGGCACCCTGGCATCGGGAGGAAGCCATGGAACGCGAAGCGATGGAATACGACGTCGTGATCGTCGGCGCGGGCCCGGCGGGCCTGTCGGCGGCGATCCGGCTCAAGCAGCGCGCGGCCGAGGCGGGCCGCGAGATCTCGGTCTGCGTGCTCGAGAAGGGCAGCGAGGTCGGCGCCCATATCCTGTCGGGCGCGGTGATCGAGACCCGCGCGCTCGACGAGCTGATCCCCGACTGGCGGGAGCGCGACGCGCCGCTCAAGACCCCCGCCGGCGACGACAGCTTCGTGTTTCTCACCAAGCGCCGCGCCTTCCGCCTGCCGACGCCCCCCGACATGAACAACCACGGCAACTACATCGTCAGCCTCGGCAACGTCTGCCGCTGGCTCGGCGAGCAGGCCGAGGCGCTGGGGGTCGAGATCTATCCCGGCTTTCCCGCCGCCGAGGTGCTCTACGGCGAGGGCGGGCGCGTGCGCGGGGTCGCGACCGGCGACGTGGGCGTCGCCCGCGACGGCAGCCACAAGCCGAATTACGAGCCCGGGGTCGAGCTGCACGCGCGCTTCACCCTGTTCGCCGAGGGTTGCCGGGGCTCGCTGACCAAGGAGCTGTTCGAGAAATTCGACCTGCGCGAAGGCTGCGATCCGCAGTCCTTCGGCATCGGCATCAAGGAGTTGTGGGAGGTCGATCCCGCCAAGCACGCGCCCGGGCGGGTGCTGCACAGCATCGGCTGGCCGCTCGACCGGCGGACCTACGGCGGTTCGTTCCTCTATCACCTCGAGGACAACCAGGTCGCGGTCGGCTTCGTCGTCGGGCTCGATTACCAGAACCCGCATCTCAGCCCGTTCGAGGAGTTTCAGCGCTTCAAGACCCATCCCGCGATCCGCCCGACCTTCGAGGGCGGACGCCGCATCGCCTACGGCGCCCGCGCCCTCAACGAGGGCGGCTTCCAGGCGATCCCCAAGCTGGTCTTCCCCGGCGGCGCGCTGATCGGCTGCACGGCGGGCTTCCTCAACGTGGCCAAGATCAAGGGCACCCATACGGCCATGAAGTCGGGCATGCTGGCCGCCGAGGCGGCGAGCGACGCGCTCGGCGCGGGCGACGCCGGGCTCGACGCCTACGAGGCCGCGATCAAGGCATCCTGGATCTGGGACGAGCTTTACCGCGTGCGCAACGTGCGCCCGAGCTTCCGGCGCGGCCTGTGGCTGGGGCTCGCCTATTCGGGGCTCGACACCTACCTGTTCCGGGGCCGCGCGCCCTGGACCTTCCGCCATCCCGAGCCCGACCACGCGCGCCTCGGGAAAAAGGACGAATACCCACCCATCGACTACCCCAAGCCCGACGGCGAGGTCTCGTTCGACCGCAACTCGTCGGTGTTCCTCGCCGCCGTGGCGCACGAGGAGGACCAGCCCGTCCATCTGCGGCTCAAGGACCCGGAGGTGCCGGTCAAGGTCAACCTCGCGCTCTACGACGCGCCCGAGCAGCGCTACTGCCCGGCGGGCGTCTACGAGATCCTGCGCGACGCCGACGGCGGCAACCCCAGGCTTCAGATCAACGCGGCCAACTGCGTCCACTGCAAGACCTGCGACATCAAGGACCCGACCCAGAACATCAACTGGGTGACGCCCGAACCCGGAAGCGGCCCCAATTACCCCAATATGTGAGCCGCGATATATGGTCCGACCGGGGCCGGGACTTGCCGGCGGCGGCCGCGCGTACCAAGTTCTGAACAGGCTCGCGCGGCGGTCCACCAATCGTTAACGTCCAGGCGCGAGGCTTGAGGCCGCCGGGACGGCCCAGGGGCGGCTCTGGGACACAGGTCTCGGCGGTTGGTGAATCGGCCAGGGTGCAGTACAATCGCGCCGGGAATCAGGAGTAGGATCCGCCGCGGTGAACGCGGAAACGGAATCGACATTGCGGGGTTCGATTTGCGCATGACGGGCGGCAAACGGTTGGGCGCGCGTTGGATTTCGCGCGCGCTCGTGATGGGTTTCGCGACCCTCGGGCTCGGTGCCTGCGCGAGCGGAAACGAAACGCCGACGGCGGCCTCGACCGACATGACGGCCACGCATATGCAGGTCGCCCTGGCGCCGATCGATTCGCCGCTCGGCAGCTATCTCGCCGGGCGGGTCGCCCGGCACGAGCGCGACATGGCGGCGGCGGCGCGCTATTTCGCCCGGGCGCTGGCCGCCGATCCAGACAACGTCAACATCCTGCGCCAAGCCTATCTTTCGCTGCTATCGGAAGGCCGCATGGAAGAGGCCGCGCGGCTCGCCAAGCGGGTCGTCGAGCTTCGCCCGCGAGCGCCCATCGCCGGGCTGACGGTGGTCATCGACCGGGTGCGCGCCGGCGACTTCGAGGCCGCGCGCAAGGCGGTCGAGACGCTGCCCAACCAGGGCTACAATACCTTGCTCGCACCGTTGATCTCGGCCTGGATCGCGAGCGCGCAAGGCCGCTACGCCGATGCCTTCGAGACCCTCGGCAATCTCAATCAGAGCGCGGCGTTCACGGTCTTTCGCGAATATCACACCGCGCTGATCCACGACATCGCCGGCAACGACGACCTCGCCGAGGCGGCGTACCGCCGGGCGCTCGCCGCGCAGCGCAGCGGAAGTTTCCGCGTGGTCTCGGCCTTCGGCGCCTTCTACGAGCGGACCGGGCGCCCCGAGAAGGCGCGCGCGCTTTACGACGACTATCTCAAGGACAAGCCCGACAGCCTGTGGCTCGCGCCGGCGCTCGGCCGACTCGCGCGCGGCGAGAAGCCCGATCGCCTGGTGCGCGACGCCCGCGAGGGCGTCGCCGAGGCGCTGGTCGGCACGGCAAGCGCGCTCAACCGCGAGAACGCTCTCGACGCGGCGCTGATCTACGTCCGACTCGCGCTTTACCTGCGCCCGGGCTTCGACATCGCGGACCTGCTTCTGGGCGAAATTCTCGACGGCCTGGGCCAGCCCGCGCGCGCCATCGCCGCCTTCGAGTCGGTGCCCGCCTCCTCGCCGCTGCGCTGGTCGGCCGAGCTTCGGGTCGCCGCCGATCTCGACGAGCTCGGGCGCACCGACGAGGCGATCGCCCGACTCAACCGCATGGCGGCGGAGCGGACCGACCGGGCCGATGCGTTGATCTCGCTTGGCGATATCCTGCGCGGGCGCGAGCGCTGGAGCGAGGCGGTCGACGCCTACGACCGCGCGCTGTCCCGGGTCGACGTCCGCGACCGGCGCCACTGGCGGCCGCTGTATGCGCGCGGCATCTCGCTCGAACGCTCGAAGCATTGGAAGCGGGCCGAAAAGGACTTCCTCGCGGCGCTCGATCTGGTGCCCGATCAGCCCTTCGTGCTCAACTATCTCGGTTATTCCTGGGTCGATCAGGGGATCAACCTCGATCGGGCGCTCAAGATGATCGAGCGCGCGGTCGAGCTGCGGCCCCGCGACGGCTACATCATCGACAGCCTCGGATGGGCGCAGTTCCGGCTCGGCGACTACGCCAATGCGGTGACCCAGCTCGAGCGCGCGGTCGAGTTGCAACCCAACGATCCGACCATCAACGATCACCTGGGCGACGCCTACTGGCGCGCCGGCCGGCGGATCGAGGCGCGGTTCCAATGGCGGCGCGCCCTGGTTCTCGCCCCGAGCGACCAGGGCATGACCACGCGCATCGAGCGCAAGCTGCGGCTCGGCCTGCCCCAGGACGCGGTCGCCGACGGCAGTGGTTGACGCCGCCGGCTCCGCCCCCGTCGCCGTCGAGGCGGCCCCCGCCAAGGTCAATCTCTACCTCCATGTCGTCGGCCGACGCGCCGACGGTTACCACCTGCTCGACAGCCTGGCGGTCTTCGCGGGGCCGGGCGATCGCATTTCGGCGCGCCCGGCCGACGCGCTCACGCTCGAAATCGACGGTCCCTTCGCGCCCGCGCTCGCCGCCACGCCCGCCGACGACAATCTGGTACTGCGCGCCGCGCGGGCGCTGCGCCGCGCCGGCGGCGGACGGGCGGGGGCCGCGATCCGCCTGACCAAGACGCTGCCGGTCGCGGCCGGGATCGGCGGCGGATCGGCCGACGCGGCCGCCGCGCTGCGCGCGCTTGTCCGGCTGTGGGACTTGCGCCCGGCGCCCGAGGACCTTGCGCGGCTCGCGCTGACGCTCGGCGCCGATGTGCCCGTCTGCCTTTCCTCGCGCGCCGCCTTCATGGGCGGAATCGGCGACGCGCTCGCGCCCGCGCCGGCACTGCCCGCCGGGCATCTCCTGCTCGTCAATCCGGACGTGGCGGTGGCGACGAAGGCCGTGTTCGCCGCCCGCGTCGAGCCGTTCTCGGCACCCGCGCGCTTCGCCGAGCCCCCCGCCGACGCCGCCGCGCTCGCGGCGCTGCTGGCGGCGCGGCGCAACGATCTCGAGGTCCCGGCGCGGCGGATCGCGCCCGAGGCCGCCACGCCCGGCGCGACACTCGCCGGCGAGCCCGGTTGCCTGCTCGCCCGGATGAGCGGATCGGGCGCGACCTGGTTCGGCCTGTTCGCCGACGAGCGGGGGGCGCGCGACGCCGCCCGGCGTCTCCTTCGCGCCCATCCCGACTGGTGGATCGCGGCGAGCCCGCTTTTGAACGCGCCGCTCGATGCGCCGGAAAATAGCGCCAACCGCGCGCCCCTTAACGATTTCACAACCACACGCGCGGCGCTATAAGCAGACGCGAGACGCCCCACGCCGGCGCAACGATCCGCGCCGGCTCATCGACGGCCCATGAGCGGAAGGAACGAATGGCGGTTCTGGTCACCGGCGCGGCCGGCTTCATCGGCTCCCATGTGAGCACGGCGCTTCTCGATCGCGGCGAAACCGTGGTCGGGGTCGACAATCTCGACCCTTATTACGACGTGGCGCTCAAGCGCGCGCGGCTCGACCGGCTGCGGGGGCGCAACGGCTTCTCGTTCCACCAAATCGACATCGCCGAGCGCGGCGCGCTGGCCGAGGCTTGCGCGAACGCGGGCATCGACCGCGCGGTCCACCTCGCGGCCCAGGCGGGCGTGCGCCACTCGCTCGAAAACCCGTTCATTTACGTGCGCACCAACCTGGTCGGGCATCTCGAGGTGCTGGAGACCTGCCGCCACCTGCCCGATTTTCGCCATCTGGTCTATGCGAGCTCGAGCTCGGTCTACGGCGGCAACACGAAGCTGCCGTTCTCGGAGGCCGACCGGGTCGACACCCCGATCTCGCTTTACGCCGCGACCAAGCGCTCGGACGAGCTGATCAGCCACCCCTATGCCCATCTTTACGGCCTGCCCATGACGGGTTTGCGCTTCTTCACCGTTTACGGCCCCTGGGGGCGACCCGACATGGCGGCCTATATCTTCACCCGGGCGATTTTCGCCGGCGAGCCGATCCCGGTGTTCAACCAGGGCGACATGCGACGCGACTTCACCTATATCGACGACATCGTCGCCGGCGTGCTCGCGACCCTCGACCACCCGCCCGAGGGCGAGGACGGCAAGCCGCCGCATCGGGTCTACAACATCGGCAACAACCGCTCCGAGCCGCTGATGCGCTTCATCGAGCTGCTCGAGGCGGCGATCGGCCGCAAGGCCGAGATCGAGTTCCTGCCCATGCAGCCGGGCGACGTGCGCGAGACCTTCGCCGATATCGAGGCGATCCGCCGCGACTGCGGCTTCGAGCCGACCACCCCGATCGACGAGGGCCTGCCTCGCTTCGTCGCCTGGTACCGCGACTACCACGGGGTATAAAGCGCGACGGCCGTCGATCGAATCGACGCAACGCGCGCCTTGCCCGACATCCCACCCCCAACACTCCCTTTCGCAGAGGTCTCCTCGACGGGGGAGGTTGGGTGGGGGTGGGGGCAAGGATGCAAGAGGCGTCGCTTCAATGCGAAGACGCCGCGCCCTAACCGGCGATCGCGACCTCGACGCCCGCCTCGGAGAGCAGACGGGAGAACGGCGGGCGCGGCTCGGCGTCGGTGATCAGCATGTCGACCGCGCCGAGGCTCGCGACCCGGACCAGCGCGCGGCGGCCGAACTTGGAGCGGTCGGCGACGACCACCGTGCGCTCGGCGCGCTCGATCACCACGCGCGAGAACTCGGCCTCCGAGAGGTGATAGTCCATGTAGCCGTCGCCGGGGTCGATCGCGGCGATCGAGAGGAACGCGACCCGCACCCGGAACTGGGCGATGAAGGTGGTCGCCGACGGGCCGAGCGCCGCGCCGTCGTCGGCCCGCAGCTCGCCGCCCGCCATGTAGACCCGGTTGCCGTTGCGGGTCGCGAGCGTGCGCGCGATATCGACCGAGTTGGTCGCCACCAGCAAATCGCGGTGATCGCGCAGCGCCTGGGCGAGATAGGTGGTCGTGCTGCCGGTGTCGAGCATCACCGAATCGCCGTCGCGAACCTCGCGCGCGGCGCGCGCGGCGATGATCCGCTTGGCCTCGGCGTTTTCGCGCAGGCGCTGGTCGAAGGCCGATTCGCGCACCGGATCGGCCCGGCGCACCCCGCCGTGGACCTTGTGGACCGCGCCGTCGCGCGCCATCGCCTTGATGTCGCGGCGGATGGTCTCGCCCGAAACCGCGAGGACCCGCGCGAGCTCGGCGACGCTGCAGCTCCCCTTCTCGGTCACGGCGCGCAGAATCGCCGCCTGTCGCTCGGAGCGCAGCATCCCTACCCGGCCGGAAATCGTGACGTCATGATGCAACTCTAAGTGGGATATTGTGGAGATTCAACGTCGATCCTGTGGATAACTGTTGATTCATGACAATTCCGCTTGAACCGCGCGGGCAAACAGGCTTTCATTTTGTCGGCGGCGGCAGGGCCGCGGCGGCCGGCGAGGATTTGCGCGCCACGCGCATCCCCGAACGACGGCCGCTTCGGCGCAAGACCGGCGCAGCGACAGCAAGCGGGCACGGCGCGGCCGGAAGAATCGCGCCCGGCCGCCTATAGGGAGGCATTCCGATGCTCAAGAAGATCACCAACGCACTCATCGCCGGAACGGTTGGGGCTCTCGTCGCCTACGCGACCCCGGCCGCCGCCGGCGTTCCCGAATCGAAGGACCCGATCATCCTCACGATTCACGACTGGACCGGCCAGTACATCACGACCCACATCATGGGCCGCGTGCTCGAGAAGATGGGCTACAACGTGAAGTATCAGCAGGCCGACTATATCGCCCAGTTCGCCGGTCTCGAATCGGGCGATCTGCACATCGCCATGGAGATGTGGGAGACCACCGGCAAGCAGGCCATGGAGGAAAGTCTCAAGACGGGCAAAACCGTCGATCTCGGCGAAACCGGGATGCAGGCCAAGGAGGAATGGTGGTATCCGATCTACATGAAGGAACGCTGCCCGGGCCTGCCAGACTGGCGCGCGCTCAATAAATGCGCCAAGGAGTTCGCCACGCCGGAAACCTATCCCAAGGGCCGCTATCTCGGCGGGCCGGTGACCTGGGCGGGCTTCGACGACGAGCGCGTCGAGGCGCTGGGTCTCGACTTCGAGGTCGTGCACGCCGGCACCGACGCCGCCCTGTTCGCCGAGCTCAAGTCGGCCTACGAGCGCAAGGCGCCGTTCCTCGGCTGGATCTACACGCCGCACTGGGCGCCGATCAAGTTCAAGGGCGAGTGGGTGAAGTTCCCCGAGTATACCGACGCCTGCTACAACGACCCGAAATGGGGCATCAACCCCAACATGAAGTACGACTGCGGCAAGCCCCACGGCTGGATCAAGAAGGTCGGCTGGAAGGCGGGCGAGAAGAAGTGGCCCTGCGCCTACGACGCGGTCCGCAAGTTCCGCATCGACAACCAGTCGATGGGCGAAATGATCGGCCTGGTCGATCTCGACGGCAAGTCGGTCGACGACGTGGTCGAGAACTGGATCAACGCCAACGAGAGCACCTGGAAGACCTGGGCCGCCTGCGCCGGCGGCTGACCGCGTAAGTCCCGCGGCCCGCGCCGCCGCGTCCGGAGACAGGCATCTCGGACGCCGGCGGCGCGGGCCAGCGCTTTCATCGAGGGGCCGGCCATGGATCCCCGCCAGACCCGTTCGCCGGCGGCCCCGCCCACGGGCCGAACCGACGCCAAGATAAGCTGCGAGGGCGTTTGGAAGCTGTTCGGCAACAATGCCGAGCGCGTCCTCGCCGAGCACGGCGGCAAGCCGACGTTCGAGCAACTCACCGAGGCCGGGTTGATCGGCGCCGTGCGCGACGCGAGCTTCGCCGTCGCCGAGGGCGAGATCTTCGTCATCATGGGCCTGTCGGGCTCGGGCAAATCGACGCTCGTGCGTTGTCTTTCGCGGCTGATCGAGCCGACCGCCGGTTCGGTCGTGTTCGAGGGACAGGATCTTCTCAAGGCGTCCGAGAAGGAACTGATCGAGATCCGCCGCCACAAGATGGGCATGGTGTTCCAGAACTTCGCCCTGTTGCCGCACCTCACGGTGCTCGGCAACGTCGCCTTTCCGCTCGGCGTCCAGGGGATCGACCGCGCGAGCCGCGAGCGGCGCGCCCGCGAGATGATCGAGCTGGTCGGTCTGAAGGGCCGCGAATCCTATTATCCGCGCGAATTGTCGGGCGGCCAGCAGCAGCGCGTCGGCATCGCGCGCAGCCTCGCCATCGAGCCCGAGGTCTGGTTTCTCGACGAGCCGTTCTCGGCGCTCGACCCGCTGATCAGGCGCGAGATGCAGGACGAGTTCATGCGCCTGCAAAACGTGCTCGAGAAGACCATCGTCTTCATCACCCACGACTTCGACGAGGCGATCCGGCTCGCCGACCGGATCGCGATCATGAAGGACGGCGCGATCATTCAGATCGGCACGCCCGAGGCGCTCGTCACCAACCCGGCGACCGACTACGTCGCCGAGTTCACCCGCGAGATTCCGCGCGCCAAGGTTCTGTCGGCGCGCGCGGTGATGGTCCCGCTCGACGGCGCCCCGCCGCCCGCCGAAAGCGTGTCCGCCGAGGCCAAGGTCGAGGACTTCGCCGCCCGGGTGGTCGACGCCGCCGCGCCGCTCGCCGTGACCGACGCCGACGGCGCGGCGATCGGCCTGATCACGCGCGAGGCCGTGCTCGACGTGCTGGTGCGCCGCGAGGAGCGCGCATGAGCGCGACCGCGGCCGGGATCGCGCGGCTGTCGGGCCCGCGTTCGGGCTGGGTCTTCCTGGCGGCGGCGGCGGGGCTGGTCCTGGTCGTTTACGCGCTCGCCGACGTCGCCCCCTGGCTCGCCAAATATCCGCGCGGCGCGGCGGTGCCGCTGCGCTTCTGGATCAGCGATTTCATGAAATGGCTGATCAACGAGGCCAATTTCGGCCTGTTCACCTTCAAGCAGCTCACGCGCTCGATCGCCTGGCTTCTCGAGCGCCCGCTCGACGCCGCCGAGGGGTTGCTCGCCTCGGGCTTCAAGCTGACCCTCGACGAGGCCGGGGACATCGTCTACCGCCTGCCGCGCCTGTCCTGGATCGCGGTGGTCGGCGTGGTCATGCTGCTCGGCCTTCACGCCCGCGACCGCGCGCTCGCGCTGCTGGTCGGCGCCTGCTTCCTTTATCTCGCCGTGTTCGGCCAGTGGGACAGCGCGATGGTGACCCTGTCGTCGATCCTGATCGCGGTGCCCTTCGGCGTCGGCGGCGGGCTGTTGATCGGCATTCTCGGCCACCGCAGCGCGCGCTTCGAGGCGGCGATCACGCCGATCCTCGATCTGATGCAGACGGTGCCGGTGTTCGCCTATCTGGTGCCGGTGCTGTTCCTGTTCGGCTTCGGCGCGGTGGCGGCGATGATCGCGACCATCATCTACGCCATGCCGCCGATGGTCCGCTGCACCATGCTGGCGCTCAAGCAGGTGCCGAGCGAGGTGGTCGAGTTCGGCAACATGGCGGGCTGCTCGCGGCGCCAGCTCATCTGGCGGGTGATGATCCCGGCGGCGCGCCCGACCCTGATGGTCGGCGTCAACCAGGTGATCATGCTGTCTTTGAACATGGTCATCATCGCCTCCATGATCGGCGCCGGCGGGCTCGGCTTCGACGTGCTCACCTCGCTCAAGCGGCTCGCGATCGGCAAGGGGTTCGAGGCGGGGCTCGCGATCACCCTGCTCGCCATCGCGCTCGACCGGTTGAGCCAGGCCTTCGCCGCCAAGCCGCCGCCCGAGCATCGCGAGACGACCGGGGGCCTGATCCGCCGCCACCCGCATCTCGCGCTCGCGCTCGCGCTGATCGTCGGCGCCACCCTGCTCGGGTATCTGGTCCCGGCGATCCAGGCCTACCCCAAGGACCTCACGATCACCACCGGGGCGGTGTGGGACGATCTCGTCTCCTACATCAACCGCAACTACTTCGACCAGATCGACGCGGTGAAGTCCTGGCTGCTGCTGAACGCGCTGATCCCGTTCAAGCGGTTCCTGTTGTCGCTGCCCTGGGCGGCGGTGGTGGGGGTGCTGGCGCTTTCCGGGCTGCGGCTCGGGGGACCGCGGCTCGCGCTCCTGATCGGCGGGCTGGCGCTGTTCGTCGCCGTGACCGGCAACTGGGAAAAGGCGATGATCTCGACCTACCTCATCGGGATCTCGGTCGTGATCGCCTCGGCCATCGGGATTCCCATCGGCATCCTGGCGGCGGGCAACGAACGCGCGCATCGCGTCGTACAGGTGGTCATCGATACCCTTCAGACGCTGCCCTCCTTCGTCTATCTCATTCCGGTCGTGATGCTGTTCCGGGTCGGCGACTTCTCGGCCATGATCGCGGTGGTCGCCTATTCGCTGGTGCCCGCGATCCGCTACACCGACCACGGCATTCGCCAGGTGCCGCCCGGGATCATCGAGGCGGCGACCGCCGCCGGCTGCACGCGGCGTCAGATCTTGTGGAAGGTGCAGCTTCCCCTCGCGCTCCCCGAGATCATGCTCGGGGTCAACCAGACCATCATGATGGCGCTGTCGATGCTGGTCATCACGGCGCTGGTCGGCACCCGCGACCTCGGCCAGGAGGTCTATATCGCGCTGACCAAGGCCGACACCGGGCGCGGGCTTGTCGCCGGGCTTAGCGTCGCCGCCATCGCCATGATCTCGGACCGGCTGATCTCGGCCTGGAGCACGCGCAAGAAACAGGAGCTGGGCATTGGCTGATCTCGCGCCCGCCGCGCGCGCCGCCGCGCTGTCCTGCTGGTCGGGACCGGTTACGCCGCAGCCGCTCTCGGGCGGCATCACCAACCATAACTTCGTGGTCGAGGACCGGGGCGAGCGCTTCGTGGTCCGGATCGGCGACGACA
>CAZHDF010000086.1:0-13405 GCA_964531525.1 uncultured Alphaproteobacteria bacterium | reverse complement strand
TCGGCGCGCCCCGCGTGACCAAGGACGGCGTGACGGTCGCCAAGGAGATCGAGCTTGCCGACAAGTTCGAGAACATGGGCGCCCAGATGGTGCGCGAGGTCGCGTCCAAGACCAACGACGTGGCCGGCGACGGCACCACGACCGCGACCGTGCTCGCCCAGGCGATCGTTCGCGAGGGCACCCGCGCCGTGGCCGCCGGCATGAACCCGATGGACCTCAAGCGCGGCATCGATATGGCGGTCGGCGCGATCGTCAACGAGCTCGAGGCGCGCTCGAAAAAGGTCACCACCAGCGACGAGATCGCCCAGGTCGGCGCCATCTCGGCCAACGGCGACCGCGAGATCGGCGACATGCTCGCCAAGGCCATGGACAAGGTCGGCAACGAGGGCGTGATCACGGTCGAGGAGGCCAAGTCGCTCGAAACCGAGCTCGAGATCGTCGAGGGCATGCAGTTCGATCGCGGCTATCTCTCGCCCTATTTCATCACCGACGCCGACAAGATGAAGGTCGAGCTGGAGGATCCCTACATCCTCCTCCACGAAAAGAAGCTCTCGGGGCTTCAGGCCATGCTGCCGCTGCTCGAGGCGGTGGTGCAGTCGGGCAAGCCGTTGCTGGTCATCGCCGAGGACGTCGAGGGCGAGGCGCTCGCCACCCTGGTGGTCAACAAGCTGCGCGGCGGTCTCAAGGTCGCGGCGGTCAAGGCGCCGGGCTTCGGCGATCGCCGCAAGGCGATGCTCGAGGATATCGCGATCCTGACCAACGGCCAGGTCGTGAGCGAGGATCTCGGCATCAAGCTCGAGAACGTCACCCTCGACATGCTGGGCACCGCCAAGCGCGTGGAGCTGACCAAGGACAACACCACGATCGTCGACGGCGCCGGCAAGAAGAAGGAGATCGAGGGTCGCTGCGCCCAGATCCGCGCCCAGATCGACGAGACCACGTCGGACTACGACCGCGAGAAGCTCCAGGAGCGGCTCGCCAAGCTCGCCGGTGGCGTCGCGGTCATCAAGGTCGGCGCGGCCACCGAGGTCGAGGTGAAGGAGCGCAAGGACCTGGTCGAGGACGCGCTCAACGCGACCCGCGCCGCGGTCGAGGAGGGCATCGTCGCCGGTGGCGGCGCCGCGCTTCTCTACGCCACCAAGGTGCTCGCCAAGGTCGAGGTCGAGAACGAGGACCAGCGCGTGGGCGTCAACATCGTGCGCCGCGCGCTCGAGGCGCCGGTTCGCCAGATCGCCGAGAACGCGGGTGTCGACGGCGCCGTGGTCGCCGGCAAGCTGCTCGAGGGCAAGGACGTCAAGCGCGGCTTCGACGCCCAGAGCGAGACCTATGTCGACATGTTCAAGGCCGGCATCATCGACCCGGCCAAGGTGGTCCGCATCGCGCTTCAGGACGCGGCCTCGGTCGCCGGCCTCTTGATCACCACCGAGGCCATGGTCGCCGAAAAGCCGGAGAAGAAGGAGACGCCTCCCGCGCCCGGCGGCGGCATGGGCGACATGGGCTTCTGATCGCGCCTCACGCGCTGTCTGATGCTTTCGAGGGGGCCGCGTTTCGCGGCCCCCTTCCTCATTGAGAGGCGTTATCGTTGCCGCGCCGAAGGCGCTGGGTCATCATGCCTTCTGAATACTCGGAAAAGGAGAGGCCAGATGACCAATGTCACCATGTCGACCCGGCTGCCGACGTCCGCCCGGCAGGTCTGGGATCTGATCGGCGGCTTCGGCGCTCTCGCGAAATGGCACCCCCTGGTCGAGTCCTGCGAGATTGAGGAGGACGAAGAAACGGGGACGACGATCCGCCGCCTTTCGCTCGTCGGCGGCGGCACGATCGTCGAGAAGCTCGAGACTCTCGACGAAGACGCCCGCGTCTACAGCTACTCGATACTCGAAGGCCCTTTGCCGGTCGCCGGCTACCGGGCGACGATTCGGGTCAGCGACGCGCCTGAAGGAGGCTGCACGGTCGAGTGGTCGAGCACCTTCGAGCCCGCCGGCGCCGATCCGGCGGACGCCGCCGCGGCGGTCGAAAACGTGTACAAGGCCGGCCTCGACCAGCTCCGCAAGATGTTCGGCGGCTGAGCGCTGCGGCCGGAGCGCTGCTTTTCTCTCTACTGGCCCAATTCGGCGCTTCTGTCTGGCTCTTGTGGCCCTTCGGAGCGGTTTTTATAAGGACGGGAACGCGGGTGCGCCGCCGCAGGGGCGGCGGGACGTTTGTCGCCGCCTGAGGCCGCAACGGAAGCGTTGTCGAACCAGCGTCGCCAGAGGGAGGGAAGCATGACACGCATGACGCCGAGCGAGGCCTTCGTCGAGACCCTCGCGGCCGAAGGGGTGACCGACATATTCGGCATCGTCGGATCGGCCTATATGGACGCGCTCGACATCTTCGAGCCGGCCGGGATTCGCTTCATCTCGGTCGCGCACGAGCAGAACGCCGCCCATATGGCCGACGGCTACGCCCGGGCGAGCGGGCGGCACGGCGTCTGCATCGGCCAGAACGGCCCCGGAATCACCAATTTCGTGACCGCGATCGCCGCCGCCTATTGGGCCCATTCGCCGGTGGTCGCGATCACGCCCGAGACGGGCTCGAACACCATGGGGCTCGGCGGTTTCCAGGAAACCGATCAGATGCCGATCTTCTCGAAGATCACCAAGTTCCAGGCCCATGTCAGCCGTCCCGACCGGCTGGCCGAGCTGACGCACCGCGCCTTCACCCTCGCCATGGCCGAGCGCGGGCCGGTTCAAGTCAACATCCCGCGCGACCATTTCTACGGCGAGGTCGACGTCGAGATCGCCAAGCCCATGACGATCGAGCGCGGCCCCGGCGGACCCGAGAGCCTGGACGCCGCGGCCAAGGCGCTCGCCGAGGCGCGCTTTCCGGTGATCGTCTCGGGCGGCGGCGTCATCATGTCGGACGGCGTCGAGGCGGCCAAGGCGCTCGCCGAGCACCTCGACGCCCCGGTGGTCACCAGCTACCTCCACAACGACGCCTTCCCGGCGAGCCATCCCCTGATGTGCGGCCCGCTCGGCTACCAGGGCTCGAAGGCGGCGATGAAGCTCATCGCCCAGGCCGACGTGGTGCTGGCGCTGGGGACGCGCCTCGGGCCGTTCGGCACGCTGCCCCAGTACGGCATCGACTACTGGCCGAAGGACGCCAAAATCATCCAGGTCGACAGCGACCACCGCATGCTCGGCCTCGTCAAGCCGATCTCGGTCGCGGTCAACGGCGACGCGGCCAAGGCGGCGAGCGAGATTCTCTCGCGGCTCAAGACCTCGAACCTGTCGATCGCCGCGCACGGCAACCGCGAGGCGCGACTCGCCGAGGTCGAGCGCCAGAAGGCCGCCTGGGAGGAGGAGCTGACCGGCATGTCCTCGGCCGATGGCTCGCCCATCAGCCCGCGCCGCTGCCTGCGCGAGCTCGAAAGGGCAATGCCGGCGAACGCCATGGTCACGACCGATATCGGCAATGTCTGCTCGATCTCCAACAGCTACCTGCGCTTCGAGAAGCCGCCGAGCTTCTTCGCCGCCATGAGCTTCGGCAATTGCGGCTATGCCTTCCCGACCGCGATGGGCGCCAAGGTGGCCTGCCCCGACCGGCCGGCGGTCGCCTATGTGGGCGACGGCGCCTGGGGGATGAGCCTCGCCGAGGTCATGACCTGCGTGCGCGAGAACATCCCGGCGGTCGCCGTGGTGTTTAACAACGGGCAGTGGGGCGCCGAGAAGAAGAACCAGATCGACTTCTACGCCGACCGCTACATCGGCACCAACCTCGCGAACCCGAGCTTCGCCGCGATCGCTCGCGCCATGGGGGCCGAGGGCGTGACCGTCGACCAGCCCGACCAGGTCGGCGATGCGCTTCGCGAGGCGACCGCCTCGGGACGGCCGACGGTGGTCGAGGTGATGCTGACCCGCGAGCTCGGCGACCCGTTCCGCCGCGACGCGCTCAAGAAGCCGGTGCGTCTCTTGGACAAGTACAAGGCGTACACGGTCGTCTAATCGGGGAGGGACGGCTTGCCGCCGGCCTCCGCTCGTCCCTCGGGGCGGGTGGGGTCGGCGGCGGCATTTTTCCACCCCTTACGCGAGCCGGAAGCGACCATGAGCCCCGATGGACCCCTTCGTCATCGCCTTCAGCCTTCTCGCGGTCCTCGCCGGCGCGGTACTCCGGGGATTTACCGGGTTCGGCTCGTCGCTCGTCTGGGTCAGCAGTCTGTCGCTGATCCTGCCGCCGGTCGCCGTGGTGCCGACGACCTTCGCGCTCGAGATCGCGGCGAGCGCGCACCTCCTACCCAAGGTCCGAAACGAGGTCGACTGGCGCTCGCTGCGCTGGTTGCTCTTGGGCGCCGTCGCGGCGACGCCCGTGGGGCTCTACGCGCTGGCCGCGCTGCCGGCGGCGCCGGTGCGAATCGCGATCTCGCTGGTGGTTCTCCTGGCGACCCTGCTGATCTGGCGAGGCTTCGCGCTCAAGGCCATGCCCGGGGCGGCGGCGACGCTGGCGACCGGGGTGCTGGCGGGGCTTCTCAACGGCGGCGCCGGCATCGGCGGGCCGCCCGCGATCCTGTTCTATTTCTCGGGTCCCGCAGCGGCGACCGTCTCGCGCGCCTCGCTGATCGCGTTCTTCCTGGTGACCGATCTGTTCGCGATCGCCGTCGCGGCGGGCGGCGGCCTGGTCACGGGCGAGGTGATGGTCCGCACCGCGATCCTGATCCCCATCGTGATTCTGGGCGCCGCGATCGGCCAGCGGGGCTTTCTGCGCGCCGACCCCGAGTTTTTCCGCCGTGCGACGTTGATCCTGCTTGCCGCGCTGTCGATTGCGCTCGTCCTGCGCGTGGTCGTGACCGGATCGTGAGCGCGGCGCGCTCAGCGCCCGGCGAGCAAAACCGCCGCGACCGCGACGATATCGTCGACGCTCGCCCCCCGCGAAAGATCGCTGATCGGCTTCGCGAACCCCTGAAGGATCGGGCCGATGGCGCGGGCGCCGGCCAGGGCCCGGGCGAGCTTGTAGCCGATGTTTCCGGCGTCGAGATCGGGAAAGACCAGCACGTTGGCGCGCCCGGCGACCGGGCTCTCGCGCTTGACCTTCTTGGCCGCCACCTCGGGCAGCAGCGCTGCGTCGAGCTGAAGCTCGCCGTCGAGCGCGAGGTCGGGAGCGCGGGCGCGGGCGATGGCCGTCGCCTCGCGGACCTTGCGAACCCGCGCGTGCTCGGCGCTGCCATGGGTCGAGAACGAGAGCAGCGCGACCCGCGGCGTCTCGTCCAGCAGACGCCGCGCGCTCTCGGCGGAAGCGATCGCGATATCGGCCAGCGTCTCGGCGTCGGGCTCGACGTTGACCGCGCAGTCGGCGAACACCAGGCGGCGGCCGTCCGGCATCACCATGAGAAAAAAGCTCGACGGCGTGGCGAGCCCCGGGGCGAGCCCGATCGCGAGCCGCCCGGCCTCGATCACGCGGCGCGTCGGGTTGGCGACGCCCGCGACCAGGGCGTCCGCGACCCCGCTTGCGACCATCATCGCCCCGAAATAGAGGGGCTTGCGCATCAGCCGCCGCGCGATGCGCGGATCGGTCCCGCGCGCGTTCGCGTAGGCCCGCGCCAGCGCCTCGGCGCGGTCGTCGCGGCCGGGCGACACCGTCTCGATCCCGTCGAGGGAAACGCCCGCGCGCTCGGCGGCGGCGGCGATCGCCTCGGGCGCGCCGAGCAGGACCGGGCGCGCGATGTCCCGGTCGCGCAATCGTCGCGCGGCGACGAGAATGCGGGGATCGTCGCCCTCGGGCAGCACCACCGCGCCCGCGCGGCGGCGCGCGGCAGAGATCAGCGTCTCGACGATCTCCATGAAGAAAGTCCCCCAAGCCTTGCGCCCATGGGCAAATCGGCCCAGCGTAAGGGGCGGGGCGGGGGCCGGCAAGGGCGTGGAACCATCGCCGCTTCGACTCTGGAGACACGCAAGACATGACCGAAACCGGCGCCACGCCCGCCGTTCTGGTACTCAACGCCGGCTCGTCAAGCATCAAATTCGCGCTGTTCGAGATCGACCACGGCGATCCGGCGCTCGCCGCGCGCGGTCAGATCGCCGGAATCGGCACCCATCCGCGCTTTTCCGCCCATGATGCGAAGGGCCGCCCGCTCGCGGCCCCCGAGATCGAGCGCCAGGTAAGGGCGATCATTAAGCATGAAGACGCGCTCGCCTGTCTGCTCGACTGGCTCGACGGCGTCGGCGCGGGCGAGCGATTGGTTGCCGCCGGTCATCGGGTCGTCCATGGCGGGCTCGACCGCACCGCGCCCGAGCGACTCGATCGCGCGAGCTTGAAGGCGCTCGCCGCATTGGTGCCGCTGGCGCCCGCGCATCAAGGGCACAACATCGCGGCCATCGAGGCGCTTGCCGCGCGCCGGCCCGCGCTGCCCCAGGTCGCCTGCTTCGACACCGCCTTTCACGCGAGCCAGCCCACCGTTGCGCGACGGACCGCGCTACCCCGGAAATTCACCGAAAAGGGCCTATGGCGCTATGGCTTCCACGGCCTTTCCTACGAATACATCACCGCCGCGCTGCCCGGAATCGCGGGCGAGGCGCTCCCCGAACGCCTGGTGGTCGCCCATCTCGGCAACGGCGCCAGCATGTGCGCCATTCGCGACGGGCGAAGCATCGCCACCACCATGGGATTCTCGACCCTCGATGGCTTGCCCATGGGCACCCGCTCGGGCGCGGTCGATCCGGGGGTGCTTCTCTACCTGATGCGCGAGGCGGGGCTGGACGAGCCCGCGCTTACCGAGCTTCTCTACGAGCAATCGGGGCTTCTCGGGGTCTCGGGGATCAGCGCCGACATGGCGACGCTGCTGGCGAGCGACGACCCGCGCGCCGCCGAGGCGGTCGAGCTGTTCACCTATCGCATCGGCCGGCTGCTGGGCTCGCTCGCCGCGGCGCTCGGCGGGCTCGATGCGCTGGTGTTCACCGGCGGTATCGGCGAGAACGCGGTGGCGGTGCGCGAGACGGTTTGCGCGCATGCGAGCTGGCTGGGCCTCGATCTCGATCCGGCGGCCAACGCGACGGGGGGCCCGCGCATTTCGACGCCCGGGAGCCGGGTCGCGGCCTGGGTGATCCCGACCAACGAGGAGCTGATGGTCGCGCGCCACACCCTGGCCGTCATCGGCCGCCCGGCGGGCCGATAAATCGACTCAACGATATGAATTCGAAGGAAGATTCTTTCGGATAAGCGCGGCCAGGCGGGCAATGCCGGGTTCGATCCGGTCGAGCGGGATCGACGACAGGCCGAGCCGGAAATAATGCGCCGGCCGCTCCGGCCCCAGAAAATGAAGCGCACCGGGCTCGATCACGATCCCCTCGACGAGCGCGTCGCGGGCGAGCGCGTCGGCGTCGAACCCCTCGGGACCGCGCACCCAGAAGCTGGTGCCGCCGAAGGTCGGCAGACGCGACCAGTCGGGAAGGTGGCGAGCGAGCGCCGCGCCCATGGCCTCCCAACGGGCGCGGTAGCTGCGATGCAGGCGGTGGATCAGGGCGTCGTAATGACCGCCGGCGAGAAACAGGGCGACCGTGCGTTGGTTGTTGGTCGGCGCATGACGCAGCATCAGCCGACGCAGGAGCCGCGCCTCGCGAATCAACTCGGGCGGCCCGACCATATATCCAAGTCGAAGTCCAGGCGCCAATGCCTTGGAAAAGCTACCGATATAGATCACGCGATCGCCGTCGTCGAGGGCCTTGAGCGCGGTCGTCGGCTCGGCGAGATAATTGGTTTCGGCCTCATAATCGTCCTCGATGATGACGAAGCGCTCCTCGGCCGCCCGGCGAAGCAGCGCGAGGCGGCGTTCGAGCGGCATGGTCACGGTGGTCGGCGATTGGTGGCTGGGGGTCGCGTAGACGTAATCGCAACCGGCGAGAGCCTCGCCCACCACCAGCCCGCCGGCATCGACCGCGAGCGGCTTGAGCCGCGCGTTCGCGAGCCGGAAGATGTTACGGGCGTCGACATAGCCCGGGTCCTCGACGCCGACGCGGATCCCGCGTCCCATGAGGAGCGCGGCGAGCAGGTAAAGCGCGTGCTGGGCGCCGAGCGTGATCAGAATCTCCTCGTCGCGGGCACGCACGCCCCGACGCATGAGCGCCCGGGTCCGCACCTGTTCGACCAGCATCGGATCGTCCTCGACGAAGCGGTCGTTGATCCAGTCGCCCACCATGCCCCGGGCGAGCGCGCGTCGCGCGCAGTCGCGCCAAGCGGTCAGCGGGAACAGCTCGGGGTCGACCTGGCCGTAGATGAAGGGGTAGGGGTAGCGCTGCCAGTCGCCGGGCTTGACGATGTTCTCCTGGGTCGAGGGCCTGAGCCGCAGGCGACGGCGCCAGTCGGCCGGACGCTCGGGCACGCGCGCGGCTCGGGGAGCGCTGCTCGCCCGCGTCGAGAGGATCTCGCCGTTGACGAAATAGCCCGATCGCTCGCGCGACACCAAATAGCCCTCGTCGATCAGGTTTTGGTAGGCCAACACCACGGTGTTGCGCGCGACCCCCAAACGGCGGGCGAGGCGGCGACAGGACGGCAGGCGATGGCCGGGCGCGAGCTGGCCGTCGAGAATCGCCGAAACCAGGATGCGGCGCAGCTCCGCCTGGAGTCCGCGGGGCTCGTCGGCGCGCAGATGGAACAGAAAATCGCCCAATGCCCGTACCCGCTTTGGCCTAGCGTATTGTCCCGATCTGGCTCTAGCCCCCGGGGCGCGGGAATCGTACGCTCATTGCAACATCCGCTCAACGGGCCCGCGCCCGATACACGACCCTGTGCTAAGATCGGCCGCCGCCGGACAGAGGGAACCGGACGGGTTGCGCCGGGAGACGCCGACGATCGGGCCGCCCGGCCGAGGCCGGCCGAAGGATGCCGCCGAAGGGAATGACAAATTGAGGACAACGACGATGCAGACCGCCGCGAATACCCTGGAAAACTACTGGATGCCGTTTACTGCGAACCGGGATTTCAAGGAAAATCCCCGGCTGATCACCCGCGCCGAGGGCATGTATTTCTGGACCCATCGCGGCGACAAGGTGCTCGACGGCTCGTCGGGCCTGTTCTGCGTTGCCGCCGGCCACGGACGGCGCGAGATCGTCGAGGCCGCGTCCAAGCAGCTCGCCGAGCTCGACTACAGCCCGCCGTTCCAGTTCGGCCACCCGCCGGCGTTCGAACTCACGCGGCAGCTCGCGGCCCTTCTGCCGGAAGGCATCAACCATGTATTCTTCACGAACTCCGGATCGGAATCCGTTGAAACGGCGCTGAAAATCGCGCTTGCCTATCACCGCGCCCGAGGCCAGGCGCAGCGCCAGCGGCTAGTCGGCCGCGAGCGCGCCTATCACGGCGTGAACTTCGGCGGCGTTTCGGTCGCAGGCATGGTCAAGAACCGCGAGGCCTTCGGGCTCGGCCTTCCCGGCGTTTGCCATCTGCGCCACACCTGGCTGCCCGAGCAGCGCTTCAGCAAGGGCCAGCCCGAGGTCGGCGCCGAGCTCGCCGACGATCTCCAGCGATTCGTCGATCTCCACGGCGCCGACAGCATCGCCGCCTGCATCGTCGAGCCGATCGCCGGCTCGATCGGCTGCCTGGTGCCGCCGAAGGGCTATCTCGAAAGGTTGCGCGAGATTTGCGACCGGCACGGCATCCTGCTGATCTTCGATGAGGTGATCACCGGATTCGGGCGCACGGGCAAGGCGTTCGCCGCCGATTCCTTCGGCGTCCGCCCCGATATCATGACCATGGCCAAGGCGCTGACCAACGGCAACGTCCCCATGGGCGCGGTCGCCGTACGCGACGAGGTTTACGAAACCGTGGTCGACGCGGCGCCCGACCGGGCGGTCGAGCTTTACCATGGCTACACCTACTCCGGCTGCCCGGTGGCGGTCGCCGCGAGCCTCGCGACCCTCGAAATCTACCGCAAGGAGGACCTGTTCAACCGCGCGGCCGAGCTTTCGCCCTATTTCCTCGACGCGATCTTCTCGATGCGCGACATTTCCCTGGTCACGGACATCCGGGGCTACGGATTGTTCGCGACGGTCGATATCGAGGCCGGCGTGGCGCCCGGCGCGCGCGGCTACGAGATGCTCCAGCGGCTCTACGAAAACGGGCTGATCGTCAAGCTCACGGGCGACGCGCTGTTGATCGCGCCGCCGCTGATCGCCGAACGCGCCCATATCGACGAAATGTGCGATAAGATGCGAAAGGTGCTCGCCACCTTCTAAGACAAGCTTGCGTGCGCCCCGCGGCCCGTTGCGGACCGCGGGGCGGCGCCGCCGACGCGGTGAGGCATGAGGGTTCTTCGGTTCGTGGCTGTTTTGGCGGTCGTCGGGCTCGTGCTCGCGCCGGGATTGTCGCGCGCCCAGACGCAACGCGTCGCCATCGGCTATCAGCTCATCGTCAATCCCTGGAAGGTCGCGATCGCGAGCGGCGCGTTCGAGCGCGCGACCGGATGGCGGATCGACTGGAAGCGCTTCGATTCGGGCGCCACGGTGCTCTCGGCCCTGGCCGCCGGCGAGGTTCAGATCGCGCTCGCCGGGTCGAGCCCGATCGCGGCGGGGCTGAGCCGCGGGCTCGATATCGAGCTGTTCTGGATCGCCGAGGATATCGCCGCCGCCGAGGCGTTGGTGGTTCGCAACGGCGCCGGCATCAATGCGCCCCAGGATCTGCGCGGCAAGACCATCGCGGTGCCCTTCGCCTCGACCAGCCATTTCCATACCCTGTTCGCGCTCGAACAGTTCGGGATTGCGCGCGACGAGGTCAAGCTCGTCGATATGCAGCCGCCCGAGATCGCCCGGGCCTGGAAGCGGGGCGAGATCGACGCCGCCTTCGTCTGGGAGCCGGTGCTGAGCGATCTCAAGGCGACGGGACGGGTGCTGATCACCTCGGGGTTGCTGTCGCAATGGGGGAAAGCGACCTTCGACGGGCTTGTCGTTGATCGCAAGTTTTCCGCGCAACACCCCGTTTTCATGTGCCGTTTCGTGAAAACCCTGGCGGCGAGCGTCGACGACTATATTCGCGATCCGGCGGCCTGGACGCCCGATTCGCCCGAGGTCCGCGCGATCGTCGGGCTGATCGGCGGCGATCCCGCGGACGTGCCCGAGGCGCTTTCGCGCTATCGCTTTCCGACGCTCGCCGAGCAGGCGACGCCGCGCTGGCTGGGCGGCGGGCGCGACGGCGGCGCGGCGCAGGCGCTGCGTTTCACGGCCGAGTTTCTCAAGGCCGAAAAGCAGGTCCCGACGGTGCTCGGCGATTACGCCCGGGCGGTCAATCCGCATTGGGTCGAAAGCGCGCGCGCCGGCGATTGCTGAGCGAGCCTCTTGCCATCGGCGGCGATGCATTGCCCGTTTCTCGTCTCGCTCCTATGATGGGATCGACGCCTGCGTTCGGCGTAGGAATCATGCGCTATAAGACCAATAAATCAACTGATTATGGGGAGAGTCTCCGATGAAGGTCGCGTTTCTTGGACTGGGCAACATGGGCTTTCCCATGGCCGGACACCTCGCCGCCGGGCGACACGACGTAACGGTCTACAACCGCACCCGCGCGAAGGCCGAGGACTGGGTGGCGCGCCATCGCGGAACGCTCGCCGAAACCCCGGCCGAGGCCGCGCGCGACGCCCGGATCGTGTTCGCCTGCGTCGGCAACGACGACGACCTTCGCTCGGTGGTTCTCGGCGACGACGGCGCCTTCGCCGGCATGCGGCGCGGCAGCCTGTTCGTCGATCACACCACGGCCTCGGCCGATGTCGAGCGCGAATTGGCCGCGATCGCGGCGGAAAAGGGCATCGGCCTTCTCGACGCGCCGGTCTCGGGCGGCCAGAACGGGGCCGAGAAGGGGGTGCTAACGGTCATGGTCGGGGGGCTGGAATCCGATTTCAGCCACGCCCGTCCGGTAATCGAATGCTTCGCCCGGGCGGTCACCCTAATGGGCCCCGTGGGCGCCGGACAGTTGACCAAGATGTGCAATCAGATCTGCTGTGTCGGCGTCATTCAGGGGCTCGCGGAATCGCTCGCCTTCGCGCTCAAGGCCGGGCTCGACGCCCATCGGGTGGTCGAGGTGATCTCGAAGGGCGCCGCCCAGTCCTGGCAAATGGACAACCGCGCCGGAACCATGATTGCCGGCGAGTTCGACTTCGGCTTCGCCGCCGATTGGATGCGCAAGGACCTCGCGATCTGCATCGACGAGGCGCGGCGCAACGGCGCCCAGCTTCCCGTCACCGCCATCATCGAGCAGTTCTTCGCCAAGCTACAAGCGCGTGGGGAAGGGCGGCTCGACAACACGGCCTTAATTAAGCTGCTACAAGAAGAATAGAAATTATTCCCTTGTAGTCACTTTATATTTTCGTCCGCTTCAAGCTCGGCTAGGGATGCGGCGCGCGCTTCCTCGAGCTTGACTCGGTCCCAGAGCCGGTCCATTTCGGCGAGCGTCGCGGCCGCCGGCGCGCGGCCGGTTTCGGCGAGCAGCGCCTCGATGCGGCGAAAGCGGCGCTCGAACTTGGCGTTGCCTCGGCGGAGCGCGACCTCGGCGTCGACCTCGGCGCGGCGCGCGAGGTTGACGCAGGCGAACAGAAGATCGCCCATCTCGTCTACAAAGCGCGCGCTCGGGCCGTCGTCGCGCCATTCGGCGCGCAGCTCGTCGAGCTCCTCGGCGATCTTGTCGAAGATCGGCTCGGCGGCCGGCCAGTCGAAGCCGACCCGCGCGGCGCGCGCCTGGAGCTTGGCCGCGCGCGTCAACGCGGGCAGGGCGCCCGCGATCCCGTCGAGCACGCTCGGCGCGCGTCCCTCGGCCGCGGCCTTGGCGGCGCGCTCGTCGGCCTTCTGGGCTTCCCAGGCGCGGGTCTGGGCCACCGAGCCATCGATATCGCGGTCGCCGAAAACATGAGGATGGCGGCGGATCATCTTCTCGGCGGCGCGCTCGGCGATCCGGTCGAAGTCGAAACGCCCGGCCTCGCGCGCCATCTGTGCATAGAACACCACCTGGAACAGAAGATCGCCGAGTTCGTCCTCGAGCGCCGCCCAGTCGCGCGCCTCGATCGCCTCGGCGACCTCGTAGGCTTCCTCGATGGTGTAGGGCGCGATGGTCTCGAAGCTCTGCTCGAGGTCCCAGGGGCAGCCGCCCTCGGGGTCGCGCAGCCGCGCCATGACGTCGAGAAGTCGTTCCATGCCAGTCATCGGTTCTCCATCGTTTCGCCGTGTCGCCGAAAGACGCGGTCGGCCGCGCCGGAAAATGCCGAGAAAACGGTCCGGCCATCTGTAGCCGTCCGACGAAGCGACGTCCAGCCGCCGTCGCCGCCATCGCCGACAGGCGCGAAAGGAAAGAACGAGGCGCTTCGCCATCGAAAATCCCCCCGGAATAGGGCCGAGAAGGAACCGGGAAGGGGCCGCTCACGGCCATTCGGCTCGGATGACCCCGAATACAATTGTCGCATAAG
>CAZHDF010000085.1:0-13436 GCA_964531525.1 uncultured Alphaproteobacteria bacterium | reverse complement strand
CGCGGACCGGGGATACGAGAAGCGCCGATTCCATCAAAAGACATCCCGCTCTAGGACCAGGGCCAGGGGATGTCTTGCGAAACCGTATCATGCTAACCGCGCCAGAAGCGCGGCGTGAACAACACCAGCACCGTGAAGAATTCGAGCCGGCCAAGCAGCATCGCGCCCGAGAGCACCCATTTCGCGCCGCTCGGAAGCGACGAGAAATTACCGGCCGGGCCGATCAACTCGCTCAGGCCCGGGCCGACATTGGCGATCGCCGACGCCGCGCCCGAGACGGCGCTCAGGAAATCGAGCCCGAACATGGCGAGAAGCAGGGTGATCGCGGCGAAGCTCGCCATCACCAGGAACAGGAAGCTCGTCACCGCCGCGGCCGCCGAATCGGACAAGGGCTTGCGGTTGTAGCGAACCACGAAGACCCCGTGCGGCTGCACCAGCCGGCGGATCTGCACCACGGCGACGGCGACCAGCACCTGAACGCGAAAGACCTTGATGCCGCCGGCGGTCGAGCCCGTGCAGCCGCCGATCAGCATCACGAACAGAAGCACGATCACGGGGAAGGGCCCCCAGGCGGCGAAGTCGGCCGAGGCGTAGCCGGTGCCGGTGATGACCGAGACCAGGTTGAACACCGCGTGGCGCAGGGCGTCGAGGTGGCGCATGTCGAGGAAGAACCACAGCCAGGCCGCGAGCACCAGCGTCACCGTGATGGCGATGCCGAAATAGGCGCGCACCTGGGTGTCGCAGAAGAAGTCGCGCCAATGCCCGCGAACCAACTGGAAATAAAGAATAACCGGCGCGCCGGCGAGCAGCATGTAGAACGAGACCACCCACTCGATGGCCGAGTTCTTGAAATGACCGACCGAGGCGTCGTAGTTCGAATAGCCGCCGGTCGGCAAGGTGGTCATGGCGTGCACGATGGCGTCGAAAACGCTCATGCCCGCCCCCCAATAGGAGACCGCCGCCGCCGCCGTCATCCCGACATAGACCGCGCCGATCGCCGCCGAGGTCTGGGCGACGCGGGGCAGCACTTTTTCCGACTTGTCCGAGGATTCGGTGCGGAAAAGCTGCATCCCGCCGATCCGCAGCATGGGCAACACGGCGATCGCCATGACGATGATGCCGATCCCGCCCTGCCACTGCAAAAGCGCGCGCCACAGCAGAATTCCGCGCGGCGCGGTGTCGAGCCCGACCATCACCGTCGCGCCGGTGGTCGTCAGCCCCGAGATCGATTCGAAATAGGCGTCGGTGAAGTCGAGGCCGAGATCGGCGAACACGAAGGGCAGCGCCGCGAAGGCCGCCATCACCGTCCACGACAGGGTGGTCAGCAGAAAGGTCTGGCGCACAGACAGGCTGAGCGGCCCGGTCCGCGTGCCGAGCGCCAGAGTGACGCCGACGAACAGGGTAAAGAACGCCGACGCCAGAAAGACGCGCCAGTCGGGGCTGCCCGCCGCGGCGTCGACCAGGGCGGGCACAAACATGAACGACGCCAGGATCGTAAGAAGAACCCCGACGACGAACAGGATGGGGCGAAAGTCCAGCACGCCGCTGATCCGGTCCGGGGCGGTTCTCGGGAACGGCGGATGATTGGCCAAGCGGCGCGTCTTGTCCAGCGCCGCGGCCGGAACGAGGCCGCCGAGCCCGGAACCGCGCTAGCGGATCTGGCGCGAGGTCGGGCTGCCGATCATGTTGAGAAACTCGCGCCGGGTCGACGGATCGGTCCGGAACCCCCCCAGCATGCGGCTTGTGACCATGATCGTGCCCGGCCGGTTGATGCCCCGGGTCGTCATGCAGTGGTGCTCGGCCTCGACCACCACCGCGACGCCACGGGGTTCGAGAACGTCGTTGATGGTATCGGCGATCTGGGCGGTGAGCTTCTCCTGGATCTGGAGCCGCCGGGCGAAGACCTCGACCAGGCGCGCGAGCTTGCTGATGCCGACCACGCGCTTGCGCGGCAGATAGGCGACATGGGCCTTGCCGACGATCGGCGCGATATGGTGCTCGCAATGGGAGGTGAAGCGGATATCGCGCAGCACCACCATTTCATCGTAGCCCTCGTGCTCCTCGAAGGTGCGGGCGAGGATGTCCACGGGATCGTCGCGATAGCCCGAGAAATACTCCTCCCAGGCGCGGACGACGCGCGCCGGCGTGTCCAGCACGCCCTCGCGATCGGCGTCGTCGCCGGTCCAGCGGATCAGGACGCGCACGGCCGCCTCGGCCTCGGCGCGGGTCACGGCCGGTTCGGCCTCGGTGGTCTTGGCGGTCTTGCCGACCGCGCTCACGGGATTGCCTGCGCTCACCGATCTCTCCTCGATCATCGCTGTGTCGAAAGACGCGAAGCCGCCGCCCGGCCGCGCCTCAGTGGATATTCATGGGCTGGTACGGACTATCGAGCGAGAAGGCCGGGACGGCGACGTCGAAAACGTCGCCCTCGGCGGTCTCCATCTCGTAGCTCCCGACCATGATCCCCGACGGGGTGGCGAGCGGCGTGCCGCTGGTGTACTCGAATGTCTCGCCCGGATGCAAGACCGGCTGCTCGCCGACCACCCCGGCGCCGCGTACTTCGTGGCACCGGCCGTTGCCGTCGGTAATCCGCCAGTGACGGTTGCGGAGCCGCACGGTCTCGCGGCCATGGTTCTCGATCCGGATGTGATAGGCCCAGACGAACCGGCCCTCGTCGGGTTCGGACTGGTCGTCGAGATAGATCGGCTGAACCGTGACCTCGATCGCGCGTGTCGTCTTCTTGTACATTGTCGTCCATCCGCCGACGCGGGGTCTGAAAACGCCTTCCGGCCAAGGCCCGCCTGCGACGGGCATGTTCATGAATATCGGGCGGCGGACGCGCTTTGTCCAGCGGTGGGGGCGCGGGCCGGCGTCGATGCGGCGCGAACGAGCCGCGCTCAGCCGCGACTGCACGAGGCGCCGCCAAGAACGCAAAAGCGCGCGCAATGGGGGTGATTGAGCTTCACCGCCCCTTGCGCCTCGGCCAGGGTGTGGCCGAGCTCGAACTGGGTGTCGTAGGCGAGCAGCGTGCAAGGCAGCACGACCGGGCGCTCGGCGCCCTTGCGCCGGACCACCATGCGCGAGGTCGCGCACATCATGGTCGCCGGATCGACATCGAGGATCGACCAGCAGTTCTCGGTGATCTCGGGCACGTCCATCTCGGGGTCCATCTCGGGAAACAGGACCAGCTCGACCGGGTCCTGGGCGTTGACCGGCACGCCGAGATCGGCGAACAGCCGGGCGTAGCCCTTGCGCATCTCGGCCTCGGGTTCGCCCCAGCAGGTCCGCCCGGCGACGTTGACCCGAAACCCGTTCCGCGCCAGCCAGGTCAATCCCTCGATCGCAGGCGCCCAGGACCCCGTGCCGCGCTCGAGCTCATGCAGCGCCCGGCTGTAGTGGTCGATCGAGACGCGCAGCACCAGCCGGTCGCCATGGCGTTCCCGAAGGGCGGCGAGCGCCTGCGCATGGCACATCATGGGGCGCGTCGCATTGGTCAGCACCAGGACCTGAAAGCCGCGCCCGAGCGCCTCGTCGAGCATCGCCATGATATCCGGGTTCATGAACGGCTCACCGCCGGTGAAGCCTATTTCCCTGGTCGAGAACCCCTCTTGCGCGATCTCGTCGAGATAGACGCGCACCTCGTCGATGGTCAGATAAACCAACCGGTCGTTGCGCGGGCTCGATTCGATGTAGCAGTTGCGGCAGGTCAGGTTGCACAGCGTGCCGGGGTTGAACCACAGCGTATCGAGGCGTTCGAAGGCGACCGTTCCGCGCGGCTCGCCCTTGGCGGTCACGTCCGGGTCGCAAAACTTCCCGGGCGCGAGGGTCCGAAGCGGGACGGGGGATGAATCGGTCATCGGTCTCTTTCTTTTCGCGGCTTTTCCGCAGGCCAGCATGCTGAGTTCGAACTATTGAGCTAATGAACCGACCGGCAAACGCCAAATCACGAATTCGTGTATCGGCTCGAGCCGCCCCCTCCCGGCGAAGCCCGCCTCCGGCATAGGGCTGGGGCGACCGGTTCGATCGGCCGCCCCATGGACGAGGACTATAAGGGCTCGTCCCGCGCGAGGCCAGCCCGCCGCCTCCGGGGCTCCGGGTCGGCGTCGATTCGTTTCGAGGGAATAGCCTTAGCGAATCTGGCGGCGCCAGCGCTCGATGGTTTCAGCGACGATGTCCTCGTGGCCCTCGTCCTCGCCCTGCCAGGCTTGCGAGAAGGGCGCGCTGCCGCTCTGCGGCCTGAGCGCCTCGTCGAGGTCGTCGAAGCGCACGCGCATGGGCACGGTCACGCCCTCGCCGACGACCACCGCCTCCTGGACCTTGAGCGACGGCAGCGCGCCGAGCAAGCCGAGCGAGCCCTCGGGCAGGGCGTCGTGGACGTATTTATGGTCGCGCTCGTTGCCCATGCGCAGCGCGAACAGGGTGTTGCACTGGGACAGGATCGTCGGATCGAGCTCGGACGGCCGCTGACTGACGAGACACAGCGAAACGCCGTACTTGCGCCCCTCCTTGGCGATCCGGGCGATCGAGCGACGCGTCGGGCCGAACCCGACCGAGACGTCGGCCGAGACGTAGCGGTGCGCCTCCTCGCAGACCAGCAGGACCGGAAACGCCTGGGGGCGCACGTTCCAGAGCGCGAAATCGAAGATCATGCGGCACATGACCGAGACCACCGCGTCGACGATCTCGGACGGCACGCCCGACAAATCGATGATCGAGACCGGACGGCCCGCGACCGGAATGCGCAGCAACCGGCCGAGCACGTCGGCCATGTTGTCGGCCACCGTGAAGCCCGAGAACATGAAGGCGAAGCGCCGGTCCGAGCGCAGCGCGTCGAGCCGCGCCTTGATCCGCAGGAAGGGCGCCGCGCCCTCGGGCTTGTCGAGCTTGCCGAGCGCTCCGTCGATCGCCTTGATGAGATCGCCGAAGCGATAGGGGATCGGCGTGTCGATGGTGACGTAGTCGTCGCTGCCGGCCATGGCGCAGTATTTCTGCTTGGCCTGAAGGATCGCGGCCTTGAGGATCGCGATATCGGCCTCGCGGTCGGCCGTGTCGCTGCCGACCATCACCGCGGCGGTCTCCTCGAAGTTGAGCAGCCAGTAAGGCAGATGCAGGTTGCCGGGGTCGATGATCTCGGCGAGGTCGCCGAAGGCCTTCGAATACTCGTCGTGCGGGTCGAGCAGGATGATGCGACCGTTCGGGTTCTGCTCGAGAATCCGGTGCAGGATCAGCGCCACCGTGCAGGACTTGCCCGAGCCGGTCGTGCCCAGGATCGCGAAATGCTTGGCGAGCAGCTCGTCGGTGACGAGATAGGCGGGCAGCATGCTGTCCTGATAGAGCGTGCCGACGCGCACGTTCGCGGCCCGCGGCCGGGCGTAGATCGCGCCGATCTCCTCGCGCCGCGTGCCGAGAATGCTCGCCCCCAGCATGGGATAGATCGAAACCCCGCGTTGGAAGGTCGGCGCGCCGCCGTCCTTGGCGTCGATCGATTCGCAGATCAGCTCGATTTCGACCATGCCCTCGATCTCGTCGCCGAGAAGCGCGGGGTCGGTAAGCCGGAGGCTCGAGACGATCCCGTAAACGCTCGACGAGGCGGTCCGCATCTTGACCAGCGCGCCGATCTGGACGCCGCCGGCGGCCATGGTTTCCTTGTCGTTGTGAAAAATGCCCGAGACCCGGGACCCCGAGACCGCGATCACGCGGCCGAGCGCGAAGCCGTCCGATTCGGGCGCGGCGCCGGCCGCGGGCGGGCTTGGGCTCGTCATGTCGTTCATGGCGCCAAGGCTAGCGGTGAATTGGTAAACAATCGTAAATACCGCCCCGCGCGGCCCGGGGCGCGGGGCGCGCGCGGACGGAGCCCGCGGGGAGAGAGGCTATTCGGCGGCGCGCTTGGTGATCGCCGTGGGCATGGCGCGCGGCTCCGGGCCCCGGATCAGGCGCGAGAAGTCATGCTGCACGGCGATCAGCGCCGGAACCACGAAAAGCACCAGAAGCGTCGTCGCCATCAGCCCGAAGACGATGGTCAGCGCCATGGGAATCAGGAACTGCGCCTGAAGGCTGGTCTCGAACAGAAGCGGCGTGAGCCCGCCGATGGTGGTCGCCGAGGTGAGAATCACGGCGCGCAGTCGGTCGCGGGTGCCGTCGACGATGGCGGCGACGAAGCCCTCGCCCCGACGCAATCGCTCGTCGATGGTGGTGACCAGGATGATCGAATCGTTGATCACGATCCCCGACAGCCCGGCGAGCGCGACGACGCTCAGGATCGTGAGATCGTAGCCGAGCAGCAGATGCCCTATCGTCGCGCCGACGAAGCCGAGCGGAATCACCGACATGACCACCAGGGGCCGGGCATAGCTCGCGAACACCCAGGCGAGGATGATGTAGATCGCGACCAGTCCGAGCATCGCGCCGAAGCGGATGTCGCCCATGGTCTGCGCTTGTTCCTCGGCCTTGCCGGCGAAGCGCACATCGACGCCGTGGCGGCGCGCGATGTCGGATACGCCGTCGCGGGTGAGCGCCGCGAGCACGTCGTTGCCGGTCGTCACGCTCTTGTCGATCTCGGCCGTGACCGCGGCCTCGCGCACGCCGTCCTCGCGCTTGATCCGGGCGAAGCCGACTCGCTCGCTGCGATCGGCGATCTCGCTCAGCGCGACTTCGTCGCCGCCGGGGCTGCGCAGATACAGCCGGTCGAGCGCGCCCGGGCCGATGGCCGCGCGCGGAAGCTGAACCCGGACGGTCACCTCCTCGTCGCCGCGCGCGAAACGGGTCGCGATCGCGCCCTTGAAGGCATGGCGAAGCTGACGGCCGAGGGTCGTCGTCGTGAAGCCGAGCGCCTCGCCATGGGCGTTGACCTTCAGGATCATCTCGCGCTTGCCGAGCGGCATGTCGTCCTCGATGTCGCTGACGCCCGGATAGCGGGCAAGCAGGGCCCGCACCTCGGTCGCCGCCGCCTTGAGGTTGTCGAGATCGGTCCCCTCGAGGCGGACGTCGATCTCGCGCCCCGGCGGGCCGCCCTGGGCGGGAACGATGGTCAGGGATTCGAGCCCCGGCAGGGGCCGCACCTCGGCGCGCCAGGCGTCGATGAACGCGGCGGCGGTGACCTGACGCCGATCGGTCGGCACGAGCTCGACCATCATGCCGCCCACCTGATCGCCCGAGGACGCGTCCAGATCGCGCCCGACCTGGGTGCCGACCTTGCCGACGCTGACCTTGACCAGTCCGCCCTTGCCGCCGGTGAGCCGGGCCTCGACGACGCCCAGCGCGCGGTCGAGTTCGTCGAGCATCGCCTCGGTGCGCGCGCGCGGCGCGCCGGCGGCGAACTCGATGTTGGCGTAGACCCAGTCGACCTCGGGCTGGGGGAAGAAGACGAAGCTCACGCGCCCGCCGACGATCAGACCGACGGCCAGCACCATCATGGCGACGGCGGTGGCGAGCGTGGCGTAGCGCCAGCGCACGCAGCCCAGCACCCAGCGTCGGAACGGGCCGTCGCGGAAACGGGCGAAGCCGCGGTCGAACCAGATCCGCGCGCGCCATTCGCGCGCCGTCTCGCGGGCGAGCGCGCCGCTCAGATGCCCGGGCAGAACCAGAAAGCACTCGACCAGGCTCGCGAGGATGATCGAGATGACCACCAGCGGAATCGCGCGGATGATCTCGCCCATGATGTCGGAGATCAGCATCAGCGGCAGGAACGCCGCGATGGTGGTCAGCGAGGCGCTCATCACCGGCACCGCCATGCGTCGGGCGCCGGTCACGGCCGCATCGAGCGCTCCCAGCCCGCGCCGCTTCAGTGCCTCGGCGTGCTCGCCGACGACGATCGCGTCGTCGACCACGATGCCGAGCGCCATGATGATCCCGAACAGACTGACCATGTTGATCGACTGGCCGGTCGCGAGCATGACCGCGATGGTCGCCATCAGCGCGACCGGAATGCCCGCCGCGACCCACAGGGCGACGCGCCCGTTGAGAAAGATGAACAGGATCGTGAGCACCAGGATTAGGCCGCTCAACCCGTTGCGCAGCAGCAAATCGATGCGGCTCCGGATCAGATCGGCCTCGACGTTGTAGACGTCGACCGACATGTTGGGCGGCAGCGTGGCGCGCAGCTCCTTGACGTAGTCGTCGACCTTCGCGGCGACTTTGAGCGCGTCGGCGCCGAGCGACCGCTGGACGTGGAGCTCGATCGCCGGCTGTCCCGCGCGGCGCACGGTCACGCCGCCGTCCTCGAAGCTCTCCGAGACCTTGGCGATATCGCGCAGCAGGATTTTCTCGCCGTTGGGCAGCGAGCGAATCACGATCCGGCCGACCTCGCGCGCGGTCTTGGCGAGTCCCAGGCTGCGGACCTGCGCCTGGTTGCGTCCGCGCGTGTCGCCCGACGGCAGATCGCGCGACGAAGCGCCGATTCGATTGCCGATGTCTTCGTTCGTGAGGTCGAGCCGGCGCAGGGTCGCCTCGTCGACATCGACCCAAATCTCCTCGTCGCGGGCGCCGACCAGATCGACCTTGTCGATGCCGCGGGCGAGCAGGCCCTCGCGCGCGCGCTTGCCGAACGCCTTGAGCGCGGCCTCGGAAAACGGCCCCGAGAGCACGATCCGCGTGATGTTGTCGTAGCGCACCAGCCGCTTGATGACCGGGCGGTCGCTGTCCTCGGGCAGGGTCGTCACCTGGCCGACCGCGGTTTCGACGTCGGCGAGCGCGGCCTGCATGTCGGTCCCGGGGTAGAACTCGATGACGATCAGCCCGACGCCCTCGCGCGAGATCGAGCGCACGCGCTTCACGCCGTCGAGAAACCGGACCTCGGGCTCGATCGCCTGAACGACGGTCGAATCGACGTCCTCGGCGCTGGCGCCTTCCCAATCGACGCTGATCTGGATGATATCGATGCCGAAATCGGGAAAGAACTGGGTGTTGAGCTTCTGGAACCCGAACAGACCGGCGACGATCATGATCGCCATGAGAAGGTTCGCCGCCGTGCGGTGGCGGGCGAACAGACCGATCACGCCACCCCCGGCGCCCGCTCCGTCGGCGCTCATTTCGCGGCGACCTTGAGGCCCGGCCCGATCTCGGGAAAGCGCGTGATGACCACCGCCTCGCCGTCGGCGAGATCGCCGCTCACCAGCACGTCGCCCTCGACCCGCACCGCGACCGCGACCTTGCGCGCCTCCAGCCGACCGTCGGCCGCGACATAGACGATTCCGCCCTGGTGGAGCGCGTCCTCGGGCAGGCGCACGACTTGGCGATAGGTCTTGTCGGGAACCTCGACGCGGACGAAGGCGCCCGGCCGCAGCACGCTGTCGAGACCGGTGCGGCGGATGCGGGCATAAAGACCGATGCCGCCGCTTTGGCTGTCGATCCGGCTGGCGATGCGCTCGATCACGGCGTCGTAGACGAAGGTCCGCTCGCCGACCCGCCAGATCACCCGCGCCGGGCGGCCCTTGATGGGACCGGCGTCGAGAAGGCGGGCGAACTCGGCGTCGCTCAGGAAGAAACGGGCCTCGAGCCGGGTGGCGTCGATCAATTGGGCGAGCTTGTCGTTGGTTCCCACCTGCTTGCCGATCGCGGCGTCGGTCTCGACCAGGAACCCGCCGAAGGGGGCGAGCAGGCGCGTGCGTTCGAGATTCCGGCGCGCGCGGCGCAGGACCACGGCCCAACGGTCGAGCATCGCCTTCTCCTCGGCCGCCTGGGCGGTGAGGCGGTTGATCGTCTCCTCGCGGGCGAGCGCCTGCTGGCGCGCCTGAATCAGCGCTCGGCGGGCGTCGTCGAGCGATTTCTCCGAGACCGCCGACGAGCCGACAAGCTTCTCGCGCCGGCGTAGATCGCGCTCGCTCAGCGCGACCAGCTTGCGGTCCTCCCGGAGCTGCTCGTGAGCGGCGTCGAGCTGGGCCTCGATCTGGTCGAGCCGGCCACGCGAGGCCGTCTGCTGGGCAACCGTCTCGTCGATCGTCGCGCGGTAGTCGAAGGGGTCGATCTCGGCGATCAGGTCACCCTCGCGGACGATGCCGCCATCGACGAAATTGTCGGCCACCGCGACGATCCGCCCGGCGACCAGCGGCCGCAGCGCGACCTGGCGGCCGGCGACGATCTCGCCGAACACCGAGATCATGGGCGCGACGTCGGCGTGAACCACGGGCACGGTCGCGACGCTCCAGACCTGCTCCTGGGGGGGCTTGGGCTCGACCGTCGGCCGGGTCGCGCGCATGTAGGCGGCGGCCGCGCCGGCGACGAGAAGGATCAGGAAGGGAATAACGATCCTGGCGACGCGGCGGGTCGTGCGGCGCGGTTCGGTCATCTCTCCGCCTCCCCTTCGCCGACCTCGGCGGTCGCCGCCTCGGCGGGCAAGCCGAGCATCGCGAGCATGGGCGGCACCAGGGTCTCGGCGATGAAGCGCACCCGTTGGGGCGAGTAGCCGTCCCAGCCGAGGCGCGCGCAGACCACGACCCGCGCCGCGCCCATGGCCATTACCTCGCCGATCAGCGCGGCGGTCAGCAGCCGGGTTTCGGGCGCCGTCGGCGATCGGTCGGTCGCCCGGCCGATGAGCTCGGAAACCGCGTCGTGCAACGGATGGATGCGAGCGTCGAGGACCATCCGAAAATGCGCCGAGGGCTCGTAGAACTCGCGCATCATCAAGGCCATCTGCCAGCGCAGGCGCTCGTCGCCGAGAACCGCGCCGAGCATCGCGCGCAAAAACGCGGCGGCGGCGCGGCCGAGAGCGATGCGATCCGAACCGGCGGCCTCGACCGCCGCGCGCAGGCGCCGGGCCGCAGCCATGACCGAGGAGTCGGTATCGCCGACGATATGGGCGAGCACCGCGCGGTAAAGTCCGTCCTTGTCGCCGAAATGATAGGCGATCGCCGACAGGTTCACGTCCGCCGCCCGGGCGAGCGCGCGGGTCGAGGTGGGCGCGAAGCCCTGGCTCGCGAACAGCTTGCCGGCCGCTTCGAGAAGCCGCGCCCGGCTCGCCTCGCCGTCGGCGCGTCGCGCGCGGCCTCGGGGCCGCCCCCGCGTCGCGCGGCGCGATGCCTCGGACGCCGCGGGCATCGTGGACGTTTCCGGCCTTTCGGGCGGATCGGGCGCCGGAGCCGCGCCGGCGGCGGACTCCGCCCGCCGCCCGGTATCGGAGGTGTCCTGGGTCATCCCTCTAAATAGATCGAACGTTTGATTTAATCAAGTTCTTCTTCGCGACGCGCGGCGAGAAAGGTGATTTGTCCGATCTCCGCGCGCCGCGCGTCGGCATCAGCGACGAAGGCGTCGAGATCGCCGGCGGCATCGAGCGCGCGCACCCGGTCGAGCGCGGCGGCGAGCTCGTCGGCGGCGGCGAGCGCCCAGACCGAATCGCCGTCGCGCCAGGCGGGATCGAGCGGCCCGCGCCCGTCGAAATGCGCCTCCCCCTGGCAGACCGCATCGACCGGCACGAAGCGTCCCCGGGGGGCAAGGCCCACCTCGACGAACAGCGCCTCGATCGCGTCGAGGGGCGCGAACCGCGCGGCCATGCGCCGCGCCGCGTCGGGGATCAGCCGGTAATACCAGTGCCCCTCGCCGATCTGCGCTTGCGAGCAACTATTGACCACCAGCATGCCGCCCGGGCGCAGGACGCGCGCGCATTCGGCGAACACCCGGCGGTGAAGCGGCCATCCCGCGTCGCCCGCGTCGTCGAGATGGTGGAGCACCTGGTTGATCATCACCCCGTCGAAGCGCCGGTCCTCGAACGGCAGGTCGGTGATCGCGCCGCGATGGAAGGCGACCCGCCCGGCCGCGACCTCGGTTTCGAGCTTGGCGCCCGCCCGCGCCAGCATGCCGGCGGAAAGGTCGAGCGCGTCGACCCGGGCCACGCGGTCGTGGATCGCGGCCGTATAGGCCCCCGTCCCGCAGCCCGCGTCGAGCACCGCGAGCCCCTCCGGCGGCCCGACGCGCGCGAGGCAGCCGAGGATGATCTCGACGCCCACGGGAACCCGGGTATGGTCGTAATGGCGGCTGGTCGCGTCGTAGTTCTCGTATCCGCTCATGCCCTCGCCCCTTCCGCGCGCCCTCTATGCGCTCCCCGGGGCCGAACCATGGCGCGCGGCGCGCCCCCTGGCAAGCGCGTCGTCTTCTCCTGGCGGGACGACGCCATGTGTTGTTATACCAACGCATCCAGGAACGCGTTCATGGATGCGTTGAAAGCGCCACCGCGCCCCCGGGCCTCGCCCTTCGAAAGCCCAGGGTGAGGCCCACATGGCGGGCCTTGTCGAACCACGAGGGCCGGAGCGCGCTGGCTTATGCGAGGACGGGGAGGAGATATGCCGGGAAGGCGCTACACGCCACGCGAAATGCTCGATCGCCTGGTCGGGTTCGACACCACGAGTCGCAACTCGAACCTCGCGCTGATCGAGTTTGTCGCCGACTATCTCGCGGGCCACGGGATCGAGGTCGCGCTCACCCACGACGACGACCGCGCCAAGGCCAATCTCTATGCGACCCTGGGACCCGACGGCGGCGGCGGAATCGCGCTTTCGGGCCATACCGACGTGGTGCCGGTCGACGGCCAGAACTGGACCGACGATCCCTTCTCCGTGGTCGAGCGCGAGGGTCGCCTCTACGGGCGTGGCACCGCCGACATGAAGGGCTTCATCGCCGTGGCGCTCGCGCTGGTGCCCGATTTCCTCGCCGCCCCCCTCGCGGTGCCGGTGCATCTCGCGCTCAGCTACGACGAGGAGGTCGGCTGCCTCGGCGTCGACCGGCTGATCGAGGGGATCGAGCGGTCCGGAACGCGCCCCGCGATCGTGATCGTCGGCGAGCCCACGTCGATGCGCGTGGTCAACGCGCACAAGGGGATCTACTCCTTCGCCACCACCGTCGCCGGCCACGAGGCCCATTCGAGCGCCACCCATATCGGCGTCAACGCGGTGATGGCGGCGGCCGAGCTGATCGGTTTTCTCGACCGGATGGCCGCCGAGATGCGTGAACGCGCCGCGCCCGAAAGCGGCTTCACGCCCCCCTACACCACCGTCCATGTGGGAACCATCGCGGGCGGCACGGCGCTCAACATCATTCCGCGCCATTGCCGCTTCGAGTGGGAATACCGCCTGATGCCCGGGGCCGACCCGGACGAGATCCGCGACCGCTTCGACGCCTTCGCCGTCGAGGTCGAGGCGCGCATGAAGGCGGTCTCGCCCGACGCCGGCATCCGAACCGAGGCGCGCAGCCGCGTCGCCGGGCTCGAGCCCGAGCGCGACCCGCTCGCCGAGCGGCTGGTGATGGCGCTGACAGGCGACAACCGGGCGGCCAAGGTCTCCTTCGGGACCGAGGCGGGTAAGTTTCAGAATGCCGGCATGTCGGTCGTGGTCTGCGGCCCGGGCGACATCGCCCAGGCCCACAAGCCCGACGAGTTCATCGCGATCTCGCAACTCGAGGCCTGCGCCGCCTTCATGCGCCGCCTGATCGAGCGCCTTAAAACGCCGCTTTAA
>CAZHDF010000084.1:0-13559 GCA_964531525.1 uncultured Alphaproteobacteria bacterium | reverse complement strand
TCTTCCCGAAGCCCGCGATGTCCGTATGTTCTGCCCGAGCGCATGATCCGTTCAGCGGCGCTCTTCGCGGTCGAAGAATCGTCTTTTCAGCTTGGCGGCGAACCGTCCGGGATCCTTGCGGGGGTCGGTCTCGCGGGCAATCGCCTGGATGTCCCGCTTGGCGGCATCGAACTTCGGCTTGCCTTGACGCCACGCCTGCGCGGCGCGTGGCTTGACCTCCTTCTCGAACACCTCGACCGCCTTGGCGCGGGCGCGCGGGTCGGAGGCGAGCCGTTTCACGGCCCATTTGGCGGCGATGAAGAACCTCGGGGTGACCATGGACTCGGCAACCTTTCCCGACCGGATTCCGGTCGTGTCGCAGGGTTCGAGCGATCGTCGAAGGCGCCACGCCCTTCCGCGCGCGAAACCTCCCGAGTGATGGGGGCAAGCGCCGGCGCCGGCGTCGTCTAGCGCATGATGTGTTCAAGTCGTGCCGATTCGCTGCAAAAACATCATGCGCTAATTCTTGTCTATGCGGGCGAGCATTCTCTCGGCCGCGCGAGCGTAGCCCAGCGCGCTGTCGGCCTTGGCGATGGCGCGAACGTGGTCCCTGAGCCCCTGTGCGTCGTCGTGATTATGCTTGGCGCCGGCAAGGAACATCTCGGCATAGTCGAGAAGGCTGTGGACCATTTCCGTGTTGTCAGCGGGTATTCGGCTCATCGCGCTTTTCAATTCTCCGCTGACCTTGTCGATCGTCGCCCGGGCCTCGGAGATGTGCGAGGGGCATTCGAAGGCGCGCGCTTCGGTGGGCGCGTAGAGAATGAGCGCCGCGATCGACGTCACGAGAATCCATCCCGTTTTCATTGTCAGATCCCTCCGTGTGCGTTGAATCGATGCCCGTGATCAAGACCGCGCCCAGCGCGGATCTCCACGTGACATCCGACCAAATCCTACTCCAGCGCCATTCCGGCTGCCGCCGCGAGGATGATGAGTCCGCTAACCACGGTCGAACCGGCGACGATGCCGGCGACGCCGTTGCCGCCGAGCCGGCCGCCCATTGGAACGAAGCCGAGCCCGACGAACAAGATGAGCGCCAGCACGGTCTGATAGAGCCAGGCGTGGCCAAAGGCCTCCTCCGCCCATTCCTCCAATTCCGGATTGACCGCCTTGAGGGCGAACAGTCCGGCGATCGTTAGGACGGCGATGGCGAACGACAGGCCGAACGCGCCCACGGGCTTGCCGATCGCAACCGGCTCCCTGGTTGTTCGCCCCGCCGCGGGATCGAGCGTGTCCGCGTCTTTGCCGACATGATTGGATCGCATGACTCAAACTCCCTCGAGTGCGACTAACCCGGCCTTCACCGATAGGCTCAGGACCGCGCCCGCTCCTTCCATGGCCAGAGCGGACAACACAACCAGCCCGGCTACCGTCATCGTCAGGAGCCGGGCGCTCCTGTCAACGCCTAGATTGCCGCGGAAGACGACAATGGGCAGATAGACGGCCAGCAGTAGGACGATGACGATAAGGGCTTCCTTGGTTTCCATCACCGCGCCCCCGATGAACCCCCAGGGTCCCTTTTCGATCACCGCCTTGTCGGCCGCGAAGAACAGGCTGTCCCAGATACCGCCGGCCGACAAGGCGAGCAGCATCAGGGCGGCCGCGACGAGGCTGGCCGCCTTCATGCGCCTCAGCGCGTTCTCGTCGACCTTCAAAGCCTCGACGAAGACCCAAAGCGCGGCGAACGCGCCAAGCACCCCCAGCGTCGGGTGCACGAGCAGAAATGCGTCTTTCAGCATCTTTATTTCCATTCATCCATCGAGCGTCTCCGGAGCGAGACGCGTTGAGCGTTCCGATCGGCCGCCCATTCGCGCTACTCGACGAT
The DNA here is from genome assembly GCA_964531525.1 of uncultured Alphaproteobacteria bacterium. Classification (GTDB taxonomy): domain Bacteria; phylum Pseudomonadota; class Alphaproteobacteria; order JAAXGF01; family JAAXGF01; genus CAYYWV01. The sequence continues at coordinate 11,698 of CAZHDF010000084.1, read as the reverse complement.
CAGCTTGCCGCGGAACATGCCCATCGGGCAGGCGAAGGCGTATTCGCCGGGTTTCTCGGGGAGCAGCTCTATGGTCACGGTCTCGCCGGTCGGCAGGTCGGCGCTCTTGCCGAAGTCGGCGAAGATCACCTTTTCCGAGCACGACGCGGTCTCCTCGCGCCGGAAGTTGAGCCGCACCGGCTTGCCGTGGCGGACGACGATGGTGTCGGGCGTGTAGCCGCCCTTGACCAGGATCATCGCCTCCTGGCGGCCGCCGTCGGAGACCGAGGCGCGCACGCCCTCGGAGCGCTTCAGCCAGAAGAACCAGACGATGAAGACGACGAGCGACAGACCGAGAACGAGAACGATCCAGCGATCCGGTGTCATGATGCAACCCTCCTGGGCTGGAAGAAGCGGAGCCGATTGGCGTTGGAGACCACGGTAAGGGAGCTGAACGCCATGGCGGCGGCGGCGATCAGCGGCGACAGCAGCAGGCCGAAGGCCGGGTAGAGAACGCCCATGGCGACCGGGATGCCGAGCGCGTTGTAGCCGAACGCGCCGACCAGGTTCTGGCGCACGTTGCGCATCGTCGCCCGGCTGATCTCGATCGCCGTGACGACGCCCATCAGGCTGCCCTTGATGAGGGTCACGTCGCTCGCCTCGATGGCGACGTCGGTGCCGGTGCCGATCGCGAAGCCGACGTCGGCCTGAGCCAGCGCCGGGGCGTCGTTGATGCCGTCGCCGACCATGCCGACCTTCTTGCCTTCGAGCTGAAGTTTCTGGACCTCGTGCGCCTTGTCGTCGGGCAGCACCTCGGCGAGCACCCGGTCGATATCGACCTCGCGGGCGATCGCCATGGCGGTGCGCTCGTTGTCGCCGGTCAGCATGACGACCTCGATGCCGAGACGCTTGAGCTCGGCGATGGCGGCCTTCGAATCGGGCTTGACCGTGTCGGCGACCGCGACCAGACCGGCGGGCTCGCCGTCGACCGAGACGTACATCGGCGTCTTGCCCTCGCCCGCGAGGCGCTCCCAATCGCCGCCCAGCGCGTCGATGGCGATCCCGCGATCGCGCATCAGCCGGGCGTTGCCGAGCATCACCTCGCGGCCGTCGATCCGCCCGCTCACGCCGTGGCCGGGGATCGCGGCGAAGCCCTCGGTCGCGGCGATCGCGACCTCGCGCGCCTCGGCGCCCTTGACGATCGCCTCGCCGAGCGGGTGCTCGGAGCCGCGTTCGAGCGACGCGGCGAGGTGCAGGACCTCGGCCTCGGAGAACCCGCCGGCGACGACCACGTCGGTCAGCGCCGGCTCGCCGCGGGTGATGGTGCCGGTCTTGTCGATGACCAGCGCGTTCAGCTTCTCGGCGGTCTGGAGCGCGTCGCCCGAACGGATCAGCACCCCGTTCTCGGCGCCCTTGCCGATGCCCACCGTCAGCGACGTCGGCGTCGCGAGGCCGAGCGCGCAGGGGCAGGCGATGATCAGCGTCGTCACCAGAACGATGGTCGCGTAGATGATCCTCGGCTCGGGGCCGAACACATACCAGGCGACGAACGAGAGGATGGCGAGGATCATCACCGTGGGCACGAAATAGCCCGAAACGGTGTCGACGATCCGCTGAATCGGCGCCTTCGAGCCCTGAGCTTCCTTGACCATGCGGATGATGCTGGCGAGCGCGGTGTCCTTGCCCACCTTGGTGGCGCGGAAGCGGAAGCTCCCGGTCTTGTTGAGCGTGCCGCCGATGACCTCGTCGCCGACGCCCTTTTCGACCGGCAGCGATTCGCCGGTGATCATCGATTCGTCGACCGCGCTCGTCCCCTCGACGATCTCGCCGTCGACCGGGATCTTGTCGCCCGGCCGCACGACCACGACGTCGCCCGCGATCACCTCCTCGACCGGAATGTCGATCTCCTTGCCGTCGCGCAGGACGCGCGCGGTCTTGGCCTGAAGGCCCATCAGCTTCTTGATCGCCTCCGAGGTTCGCCCCTTGGCCTTGACCTCGAGCGCCATGCCGAGCACGACCAGGGCGACCACGACCGCGGCCACGTCCCAGAACACTTCGGCGAGCGCGATATCGGGGAACAGCTCGGGATACGCGACCGCGACCACCGAATAGAGGAACGCGGCGCTGATGCCGATCGCGATCAGCGTGTGCATGTTGGCGGCGCGGTGCTTGAGCGCCTGCCACATGCCGGTGTAGAACTGCGAGCCCGACCACAGCATCACCGGCAGAACGAGCACGCCCAACAGCGACCAGACGATCCGGCGCGTATCGGTGCCGGGCGCCATCCACTCGCGCAGGCCGGGAATGAGGTCGGGATAGCTGAGCGCCATCACGGGCACCGAGATGATGGCGGCGAACCAGAATTTCCGCATCAGCATGCGGTATTCCGCCTCGCGCGCCGCCTCTTCCGAACTTTGTTCCTCCTCCTCGTCGCCGACCGCCGGTCGCGGCTTTTGCGACGCGACGCGAAGGCCGGCCGATTCGATCGCCTTGTCGATGGCCTCGAAATCCGTCCGCTCGGGCTGATACTCGATATCGACCGCCGCCGGCACGAGGCTCGCGCTCGCCGCGATCACGCCGGGGGTGGCGTGCAACGCCTCCTCGACGCGAGTCACGCAGGAGGCGCAATGCATGTTCTCGAGCGGGATGCGCATCTTGATCGCGCCCGCCGTGTAGCCGACCGAGCGAATCGCCTGCGCGAGATCGGTGGCGTCCGTCCGCGCCGGGTCGTAATCGACCGCCGCGATTTTGGTCGCCGGGTTGACATGCGCCTCGGCCACGCCATCGACCGCGGCGAGGGCCTTTTCGATCATGCCCGGGCAGTGCGAACAGGTCATTCCGCCGATCGCGAGATCGACATGCCCAAGCCCCGAAGCGGCGATATCCGCCCCTTCGGCGTCGTCGCCGTTCGCGGGGAGTGGCGTCCGCGCGGTTTCCTCGCTCATGCTCGTCTCCTGTGCGTTTCGCGCCGGGACCGGGGAAAGGAAGGCGATCGTCCCTTTCCCGCCGGCGAATCGTTCCGGACTTGCCGTAAACGGGCCGCGACACCGGGCGGAGCGGAAAACACGCCCGGCCCTACGTCCTCTCGCGCCGCGACCTTGTCGATATCGAATGATTGGCCGCAAACCGGCCTCGGGATTGCTCGAACGGTTTTCCTCTGTCGTGCTTCAGTGATAAAGCCGGCGCCCGATGCCGCGCTCGCGCGGCCATTTCAAGAAGGTCGCGCCCTCGGATGCGGGCGGAGCCTCCCCCACCGCGCATGAGCCGAGGTCATGACCGTCCGCCCGGCATTGACACCAGACGCATCCGCAAGCGACATGATCGCAACCGGGGTCGCGAAGCGCCGCCCGGTAGCGGAGTCGCGCGAGCGGATAGAGCGCGCGGTTCAGGGGCGACGGCCCGTAGAAACGGCGCAGAGTCGCGCCGGTATCCGCGCGGCCGAGCTTGCGCAGGGCGTGTCGCCAGCCCCGTTCCCGGACGAGATTGAAGATGAACCGGTTGACGGTTCCGACGCGAAGCGCGGGCAGCAGATCGCGCCGCCACAGCCGCGTATAGTCGGTTCCCTCGATCATGCTGCGGGCGGCGAGAACCCCCGAGCGGAACGCGTAGCGCAGACCGAAGCCGGCGAGCGCGTCCTGGAACCCGGCGAGCTCGCCGACCACCGGATGCCCGCCCCGCATCGCCGTTCGAGGCAGCCGGAAGTTGACGTACCCCCCGAAGGGGCGCGCGTCGCGCATGACGAGCCCGGCCCGATCGCGAAAGAAGTCGAGCGTTCGCGCGACGTATTCGGCCTGTCGCTTGAAATCCGTGAACAGGCAGCTCGCGACCGTCCCGCGGCCGTCGTGGACGAGCAGATAGGCGTAGCCGAGCGGCGCGAGCCGGTTGTCGAGCGCGATCCAGCCGCCGTCGGGCATGTCGGTTTCGAACAGGTAGCCGACGGCGATCGCGTCGGCGCGTCGCGGTCCGCTCGCCAGCACCGCCGGCCCGCGAACCTTGCGCACGCGATCGCCGAAGCGCACCTCGACGCCGGCCTCGAGGGCTTGCTCGAGCAGGCCGCGGTCGAGGCTGCCGGCGTCGCCGCCCCGGCGGACGAGGTAATAGAGCGGGCGGTCGCTTTTCACCCGGTAGCGTTCGCCCTTGTGGTCGAAGGCGGTTCCCTCGCGAACCGGGATGGCGTCGAACGTCGGCTCGATGCCGAGGGCGCGAAGCTCGTCAAGCGTGTCGCGCGCGTCGCTCCAGTTCTCCAGGCCCTGGAAGTCGCCGTGAAATCGCGCTCCGACCCGATGGTGGCATTCGCGGACCACGACGCGCCGCCCGGCGCGGGCGAGGGCGATCGCGCAGGCGAGGCCGGCCGGCCCGGCGCCGACGACGGTGACGGGCTCGGTTTCCTCGCGTCTCGCCGTTATCGCCGGGCCGCGACGGCGCGCGCGATCTCCTCGCTCCCGTTGTCCCGCGTAGGGCGATGTCGATATCTCGGGCATGGCTCAGGCCGGTATGGGGCAGCAAAGAGATGCCGGCTGCGGCGCGCAATGAAGATCCGGCTCGGAAGGCGCCGGGGCCGCCGCGACCTTCGCCTTCATCTGCGTCATGAGGACGGCGATGGCAAGGGCGGCCAGACGCGCCGGCGGCGGATCGGCGCGCGAGCTCAGAACGGCGGGTACCGCGAGGCCCATGACCATGCCGGCGACCACCGCGCCGGCGAAATATTGGAGGTTCTTGGCGAGGATATTGCCCGACACGAGGTCGGGGACGAGAACGATGTCGGCCGCGCCGGCGACCTCGGAGACGATCCCCTTCTCGTGGGCCGCGCGCGCCGAGATCGCGTTGTCGAAGGCGAGCGGTCCGTCGACGATGGCGTCCGTGATCTGGCCGCGCCGCGCCATCAGCGTGAGCGAGGCGGCGTCGAGCGTCGAGGCGATGTCGGGGTTGACCGTCTCGACGGCCGAGAGAACGGCGACCTTCGGCCTCGCGACGCCGAGCAGCCGGAACAGCGCGACCGCGTTCTGAAGGATCTGGGCCTTGGCCATCAGATCGGGGGCGATGTTGATGGCCGCGTCGGTGATCCCCAGAAGCTCGGGCTGCGCCGGGGTCTCGGCGACGAAGACGTGGCTGACCCGCTGCCCCGGGGTGCGCAGGCCGCGTTCGCCGTCGAGCAATAGGCGCATGAACAGGTCGGTATGGACATTGCCCTTCATTACCGCGTCGGCCTCGTCGCCGCGCACGAGGCCGATGGCCTTCGCGGTCGCGTCCAGGTCCGTTTCCGCCGGCACGATCCAGTCCTTCCCGTCCGGCCAGCCGAGGTCTTCGCAGATCTTGGCGATGGCCTTCGGAGGCCCGACGAGGCGCGGCTCGACGAGCCCCAGCTCATGCGCTTCTCGCAGGGTGTCCACGACCAGGCCCTGCGCCGCGTCCGCCACGGCGACGCGGATCGGCCCCAGCCCGCAGGCGCGATCGATCAGGCCTTGAAGGCCCCGGCTCCGCTGTTCCATCGATCAGGCCTCCGGCGGGTGGCTCTCGGATTCGGGCGCCTCGGTGCGGGGCGCCGTGGTGGCCATATCTCCGTAGAGGAGGGCGAACCATCGCTCGTAGGCCGCGTCGCGCATTCGGCGGGCGTTTTCGAACATGTCCGACACATGGCTCGCGGTATCGCGTTCGAGGGCGAGCAGCGGGTTTTTCTCGTCCACGGGATGCCGGTCCCGCTCGACCACGCCGGCAAGCACGCGAACGCCGAGCATCCAGGGGTTGAAGGCTTCGGAGAACAGATATCGGCTCGTTCTCATCGGATGGGACCATTTGAGAAACATCGCCGACCAGGGGTTGGCCATGGCCCGGACCCAGGGGCTCGCGAAGGTCTCGTAGAGCGACTCGTTGAATTCCGAGACCTGGCGAACGCGCTCGAACGCCTGACGCGGGTAATCGTCGCGAAGATCCTCGACGCGTCGCTCCTCGAAGTGGACCGAATACTGCGTCTTGCGACAGTCGGGGTCTCCGGTGGGGTTGTCGATCCGCATCTCGTAGAGCCCAGGTTCGAGCGCCTCGATCTCCTCCAGGCTCTCCAGAATGGCGCGATGCTCCAGGCGCGCGACCTTGGCCGAGACGAAGAGACCGAGATGGCCGACGTGGCGGTTGATGAGGTAGACGATCCGCTGCCCGGCGCGCTTGAGATCCTCGGTGTTCTCGTAGACCACCGGGATCCAGCCGAGCGCCTGCTGCGGCGGCGTGATGTTGTCGCCGTGGGAAGCGAAGATCACCAGCGGGTTTTTGATCCGCCGCAGATCGACGAAGCAACACGGGCAAATCCGGATCTTCCCCTCCTCCAACTCGTTGCCGATGAACAGGTTCTCGACGATGGCGAGGATCTCCTCGCGGCTCAGAAAGTAGAATCCGTTCCACCAGCGTTCGAAATCGAGGAACCGATCGCGCTCGGTGTCGATCTTGGAGAACAGGTTGGCGTATTTGTCCCACAGGGCATTCCCGGGCTTCAGGCTTTCGAAGTTCTGGGCCAGCCAGGCGCCGTCGAACGCGCCGTCGCCGAGATCGGCGATGAAATGGGTGAGCCAGGTGCCGCCGAGCAGGCCGCCGGCGAGCCGCATGGGATTGACGCCCGACTCGCCGGCCCAATAGGACAAGGGCGAACCGTTGAGCACCGCCGGGCCCACGAGCCCCTCGCAGCCGGCCGAAAGCAGGGCGACCGCCCAGCCGGCCTGGCAGTTGCCGTAAAGAACCGGGGGCTTGCCGGGATGGCGCCTCGTGACCGCCTCGACGAAGCGGCGCAGCGCGTGGAGGACGTCGACCAATGTCTGGCCGGGGCAGGGCTCGGGAAAGAAGATCACGAAGTACACCGGATGCCCTTCGTGAAGCGCCACGCCGACCTCGGAATCGCGCTTGAAGCCGCCGATTCCCGGCCCGTGCCCGGCGCGCGGATCAACGATGATCACCGGCGGCTTGTCGGGGTCCACGCATTCCTCCGCGCAGGCGTCGCCGACAGCGGTGATCTCTAGAAGCGCGTAATTGGCGGGACGCTCGAATGTCCGCGCGTCCAGAAGAGTCCGGGACTGGAAATCGAGCAGGGGCGGCAGCCCCTCGCGCTCGTGGTCGAGCATGTTGTTCGCCCGTTGGCGGATCGTGTCCCAGAACAGGATCGACCGTTCCCAGACGTCCCGGTTGTACGCAAAGACGGCGGCCGGCAACGCGACGGGGGGCGATTCCGTCTCGGCCTCGAAAGGCTTTTCGCGAGGGGAATGCGAAACTGCCGGCCGCCGGCCCGCGGGACCGGGGCGTTGCACGGCTTGGCGCCGTTTCGGCGGCCGCCTCTTCGCGGCCGGAGACGCCCCGCTCGCCGGATCGGTGGACATCGATCAGCTCCAGCGCGCGGAGAAGAAGTTGAACAGCGGGCCGAAGATGATCGCCACGAACCATCCGTAGCCGAAGGTCTCGGCGAGGCCGAGGAAGAAGCTCGGCCAGCTTATCCAGGTAAAGCCCGGAAGAAGATCCTGCCAGCTCCGGTACATGGCGTGGTCCGGAAACTGAAGATCGAACAGAACGCAGAGCAGGAAGGTCAGCGCCAGGAAGAGCCCGAGGCTCATCCCGAGAGCGGCGATGGGGACGCGTGGCGTGGCGTGTGCGGCGACGGAAGGCTCGTCGTAACGCCCGATCCCCCGCGAGGCGGTTTGATCAGACATGGGATTTCTCCAGTTGGCGCAGTTGCTTCGGCGTCGGGGTGTCGCCGACATAGGTTCCCGGCGCGGCCTCGAAGACCTCGCGGCAGTCGCGGGAGCAGAAATAGAAGACGTTGCCCGCGTAGACGCTCGGCCTGGCCGTCTTGGTGGTGACGGTCTTGCCGCAGACCGGGTCGACGTCCTTCTCGGGCGCCACCCAGGTCAACGGCCCCGGGTCGCTCGGCGCGACCGCGACGGTCGATGTATCGCCCGGGATCTCGTTCGACGCGGGGTTCGACGGATCGCGGCGGGCGTGTTTTCCGTGACCGCCCATCATGTGCTTGCCGCAGCCGAACTTCGTCATCAAGAAGATGAACCCGGCCAACAAGCCGATGTTAAGAAGCAGTTCCATGTCCCGTCTCCTTCTCCCCTGACCCGGTTTTCGCCGCCCACGGCTCGGCGCATTCGGCGCCGGTTGTTTCGGCGCTTCGTCGAACATGCGCGAGCGCCGCTTCGAGAACCGCTTCGACCAAATGGCGCTGCTTGAGCGCGAGGTCGGCCATTCCGTCCTCGCCGTCGCGGTCGATGTTGACGCGCAGCGCGCCATCGAGCCCGTCGTCGGACGGCCTGTCGCCCGAATGCCCGGGCCGTTCGTCGCGCGCCGCGTGCAGGTCGTCGAGAACCGTCCGGATCGCGGTGACGAGGGCTTCGATGTGGTCGAGGCGCGTCGCCATTAGCGCTTCCGCATTCAGACCGCGAAACCGCAGAACCGCCGCCCTTCTCGCATGCCGCGCGGCGAAGACCGCGCCGGCGTCGATCACGCGGGCACTCGGTCGCCCGCCCGGTTTCCTGGTCGTGAAAGACATCGCCTCATCCCTCGTGAGCGCGTCGATTCGAGCTCCGTCCCGGAGGCTTCGGAGCGATCGTTTCCGCCGCCCGCCGCGGTCCGTGAAACGCCGTGGCCGGCCGGCCGCTCGACCGGCCGGCCCTTCAGCGATGCCGGATCGTTGATTTCCGGCGGGGCGCGCGGTCGTTAGGAACCGCTATCTTCGCCGGTGCTCTTCTTGCCATGGGCCGCCGCCATGCCCGGGCAGCCCTGGGAGGCCTGATCGCCCGACATCATGGCGCCGCCATGCTTCTTCGTGCCCTGCATCATGCCGGAGCCGGTCGTTCCGTCCTGGGCTTGCCCCATGGCGCCGGACATCTGGCCCATGCCCATGCCCTGCATCATCTTGTGCATCATCTTATGCATCTGCTGCATCTGCTGCATGTTCTGCTGCATCATGGCGGGGCCGGCCGGCGCTTCCTGGGTCGCGGGAGCGGTCGGCGTCGTGGCGTCATTGCTCGCGGCCATGGCCGGCAGGGCGATCGCGGTCGCGAAGGCCATGGCACCGAGGGTCGCGAAGCTGTTCTTGAGAAGCCGGGTCATCGTTCTCACCATCCGTTGGGCGTTGATCCATGAGCGGTATTTGATCACCGCGACGTAACGTTTCGATGGTGAAAAACAGGCGTTTTGTAACGGAAGGTTTCGACCCCGCCCGATGTTACGGACCGTTACAAACTTCTTGCGGCGCGAGCGCGTCGGACGACTAATTTGGCGCCATGAACGTCGCGGAGGGACATCGCGGGCGCCGGCGAAGCTCCCATGTTCCGATCGTCGTTGGCGACCGCGAAATCCGCGCTCTCCCGACGCGGTTCGGCCGGTCGCGGAGACGCGGCCGACGAGCCCCTGTAACGCTCTCGCCTGGCGCCCGTCTGAATGTTGACCCCGAGTCGGTTTCGCGCCGAAATTCTCGGCGCAAGCGGGCGTTGCGAGACAACCATTCCGCTTGTCATGGGACCATAGATCGGGCCACAAGCCATATTCGGAACGGAGGCGCCAAGGCCATGTGGAATAAGCTTCTTTCTTCGTTTCTTCGCCGATTCATAAAACACGGCGCCCTTGTTCTCGTCTCTCCCGATGGTCGCAGCCAACGCTACGGCGAGGCCGGGGCGGCGGCCATCACCATGCGCCTCCATGACCGGGCCCTGCCGCGCAAATTGCTGACCGATCCGGATCTGTCGTTGGGCGAGGCCTATATGGACGGCACGCTCACGGTCGACGCGGACGACATCTACGGCCTGATCGAATTGTTCCTGGTGAACCTCGGCCATCAAAAAGACGCTTGGCATCACCGATGGTTGTCGCGTCTGCGGCGCGCGGGCCGCGGGGTCGCGCAGTTCAATCCGGTCGGGCGGGCGCGCAGGAACGTGGCCCATCATTACGACCTGTCGGGCAAGCTCTACGAGTTGTTCCTGGACTCCGACCGGCAGTATTCCTGCGCCTATTTCAGGCATCCCGACGATAGCCTCGAGACGGCGCAAGAGGCGAAGAAGGCCCATATCGCGGCGAAGCTCCTGCTCGAGCCGGGGCATCGCGTGCTCGATATCGGCTGCGGATGGGGAGGGCTGGCGCTCGATTTGCACCGCTATCACGGCGCGCGCGTCACGGGCGTCACCCTGTCCGAGGAGCAGCACAAGCTGGCCTGCGAGAGAGCCCGGGCGGCCGAAGTCTCCGAGGCGGTCGAGTTCCGTCTCGAAGACTATCGAAACGTGACCGGCAGGTTCGATCGAATCGTATCGGTCGGCATGTTCGAGCATGTCGGCGTTCCGCACTACCGGGAGTTCTTCGGCAAGCTCCGCGACAGCCTGACCGAGGACGGCGTGGCGTTGATCCACACCATCGGCCGGATCGACGGCCCGGGCATCAACAATCCCTGGTTCGCCAAATACATCTTTCCCGGGGCCTATATCCCCGCCTTGTCGGAGATGCTGCCCGTCATCGAGCGCGCCGGCCTCTATGTCACCGATATCGAGGTTCTAAGGCTGCATTACGCGGAAACGCTGAAGGCCTGGCGGGCGCGCTTCGAGGCCAACCGGGAGCGGGTTCGGGAGATCTACGACGAGCGTTTCTGCCGCATGTGGACATTCTATCTCGCCGCAAGCGAACAGGCCTTTCGTCACGGCGGCCATGTGGTCTTCCAAGTCCAGCTCGCCAAGCGTCAGGACGCGGTGCCGTTGACCCGAAATTACCTGATGCCGCCCGACGTCTCGGTCAAGCAAGCCGCGCGGGTCGCGTGACCCGCGCCGGGCTTGACGTCTCAAACGACGAGCCGCAGGTTGTTGTTCGCGGGGGCCTTGACCATTTGATTCCCAGGACGGAGTCCGCGCGGCGCGCATTTCCGACGCGCCGCGCTTTCCGAACAATCTTGCGCGGCCGTCGCGGCGTCGCGCGGAAATGGAGCGTCATGCCGATGCGCGCGCGCAGACTCGAGACGGTGAATGTTCCGGCGGTCGACACCGCCGATCGGCCCTTGAGCACCGTGCGGGGCGTCGTCGAGGCCGCGTTGATCGAAAACCACCGAAATTTCCTGCGCTTTCTCGTCCGCCGCATCGGCGACGCGGACACGGCGGAGGACGTCTTGCAACAGTTCTACCTGCGCGCGGTCGGCAAGGGCTCCGGGCTCCGAAAGAGCGAAAGCGTGGTCGCCTGGCTCTACAGGCTTCTGCGAACCACCTTGGTGGACCATTATCGCCGCGAAACCGCGCGCCGGCGCCGGGAAGCCGACTTTGCCCAAATGGAGATCCTGTCCGACGAAGGGCGCGACGCGGAGTTGGAGCGCACGATCTGCGCCTGCTTCGAATCGCTTTTGCCGACGTTGAAGTCGGACTATGCCGAAATCCTGCAACGCGTGGACCTGCGGGGAACGCCGCCTCGCGAGGTCGCGCGCGATCTGGGACTTACGGCGAGCAACGCGAGGGTACGGCTCCACCGGGCGCGCCGGGCCATGAAGCGCAGCCTGCTGTTGTTGTGCCGGACCTGCGCCGAACGGAGCTGTCTCGATTGCGACTGCGATCAGCCGGCACGGCGCGGCGGCCGGCCCGAGGCGGAAGGCGCCGCGAAACCGGACGGCGGCGTCTAATGCGGGTAAGCCGATGAAGATGCTTCATCGGCTCGGCGGTTCAACTCACTTCCGGGCCATTGTCTCGCGCGCTCTAGAACATGATGTGTTTAAGTCGGC
>CAZHDF010000083.1:0-14520 GCA_964531525.1 uncultured Alphaproteobacteria bacterium | reverse complement strand
CCACCCACGGGATCGTAGAATATGGGTGGCCGGGCGGGGGAGCGGGCCGGCGCCGATTCAATACAAAAACATCATGCGCTAGGGAGCGCGCCCATGAACTGGCTCGCCAATTTCGTTCGCCCCAAGATCCGGGCGCTGGTCCGCAAGTCGGATATCCCTGAGAACCTGTGGGAAAAATGTCCGTCCTGCGAGCAGATGATCTTTCATCGCGACCTCGCGCCCAATCTCTTCGTCTGCCAGCATTGCGACTGGCACATGCCGATCGAGGTCAAGGCGCGGCTCGATTCGCTGTTCGACGACGCCGAGTACCAGCGCATCGAGCTGCCCAAGGCGCCGCTCGATCCGCTCCGCTTCCGCGACAACAAGCGCTACGTCGACCGGCTCAAGGACGCCCAGAACAAGACCGGCGCGCAGGACGCGCTCGCGGTCGTCCATGGGCGGATGGGCGGCATGGGCGTGGTCGTCGCGGCCTTCGACTTCCGCTTCATGGGCGGCTCGATGGGCGTCGCGGTGGGCGAGGGGCTGGTCGCCGCCGCGCGGCTCGCGACGCTTCAGGGCGCGCCTTTGGTGGTCATTCCCGCCTCGGGCGGGGCGCGCATGCAGGAAGGCGTGCTCTCGCTCATGCAGATGGCGCGCACGACGATCGCCATCGACGAGGTCAAGGAGGCGGGGCTCCCCTATCTGGTCGTGCTGACCAACCCGACCACCGGCGGGGTGACCGCGTCGTTCGCCATGCTGGGCGACGTGACGCTCGCCGAGCCCGGGGCGATCATCGGCTTCGCCGGCGCCCGGGTGATCGAGGAGACGATCCGCGAGAAGCTGCCCGAGGGGTTCCAGCGCGCCGAGTATCTCTACGAGCACGGCATGGTCGACATGGTGGTGCACCGCCACGCGCTGCGCGACACGCTGGTGCGAATCCTCGATCTCCTGGTCAATCGCGGGCCGGTGGCCGAGATCGTCAGTCTGCCGCAGCCCGAGCTCGAAATTCCCGCCGCCGTCGTCATCGACGCCGAGGGCGAGGCCGCCAAGGACGACGCCGCTGAACAGTGACGCCCTGCTCGCGCGTCTGCTGACGCTTCACCCCAAGCTGATCGACCTGTCGCTCGGACGCATCGAGCGGCTGCTCGCCGCGCTCGGCCATCCCGAGGATCGCCTGCCCCCCGTGGTCCATGTGGCGGGCACCAACGGCAAGGGCAGCACGATCGCCTATATGCGCGCCGGGCTGGAGGCTGCGGGACACCGCGTGCATGTCTACACCTCGCCCCACCTCACCCGCTTTCACGAGCGCATCCGCCTCGCCGGCCGGCTGATCGACGAGCCGGCGCTCGCCGCGCTGCTGGCCGAATGCGAGGACGCCAACGCGGGCGAGCCGATCACCTTCTTCGAGGTCACCACGGCGGCGGCCTTTCTCGCCTTCGCCCGCGCCCCCGCCGATATCCTGCTGCTCGAATGCGGACTCGGCGGGCGGCTCGACGCCACCAACGTGCTCGCGCGCCCGGCGCTCACGGTCATCACGCCGGTCTCGATCGACCACACCCAGTACCTCGGCGAGGGGCTGGCCACGATCGCGGGCGAGAAGGCGGGCGTGCTCAAGCCCGGGGTGGCGGCGGTGATCGGCCCCCAGGACCCGGCGGCCGCCGCCGTGATCGCCGAGGTCGCGGCGGCGCGCGGCGCATCCCTGATCCGCCACGGGCGCGACTTCGACGCCCGCGCCGAGGACGGCGCGCTTGCCTATGTCGCGCATGGCGTGGCGAAACGGCTGCCGCTTCCGGCGCTTCCCGGCCCCTATCAGGTCGATAACGCGGCGGTCGCGCTCGCGGCGCTCGACGCGCTCGACGGCTTCGATCTCGACGACGCGGCCCGCGCGGCGGCGCTCTCGTCGGTCGACTGGCCGGCGCGGCTGCAACGGCTGCGGCGCGGCCCGCTGGTCGCGCGGCTGCCGGCGGGCTGGGAGCTGTGGCTCGATTCGGGCCACAACCCGGCGGCGGGCGCGGCGCTCGCCGAGGTGCTCGCGGGCTGGGGCGACCGTCCGGTCGGCCTCGTGGTGGGGATGCTGGAAACCAAGGACTCGGAAGGCTTTCTCGACCCGCTCGCGGGCTGTGTCGGGGCGGTCGGCTGCATCGCGATCCCGGGCGAGGCGGCGAGCCGGTCGGCCGAGGACCTCGCCGCCGCCGCCCGCGCCGTCGGCCTCGACGCCGCGCCTTGCCCCTCGGTCGAGGCGGCGATCGATCGCCTGGTCGCGACGACGCCCGGGACGCCCGGCCGCGTGCTCATCTGCGGCTCGATCTACCTCGCCGGCCGGCTCCTCGCCGAGAACGGGTGAGGAGCGCCCCACCGGCCCGCTTTTATAACGCGCGCAGATACCAGTCGTATTCGGTCGGCGTGACGATCGCGTTGAACGCCGCCATTTCCTGGCGCTTGCAGGCGGCGTAGATGCGGCAGTACTCGGGGTCCAGGTAATCGGGCAGCACGCGCCCGTCCTCGAACGCACGGATCGCGTCGAGCCAGTTGGACGGTAGGCTCGCGGGATGGGTCTCGTAGGCGTTTCCCGTGGCCGGCGCGCCCGGGTCGATCTTCTCGACCAGGCCGTGGTGGATGCCGGCGAGCACCGCGGCGGCGGCGAGATAGGGGTTGGCGTCCGCCCCCGCCGTGCGGTGCTCGATCCTTCGGTCGCGCGCGCCGCCCGCGGGCACCCGCAGCGCCACGGTCCGGTTGTTGAACCCCCAGCTCGGCGCGAGCGGGGCGTAGCTGTCGGGCCGCAGGCGGCGGAACGAGTTGGCGTTGGGCGCGAAGATCGCCATCGCCTCGGCCATGGTCGCGCGCAAGCCGCCGATCGCGTGGCGCAGCGCCGAATTGCCGCCCTCGCTCTCGTCGTCGAACAGGTTGCGCCCGTCGCGGTCGAGCAGGCTGACATGGATATGCAGCCCGTTGGCCGAGAGGTCGGCGAACGGCTTGGCCATGAAGGTCGCCTCCATCCCATGGCGGCGCGCCACGCCCTTGACCGCGCGCTTGAGCAGCACCGCGTGGTCGCAGGCGGCGAGCGCGTCGGCCTGATGGAAGAGGTTGATCTCGAACTGGCTGGGGGCGTATTCGGCGACCGCGACGCTCGCCGGAATGGCTTGCGCCGCGCAGGCCGAGGCGATCTCGTCCATGACCGCCGCCGCGTCCTCGAGGTCGTCGATGCCGTAGACCTGGGTGTCGGTCGCGCGCTTGCCCGTGACCGGCGAGCGCGGCGGCTGGGGCCGCCCGTCGGCGTCGCGCTCGCGGTCGAGCAGGTAGAATTCGAGCTCGAGCGCCACCACCGGCGTGAGGCCGAGCGCGTCGAAGCGCGCCAGCACGGCCGCGAGCCGGTGGCGCGCATCGAGCGCGAAGGGCCGCCCGTCGGCGTGGTACATGGAGGCGAGCGTCTGCGCCAGCGGGCGCGGCGCCCAGGGCACGGGCGCCAGCGTATGGGGCACCGCAAGGCAGGCGTAATCGGGGTCGCCGTCGACCATGCCGATGCCGGTGGCGTCCACGTTCGCGCCCGTGATATCGAGCGCGAAGGTCGAGCCCGGCATCAGCACGCCGTCCTTGAACAGCTTGTCGAGCGAGGCGATGGCGAGTCGCTTGCCGCGCAGGATTCCCGCCATGTCGCAGATCAGCATGTCGACCGCTTGGATCTCGGGATGACGGGCGCGGAAGGCGGCGGCCGGGTCGCGGGGCGCGCCCCCGGCCGTGTCCCCGGGCGCGTCCTCGACGAAATCATGGGCCAGCACCCGGCCATCGCTGGCGGCGGCGATGCGGCGCAGGACGTCGGGCCGCGGCATTCGCCGGCCGTGCAGGTAGCGGCTCATGGACTGCTCGGCCACGCCGACCATTTCGGCGAATTCACCGACCGTCAGCCCCGTTTCCTTGAGATAAGTCGCGAGCTTCATGGGCGGATGAAACCGAAACGGACTATTCCTGTCAACCGTTTTGGATTAAGGCCGAGATTCACCCCCGTCCTCCAAGCGAAGACCCCGCCACGAGGGCGGGGTCCGATCGCTTGGCCGCCGGCGCGGCCGAAGGTCGTCGGTCAGAGGTTCGATTCGACCCATTCGACGAGCTTGCCCTTGGGCAGCGCGCCGACCTTGGTCGCGGCGACCTGGCCGTCCTTGAACAGCATCAGCGTGGGAATCCCGCGCACGCCGTACTTGGACGGGGTCGACGGGTTATCGTCGATATTGATCTTGGCGACCGTCAGCCGACCGTCCAGCTCGGCCGCGAGGGCTTCGAGATGCGGCGCGATCTGCTTGCAGGGGCCGCACCATTCGGCCCAGAAATCGACAAGCACGGGCTCCTTCGCCTTGAGGACGTCGCGCTCGAAGGTTGTGTCGCTGACGTGCGAAATGGTCATACGGGTGTCCTCTGTGGGGGGTGTTCTTGTTGCGTCTTTATACGGATGTTCGCGGAATGCCGCGGGCGCCTCGATTCGCCGCGCCCGCTCCGACATGATCTTCCCCAAATCTAGGTGAGCGCCACGAGAGCGTCAAGACGGCGCCCGCGCGGCGAGCGGATCGTCGTCGAGCGCCATCAGCCGCGGCCCGTCGGTCCACAAGAGCGCGCAGCGGATCGGCCGGCCGGGGTAGATGCGCGCGAGCACGGCGCGATAGGCGGCCATCTGGTCGAGATAGGCCTCCGGCACGTCCTCGGCGCGCGCGGGCGCCGGGCGGTTGGTCTTGTAGTCGATCACCGAGACCGCGTCCTCGCCGACCACCAGCCGGTCGACCTGGCCCGCGATCACGCGTCCCCCGACCACGCCCACCAGCGGCACCTCGGCCCGGCTGTCGGGACCGAACAGCGCCGCGAAGCGCGGGTCCTCGATCACCGCCAGGGTCTCGGCGGCGATCGCCGCCTGTTCGGCCTCGTCGAGGCCGTGCCCCGGCCGGGCGAGGAAGCGGCGGCAGGCTTCCGCGCGGTCCTCGGGCGCGATCTCGGGCAGTCGTTGCAGCAGGCGGTGGATCAGCCGGCCCCGATGGAAGCGGCGCTCGTCCGCCCGTCCCGCGAGCGGGGAGAGCGCCGCGGGCTCGGCGGCCATCGCGCGCGACGGCGCGAGCGGGCGCGGCGGCGCGGGTTCGGGCGCGGGCGCGCGGCGCGCGAAGTCGGGCAGCGGCGCGGCGGTCGCGGCGGCCTCGGCCACGGTGGCCTCGTCGGCCTTGGGCTTCGCGGTCTGGCGGCCGGTCAGGCGCAGCCCCTCGCCCGCGAGCCCGGCGGCGCGCGCCGGGCCGTCGATCTCGAACCGCTCGGCGACCGCCGCGAGTCCCGCCTGGATCAGCCCGTACCAGGCGTTGTCGGGAATCGACTTGCGGTTCGCGGGCTTGATCCCGCAGACGTAGAGCCGATCCTCGGCGCGGGTCATGGCGACGTAGAGAAGCCGCCGGTACTCGGCCAGCTCGCGCTCGCGCATGGCCGCGCGCGCGGCGCGGCAGACCGGGTCGTCGCGCTCCTTGCGGACCGGCCAGAGAACCAGCGGCGGCTTGTCGCGAATCCACAGAAGCGACGATTTCCCCGTCATCGGCAGGGCGGTCGTGTCGGGCAGGAAGACGATCGGCGCCTGAAGCCCCTTCGCGCCGTGCACGGTCATGATCCGGACCGCGTCCAGCGCGCGTTCGAGGTCGCGCTTGATCTCGGTCTCCTCGGCCGCGAGCCAATGGAGAAAGCCCTGGAGCGAGGGCACCGCCTCGCGCTCGTAGTCGAGGGCGAGCGCCAGGAACTCGTCGATCGCGTCGTTCGCGTCGTCTCCCAGCCGCGCGACCAGCCGTCGTCGCCCGCCGCCCGCGCCCAGGAGCTCGGCGAACAGCTCGAACGGCGGGGTGAAGTCGGCGCGCGCCAGCAGCGCCGCGAGCCGTTCGTGGGCGCGGGCGAAATCGTCGCGCGCGGCGCGCCGTGCCTCGAGCGCCCGCCATAGGCTCCCCTCGCGCCCGTGGGCGAGATCGAACAGGGCATCCTCGTCGAGGCCGATCAGCGGCCCCTTGAGCACGCAGGCGAGCGCGAGGTCGTCGTCGGGCAGCAATAGCGCTTGGCCGAGGGCGATCAGGTCCATCACCGCCATCTGGCTGGTCAGCACCAGCCGGTCGCTGCCCGCGATCGCGATTCCCCGGCGCTTGAGCGCCCGCGCGAGCGCGCCGACCAGCGGCCCGCGGCTGCGCACCAGGATCATGATGTCGCCCGGGCGGATCGGGCGGTCGCGCGCATCCAGCCGCTCGCCACGCGCGAGCCAGTCGGCGATGGTGCCGGCGATCGCCCCGGCGAGCCGCTCGTTCGCCTGGGCCGTCGCCTGGCGCTCGGCGGGCGGGGTCCAGGGCGCGGGCTTCGGGCGCGGATCGGCCTCGGCCGGCGGCCACAGCTCGACCCGCCCGGCCTGGCCCTCGCGGTTCGAGCTATGGACGACCTCGTGGTCGGCGAAGACGACGCCCGCGCGGGCGTCGGCGCGCGCGAACACCGCGTCGATCGCCGCCAGAACCTCGGCCGTCGAGCGGAAGGAGCGCGTCAGCGGCTCCTCGCGCAGCGGGCTTTCGGCGGCGGCCGCCTTGGCGGCGAAATGGGCGCGCATGTCGGCGAGTGCGTCGAGATCGGCGCCCTGGAAGCTGAAGATCGACTGCTTCTCGTCGCCGACGATGAACAGGGTGCGGCGGGTCTCGCGCGCGCCGAGCCCGACGAAGAACTCGTCGGCGATGGCGGCGATCACGCGCCACTGGCCGGGGCTGGTGTCCTGGGCCTCGTCGACCAGGATATGGTCGAGCCCGCCGTCGAGCTTGAACAGAACCCAGGGCGCGACCCCGTCCTCGGCGACCAGCGCGGCGGCCATGGCGATCAGGTCGTCGTAGTCGAGGCGCGCGCGGGCCGTTTTCTCGCGCGCGTATTCGGCGAGCATCGCGGCGCCGAGCCGCAGGAACGCCGCGCTCGCCTCGGCGACCGCCACGGCCTTGCGGCGGTCGAGCGCCGCGACGAGTCTCGCCTGCTCGGCAAGCAAGGCGTCGAAGGCGGCGGGGTCGTCCTCGCGGGCCTTCTTGTTCAGCATCTTCGCCCGGGGCTCGTCCTTGTCCGTGAGAAAGACGCGGAGATAGGCGTCGAACCGTGCCGCGCGCCCGGCCGCGTCGGCCGCCAGCCAGTCGGCGATCGCGGCCCCGCGCTCGGCGCTGGCCGGGCTGCCTTCGAGAAGCCGTTCGACCGCCCGGGCGAGTCCCGCGCGGTCGAAGGCGCCCTCGGCGCAGGCGGCGGCGACCACCGTCGCCTCGGTCTCGCCGTTGGCGACGCCGAGCCGCGCCCCGAGGCGCGCCCGCAGCCGGTCGAGGCCCGCGTCGTCGGTCGCGCCGCCGAGCGCCGCGCGCAGCCGGCCGCGCTGGCCGCGAAGCGCCTTCATAAGCTCGCGAAAGCGGCTGTCGTCGACATGCTTGGTGATCTCGGCAAGGGCCTCGGCGAGCGCCGGCTCGGCGTTCGCGCGGGCGAGCACGGTTTCCTCGGCCGCCGCCATCAGCTCGGCCGCGCCCCGGTCCTCGAGAAGGCGGAAATGGGGCGCGACCCGCGCCTCGAGCGGAAAACGCGCCAGCAGCGACTGGCAGAAGGCGTGGATCGTCATGATCTTGAGCCCGCCCGGCGCGTCGAGCACGGCGGCGAACAGGCGTCGCGCGCGGGCGCGAACCTCGGGCTCGGGCGCCGCGCCCGCGAGCGCCTCGATCTCGGCATCGAGCGCCCGGTCGCCGATCACCGTCCATTTGCCGAGGCTGTCGTTGATCCGCACCGCCATCTCGGCCGCCGCCGCGCGGGTGAAGGTCAGGCACAGGATGCGCGTGGGCGGGGTGCCGGCGAGCAGCAGGCGCAGCACCCGGTCGCTCAGCACCTTGGTCTTGCCGCTCCCCGCCGAGGCCGTGACCCAGACCGAACGGCCGGGATCGGCCGCCCTGCGCTGGGCGGCGCTCGGCATGGTCGCGGGCAGCGGGCCGTGGGCGGCGCCGCTCACGGGGCTTCCTCCTCGTCGGCGTCGGCCCATTCGGCGAGGCGCTCGAGATGGGCGTAGTCGTTGAAGCGCGGCTTATGCGTCAAATCCGGGCAGGCGTGATAGGGCGTGGCCGGGTCGTCGAAGGCGGCGATCAGGCGTTCGAGCCCGGCCCGCGCCGCCGCCGCCGCCTCGTCCGGGTCGAGCTTGACCGGCTGGATCTCGCCCGGCGGGTCGCCCCCCGTGAGCCGCCAATGGGCGAGCTCGGCGACCGGTCCCGCGGGCAGGCCCTCGAACCCGCCGCCGGCGGCGATCGCCGCTTCGAGGGGAAGCTGGCAGGCGAGCCCGGCCTCGATATCACCTTTCGAGGGCGGCGACCCGGTCTTGTAGTCGATGATTGTGAAGCGACCTTCGGCGTCGCGCTCGATCCGGTCGGCCTTGGCGGTCAGGGTGAACGCGCGCGCGCCCTCGCCGAGGACCAGGCGGCCGGACACCTCGCTTCTGAGGTCGGCGAGGTCCGCGCGGCGCTCGCGCTCCTTCTCCACGAACCAGCGCGCGATGCGCTCGAAGCGCGGCCACCAGAAGGCGCGCACCCCGGGGCGGTCGATCGCCTCGCGAAAGGCCGCGCGCCCGTGCTCGATCAGGCGCTCGTAGGCGTCGTCTGGCAGCGCGCCGGGCCAGGCGCGGACGAAGGCGTCGAGCGCGGCGTGGATGAAGGTGCCGCGCGCCGCCGCGTCGGGCGGAGCGTCGATCGGGTCGAGCGGGCGCAGGCGCAGAATGCGCCGGGCGTAGATGGCGTAGGGGTCGCGCCGCCAGGTCTCGATCGCGGTGACCGAAAGCCGGCGCGGGCGGGCGGAAACGGGTGGCCGGGGTGCGGGCGGTTGGGGCTCGATCCGCTCGTCGTCGGCCGGGCGGTCGAGCGCGTCCTGCCAGGCGAGCCAGGGCTCGGCCGGGGCGAGCGCCTCGCCGCGCTCCCAGCCCGCGAGCAGATGCGCGAGCCGCGCGAGCCAGCGCGCGGGCACCGTGGGCGCGCCCGCGACCTTTTCGCTGCGCGTCAGCAGCACCTCGCGCGCGGCGGCGCATTGCGCGAAGTCATGGGCGGCGAGCCCGATCCGCCGTTCGGGCGCGGGCAGGCCGAAGCGCTCGCGCATCGGGCGGCTGAGCCAGGCGTCGACCGGGGGCTCGGGCGGCCAGCTTCCCTCGTTGAGGCCACCCAGGATCATCACGTCGGCGTGCTGAAGTCGGGCCTCGAGCGGCCCCCAGATATGCAGCCGCGCATGGGCGCCGAAGCGGGGGCGCACCACGCGCCCTTCCATCAGCGCATCGAGCAGCGCCGGGTAGCGCGCGCCTTCGATTTCGTCCAACGCGCCCGCGCCGTCGAGCAGCTCGGCGAGAAACGCCGCCGCCGCTTCGCCCGCGTCGCCGCGCCACAGCCGCGCCGCGCCGTCGTCCGTATCGCTCGCCGCGAGCCACTCGGCGAAGCCGAGATGGGCGCGCAGGATCCGGTCGAACGCGACCGCGCGCGCCGCCGTCGCGGCCTCGAAATCCGCCGCCGCGCGGCCCAGCCGGGCGAGCCAATCGCGCAAGCCCCTGGGGGCGCGAGCGGCGGCGAGCGCCGCGTCGAGCCCGGCGAAACCGGCCTCGGGGCGCGGCCCGCGCAGCACCGCCACCTCGAGCGCGCGCACGCGGGCGCGGAAGCGGCCCGGCGCCTCGCCGCCCGCCGCCAGCGGGTGCTTGAGCGCGCCGAGCAGGGCGAGCGGCGCGGCGCGCGCGGCGACCAGGGCGGCGGTCAGGCGCAGGAAGCTGCCGGGCGCGGTGTTGGCGAGCGGCCGGCCGCCCGAATCGTCGACCTCGATTCCCCAGCGGCGCAGCGTCGCGGCGACCCGGCGCGCGAGCGTCCGGTCGCGGGTGACCAGCGCCGCCGTCTTGCCCGGCGTCTCCAGGGTCTGGCGCATGCGAAGCGCGATCACCCGGGCCTCGGCCTCGGGGTCGGGGCAGTCGATCCGCGCGAGCCCCGCGAAGGCCGCCTCGGGCGCCGGCGGCGCGGCGCGCCAGGCGTCGGTCGTCTCGGCGGGCAGCAGCGCGGTCGCGAGCAGCGCGACCCGCGCCGCCCCGCCCGGCTCCGAGACCGGGGCGTCGCCCGTCTCCCAGTCGGTCACCTGGTCGCGGTCGATCCCGATATGGGCGAGCAGCCGCTTGAGCCCGTATTGCGGATGGCTCGCGTCGATCGCCGCCCAGCTCGCCTCGTCGGCCGCGCGGTCGAGCCCCGGCAGCACCACCTCGCCCGCGGGCAATCGCGCGATCGCGGCGAGCAGGTCGGCGGTCGCCGGGACCGAGCCGGTCGAGCCCGCGGCGATCACGGGATGGGTCGGCGGCGCCTCGCGCCAGCGGGCGAGTAGGGCCTCGGTCGCGAGATTGCGCCGCGCGACCGGGTCGATCAATCCGCGCTCGGCCAGGATCGCGGGCCAATGCTCGGTAACGATCTTGAGAAATTCGAGGGTCTTTCGCCAATGCTCGGCGTAGTCCTCGGGCACCAGCTCGGCGAGGCCGTCGAAGGACAGCCGCTCGCCCTGCACCTGGTCGAGAAGCCGGGCGAGCTCGCCCGCGAGCCGCGCGGCCTGGTCGACCCGGGCCGCGCCGCCGTCGCCCTCGGCGCGGGCGCGGGCAAGCACTAGGCGGGTGAGCAGGAGCCGGCGCTCCAGGTCCGGAATCGCGGGCGGCAGCGCCTCGTCGGCGAGGAACGAGACCTCGCCGTCCTCGCCCGCGTCCTCGTCATCGAGGGCGATATCGCCAAGCGGGACGATGCGCGGCAGCAGAAGCGCCTCGCCCGCGCCCAGGCGCAGGAAGGCATCGCGCAGCGCCAGCCCCGCTCGCCGGGTGGGCAGGAACAGGGTCGCGCGCGCGAGCGCCAGCGGCTCGCGCCCCAGCCGCGCGAGCAGCCCCGCCGCCAGGGCGTCGACGAACGGGAGATCGGGCGCGATGGTCGAGACCTTGACCCGGGGTCGCTTGTCCGTTCGCGCCATGGCCCTAGCCGCCCGCCGCCGCGCCGAAGCGGCGCTCGGCCTCGTCGCGGCCCTCGGGCGTGCCGACGTGGAACCACTCGCCCGCGTGCTCGATGCCGTAAAGCCGCCCCGCCGCCAGCGCCCGGTCGTAAAGGAGGTTGAGCGAGAAGGCGCCCTCGGGCGCGCTCGCGAACAGGCGGGGGTGCAGGATCTGAAGGCCGGTGAAGACTTGTTCGGCCGTGCCCGCCGCCGCCCGCCGCGACAGGCGGCCTCGCGAATCCAGGTCGAAGTCGCCGCGCCCGTCGTAGCCGACCGCGCGGGCGCGCGGCACGACCAGAAGCAGCGCGTCCATCGCGTCGTCGCGCCAGGCCTCGGCGAGGCGGGCGAGCGCCGGCCGCCCGGCCTCGCGCCACAGAACGTCGCTGTTGACGACGAAGAAGGCGTCCGCGCCGAGGCGCGGCAGGGCGCCCGCGACGCCGCCGCCGGTTTCCAGCAATTCGCGCTCGCGCAGCAGCTCGACGGCGGGGTGGGCGCGCGTCGCGAGATGGGTCGCGAGCATGTCGGCGTGGTACCAGAGGTTGACGACCACGCGCGCGACGCCGGCGGCGGCGAGCGCGTCGAGCCCATGGTCGATCAGCGGCTTTCCGGCAACGACGATCAAAGGCTTGGGCCGCGCCTCGGTCAGCGCGCGCATGCGCTTGCCGCGCCCGGCGGCGAGCAGCATGGCGATGCGCGGGCGGGTCACGGTCATCGGTCGGGGCGGGCGCGCAGGCGCGGCGGCACGGCCGCGTCGAACCAGGCGCGCACGGGCGCCAGCGCCGGATGGGCGAGGTCGCGCGCGAGATGCGCCCAGACCCGGGGCAGATAGTCGAGATAGGCGGGCTTGCCGTCGCGCCGCCAGAGCCGGGTGAAGATGCCGACGATCTTGCAGTTGCGCTGGGCGCCGAGCACCGCATAGGCGGCGTCGAAGGCGTCGGCGTCGGTCTCCGGCCGGGCGGCGAGATAGCGCGCGCGCATCGCGGCGACGGTCTCGGGCGCGACGTCGCGGCGCGCGTCCTCGAGCAGCGAGACGAGGTCATAGGCGGGCGGGCCCAGCACCGCGTCCTGGAAATCGAGCAGCCCGACGCGGCGAAGCCCCTCGCGCGCCGGCAGCCAGATCAGGTTGTCGGCGTGATAGTCGCGCAAGGTCAAGCGCGGCGGCGCGGCCCGCGCGAGCGGAAACACCGCCGCCCACGCCGCGTGGAAGGCCTCGCGCGTCGTCTCCGCCACCGCCCGGCCGGTCGCGGCGGGCAGGAACCAGTCGATGAACAGTCCCGCCTCGGCCATCAGCCGGGCGTCGTCGTAGGGCGGCAGGTCGAGCCCCTCGGGCGGGTGGGCGTGCAGCGCGGCCAGCACGTCGACCGCGGCGGCGTAAAGCGTCGCCTCGTCGCCCTCGCCCGCGTCGAGCACCCGGGTGTAGAGCGCGTCTCCCAGGTCCTCGAGCAGTACCAGCCCCGCCTCGACGTCGGCGGCGAGAACCTCGGGCGCGGCGAGACCTTGGGCGCGGAGATGGGCGTCGACCGCGAGAAAGGGGCGCACGTCCTCCTTGCCGGGGGGCGCGTCCATCAGCACCGCGCGGCGACCGCCGGCTTCGTCCATGACGCGGTCGTAGCGCCGGAACGAGGCGTCGCCCGCGAGCGGTCGCCGCGCCGCGTCGGCCCAGCCCGCGCGGTCGAGAAAGGCGCGGATGGTCGCCTCGCGATCAGCCATCGCCGGTCAGCGCGTCGAGCCGCGCGATCCAGTCGCCGGTCGCGGTCAGGCGCGCGGTCCGCGCCTCGGGCCCGGGATCGAGCACGACGTCGAGCCGCTCGGCGGGCAGCCAGTCGCCCAGCCGCTCGGGCCATTCGACCAGGACCGCGCCGTCGTCGAGCGCCTCGTCGAAGCCGAGCTCCTCGATGTCCTCGGGGCGCTCCAGGCGGTAGAGGTCGAAATGCCAGATCGCGAGATCGCCCGTCTCGTAAGATTGGACCAGGGTGAAGGTCGGGCTCGGCACCTCGCGCGCCCCGCCCGCGCGCGCCTCGATGATGTCGCGCGCGAGCGCGGTCTTGCCCGCGCCCAGCACGCCGCGCAGCGCGACCAGATCGCCCGGGCGCAGAACCCGGGCGAGCCGCGCCCCGAGGCGGCGCGTGGCGGCGCGGTCGGGGAGCGCGATCTCGGCCCGCGCCGGGGGCGGGGCGGGATGCGGCGGCGACGGGGGCGACGGGGACGCGGGCATGGCTCTTTTGTAGCCTTCGCCGCCCGCGCGCCGCAACCTTGCCGGCGGGGCTTGCGAAAGCGGGGAGGCGCGGCCATCTTAGGCCGGTCGCCCGGACGGCCCGGCCCGAACGGGTTCGGGGCGCCGTTTCCGTCGTCGTCATCCATCGCGGAGTGTCCATGACCCGCCCCGAGAACCCGCCCGCGCAACAAACCGATATCGTCGTCGTCGGCGCCGGCCCGGTCGGGCTGTTCGCCGTTTTCGAGGCCGGCATGCTGCGCATGCGCTGCCATGTGGTCGACACGCTCGAGGAGATCGGCGGCCAGTGCACGGCGCTCTATCCCGAAAAGCCGATCTTCGACATTCCGGGCTATCCGCGCATCGACGCGGGCGCGCTGATCGACCGCTTGGCCGAGCAGGTCGCGCCCTTCGAGCCGGTCTACCACCTGGGCCAGCAGGTAACGGCGTTGCGCCCGCGCGAGGACGGCGGCTTCCTGGTCGAGACCTCGAAGGGCGCGGCGATCGCGTGTCGCGCGGTCATCGTCGCCGCCGGCTGCGGGGCGTTCGGACCGCATCGCCCACCGTTGCCGGGGATCGAGGACTACGAGGGCACGAGCGTCTTCTACATGGTCCGTCGCCGCGAGGACTTCCGCGACCGGCGCGTGGTGATCGCCGGCGGCGGCGATTCGGCGGTCGATTGGGCGT
Organism: uncultured Alphaproteobacteria bacterium; assembly: GCA_964531525.1. GTDB lineage: Bacteria > Pseudomonadota > Alphaproteobacteria > JAAXGF01 > JAAXGF01 > CAYYWV01. Next base: position 626 of record CAZHDF010000083.1, on the reverse strand, counting down.
TGTCGCTTTCCGAGGTCGCGGCGCGGGTCTCGGTAATCCATCGCCGGCCCAAGTTCCGGGGCGCGCCGGAAAGCGTCGCTCGCTTGCGCGCGCTGGCCGAGGCGGGCCGGATCGAGCTCGTCGTGCCCTATCAGCTCGCCGGGCTCGAAGGCGCGGACGGGCGGATCGAGACGGTCGTGGCGCGCACGCTCGCGGGCGAGGAGCGGCGGATCGAGGCCGACGTGCTGCTACCCTTCTTCGGGCTCGCCATGGAGCTCGGGCCGATCGCCGACTGGGGGCTCGATCTGGAGCGCAAGCATATCGTCGTCGATCCGGCGACCGGCGCGACCAGCGTTCCGGGCGTGTTCGCCATCGGCGATATCGCCGCCTATCCGGGGAAGCTCAAGCTGATCCTGACGGGCTTTGCCGAGGCGGCGATGGCGGCCCATGCGATTTACCCGCTGGTCCACCCCGACCGGGAGCTGCATTTCGAGTATTCGACGACCCAGGGCGTGCCCGGTCGGTAGGGCGGGATGTCTTTTGATGGAATCGGCGCTTCTCGTATCCCCGGTCCGCGCTCTCGTCCTCACCCCCACCCAACCCTCCCCCTCGATGGGGGAGGGTTGGGTGGGGGTGCGAAGCGGGGG
>CAZHDF010000082.1:0-14637 GCA_964531525.1 uncultured Alphaproteobacteria bacterium | reverse complement strand
AGTCTTTTCCTCTTACATGGGATCGCACCGGCCCGCTCCCCCGCCCGGCCACCCAACGGGATCGTACGCTATGGGTGGCCGGGCGGCGGCGCGGGCCGGTGCCGTCAAGACATGAAACGCTCTAGCGGGGCGAGCGATCGGCGGCGCGCGCCGCTCGGACTGCGGCTCGCGGCGCTCGGCGGGATTCTGTTCCTGCATGTGCCGCTCGCGCTGATCATCCTTTACGCCTTCAACACCGACGACAAGAGCTTCAGCTTTCCACTGCCGGGCTTCACGACCAAATGGTTCGTCGTCGCCTGGGGGCGCGAGGATATCTGGGCGGCGCTCGGGCTTTCGGTCCGGGTCGCCTTCACCGCCACGGGGGCGGCGATCGTCCTCGGCACGCTCGCCGCGGCGGCGGTCTACCGGACGCGCTTCTTCGGACGCGAGGCGGTTTCGCTGCTCATCATCCTGCCGATCGCGCTTCCCGGCATCATCACCGGCATTTCGCTGCGCGCGGCGTTCAACCTGGGCGGCATTCCGTTCAGCTTCTGGACCATCGTGATCGGCCACGCGACGTTCAGCGTGGTCGTGGTCTACAACAACGTGCTCGCGCGCTTTCGCCGCACGGCCTATTCGCAGATCGAGGCGTCGATGGACCTCGGCGCCAACGCCTTCCAGACCTTTCGCCACATCGTGCTGCCCAATATCGCGACCGCGTTGCTGGCGGGCGGGATGCTGGCGTTCGCGCTGTCCTTCGACGAGGTGATCGTCACCACCTTCACGGCGGGCCAGCAGACGACGCTGCCGATCTGGATGCTGACCGAGCTGGTGCGCCCGCGCGCGCGCCCGGTGACCAACGTGGTCGCGGTGTTCGTGATCGCGGTGACCTTCGTGCCGATCCTCGCCGCGCACTACCTGACCCGAGGTGCCGAGCACGGCGCGGGCGGCGACCGCTGACGGCGGGACGCCGAGCCTAGAGTCCGATGTCTTTCGATGGAATCGGCGCTTCCCGTATCCCCGGTTCGCGCGCGCACCCCACCCCCACCCAACCCTCCCCCTCGAGGGGGGAGGGTTGGGTGGGGGTGCGAAGCGGGGGGCGCGGGATGCGCCGATCCGGTTCAAGGAAATGACGCGCCGGCCTAAAATCAACCCGCTCTAAATCTGCACCGGCCCACGCCGCGGGATCAGGGGATCGGACCAGGGGAAGAATCAGTCGCCGGCGTCGCGCGCCCGCTTGTCCGGGTTCGAGGATTGGTCGCCCGCGGCTTTGGCGGGCTCGAGCCTGAGCGCGGCGGAGTTGATGCAATAGCGCGTTCTCGCCGGGGCCGGGCCGTCGGGAAAGACATGGCCGAGATGGGCGTCGCAACGGCTGCATTGCACCTCGGTCCGTGTCATCCCGAGGCTTTCGTCGACCGTCGTGGAGACGACCTCGTCGGCGATGGGCGCGGTGAAGCTCGGCCAGCCGCTACCCGAATCGAATTTCGTCGTGCTTTCGAACAGGGGCTGCCCGCAGCAGACGCAATGATAGGTGCCGGGCGTCTTGGTGGCGTGGTAGGCGCCGCTGAACGGAGGCTCGGTCCCCCGGCGACGCGTGATGTAGAACTGGGTCTGGGTCAATGAGGCCAACCACTCCGCCTCCGACTTCCGGACCTTGTCTGTCATGGCGAGCTCCCGTGATCCACCCGACGTCGCATCGGACAGCCGACAACGTAGTACGTCTTTCGCTCGCGACAAGGTCGCGCATGAAAAAATATTGCATTGCAACATTGCAAGAAACGCGGGTTTCCGACCGGGTAAGGGCAGGCTCGCGCCGATCCGCTTCGGGCCGGTTCGTTCGCGCCGATCCGTTTGGGGCCGATCCCGCGCCGGCGGCCGTCAACCCCAAAGCTCCGGCGGCGGCGGGTCGATCGCGCTGCCGCGATAGTTCAGGCCCGGCGCGCGATCGCGGGCGAGCAGCAGCGGCCCGTCGAGATCGACGAAGCGCGCCCGGGCGGCGACCAGCATGGCCGGCGCCATGGCGAGCGAGGTGCCGATCATGCAGCCGACCATGACGGCGAAGCCCGCCGCCCGCGCCGCCTCGGCGAGCCGCAGCGCCTCGCTCAGGCCGCCGGTCTTGTCGAGCTTGATATTCACCAGATCATAGCGCCCGCGAAGCGCCCCCAGGGTCGCCGTGTCGTGGCAGGACTCGTCGGCGCAAAGAGGGACCGGCCGCGCCAGCCCGTCGAGCGCCGCGTCCTCGCCCGCGGGCAGCGGCTGCTCGATCATCGCGACACGCAAGGCATCGAGCCGGGGCGCGAGCGCGGCGAGCAGGTCGGGGGTCCAGGCCTCGTTCGCGTCGACGATGATCTCGGCCCCGGGCGCCGCCGCGTGGATCGCGCTCACCCGCTCGATCACGCCCTCGGCGCCGAGCTTGACCTTGAGAAGCGGGCGATCGGCGTTGGCGCGCGCCGCCGCGGCCATGGCCTCGGGCGTATCCAGGCTCAGCGTATAGGCGGTCACCAGCGCCGGCGGCGCATCGAGCCCGGCGCGGCGCCACGCCGGGACGCCGGTCAGCTTGGCTTCCAGGTCCCAGAGCGCGCAGTCGAGCGCGTTGCGCGCCGCGCCCGGGGGCAGGGCCTCGGCGAGGCCCGCGCGGTCGAGGCCATCGGCGATGGCGTCGGCGAGCCCCTCGATGCGCGCCACCACATCGGCGACGCTCTCGCCGTAGCGCGCGTAGGGCACGCATTCGCCCCGCCCGACCGTGCCCGCCTCCTCGCCCGTCCCCTCGATCGTGGCGACCACCACCTCGGCGGCGGTCTTGCTGCCGCGCGAGATCGTGAAGCGGCCCGCGATCGGCCAGGACTCGGCCGCGACCCGAAGGCGGCGCGCGCTCACGAAAGCGCGTCCACGAGGGGGCCGACGCCGGTCGCGACCGGATCGGCGCAGGGAAGGCCGGTCTCGTCCGCGGTCGCGGCGATGGCGCGGGCGCGCGCGTCGTCGTCGAGCCCGGCGGTGTTGAGCGCGATGCCGACGACCCGCGCCGCCGGGTTGGTCAGGCGCGCGGCGGCCTCGTTCGCGGCGATGCATTCGCCGAGCCCGGGAAGCGCGCGGTCGGGCAAGCCGCGCATGTGGCGGCGCGTCGGCTCGTGGCACATGATCAGTACGTCCGGCTGCGCGCCGTGGAGAAGCCCGAGGCTGACGCCCGCGAAGGAGGGATGGAACAGCGAGCCCTGGCCCTCGATCACGTCCCAATGGCCGGGATCGTTGGCCGGGGTCAGCCATTCGACCGCGCCCGAAATGAAATCGGCGACCACCGCGTCGACCGAGATCCCGTCGCCGGCGATCATGATGCCGCTTTGCCCGGTGGCGCGGAACTCGGCGTTCATGCCGCGCGCGCGCATCTCGCGCTCGATCGCGAGCGCCGCGTACATCTTGCCGCAGGAGCAGTCGGTGCCGACGGTCAGCAGGCGCTTGCCGGCGCGCGGCGCGCCGGTGCCGACCTTGAATTCGCGCGTCGGATGGCGAAGATCGAACAGCGCCCGGCGGCCGCGCCGCGCGGCCTCGGCGATCGGGGCGATATCGGCGAGCCGGGTGTGCATCCCGGCGGCGACGTCGAGCCCCGCGTCGAGCGCGGCGACGATGGTCTCGATCCAGGTCTCGGGGATGAAGCCGCCCGCATTGGCGACCCCGATAACCATGGTGCGCGCGCCGCGCGCGGCCGCCTCGGCGACCGTGAGGTCGGGCAGGCCCAAGCTCGCGCGGCAGCCGTCGAGCCTAAGCTGGCCCAGGCACCCCTCGGGCCGCCATTCGACGATCCCGCGCGCCGCCTTGGCCGCGAGCTCGTCATGGGCGTCGCCCAGGAACAGAAGATACGGTCGGTCCATGTCTCCTCCCGCCGCCGGTGAATGCGGCGCGATTGTATCGTTTTCGGCGCCGGTTTCCATCGCTCCGCCGATCCCGCGCGCGCGGCGCGTCAATCGGCGATCACGTCCCAGCCGCGCGCCTCGGCGATGCGGGCCAGCGCGCGGTCGGGATGGACGGCGACCGGCCGCGCGACGCGCGCCAACAACGCCGCGTCATGCGCCGAATCGCCATAGGCCGCGCAGTCGTCGAGCGTCCAGCCGAGCCGCGTGCAAAGGCGGCGGGCATGGACGATCTTCTCGGCCCCGAAGGGATGGGCGAGCGGCGGGGCGTCGGTGAACACCCCATTGCTCCGCGCGCATTCGGTCGCCGCCCAAGCCGTCGCCCCGACATGGGGAGCGAGCGCGCGGGCGATGAAATCGGGCGCGCCGGTCACCAGCGCGATCCCTTCGCCGGCGACGCGATGGGCCTCCAGCCGGCGCAGGACGCTCGCGCGCAGGCGGGGCGCGATCTCGTCGCGCAGGAACTCTTCGGCGATCTCGGTGATCGCGTCCACGGGCAAGCCGTCGAGATAGGCCTTGTTCTTCTTGAACACGCGCGGCCCGTAGCGCGGTCCCCAGCGGGCGAGAAACAGCGCCACGCGCGCCGCTTGGCGCGGCCCCAGGCGGCGCGCGCGAACGAGATGGGCGGCGAATCGGATTTCGGTGCTGGGGGGCGCGATCAGCGTTCCGTCGACGTCGACCAGCGCCCCGCTCATTCGGCGGCTTCGTGCGCGAGGCGGGGCGTGAACAGGTCGCGGCGGACGACCGCGAACTCGACGATCACCGGCAGGCCGCGCAACAGGCACATGACGACCGAGGCGTGGACCAGCAGGGCCGTGATCGTCCCGATCGCCGCCTGCCACTCGATCCAGAGCTCGGGCGCGAGCGCGGGCAGGGCGCGGGCGAGAAAGATCCCCGTGAACGCCGCCGCCTTCACGCCATTGTAGCTGCCGCGCATGAGCCGCCCGACGACCAGGAAGCGCCCGAGCCTCGATCGCATCATGCCGAACGGGGTCTCGCCCCGATTGACCGCGACCGCGCGCACCGAATCGACGACCGAGCCGCGCGCGACGAACACGATCGCCACCCAGACCGGCACCAGCCCGAGATGGGCGAAGACAATCCAGACGACGTTCTCGACCACCCGGTCGACGGCGATGTCGAACACCGCGCCGAACAGGGTTTCCTCGCCGCGCGCGCGGGCGACGTAGCCGTCCACGGCGTCGAGTAGCATGATGACGAGAATTAGAGCCGCGTTCGCCGCTTGCCAGGCCGGCGGTAGCCGATAGGCCGCGACGACCAGACCGAACAGAAGCACGAGACGAACGAGCGTGACGAGGTTCGCCATGAGACCGCTCCGCGCCGCGCCCAGCGCGCGGCGCCCCTCCGCAACCGACGCGATCGAGCAGTAAGTATAGCCGTTTTTTGACATTTTGTCGCCCGTGGCGTTACCCCGCCCGCGCCGGGCGCGCTAGGAATCTGCTGCGAGGCGGCGGCGAAAGGCGTATGCTCGACCCTAGCCGGCGGGCACCGGATCGAGGGAGATCGGCATGGCCAAAGCGATCGAGACGTTAAGGCGCGAGCACGCCAACATGCTCAAGGTGCTCGCCGTTCTGGACGCGGAAGTGCAGGATTTTCGCGAGACCGGCGCGCTCGACTACGATCTCCTGTTCGCCGCCATCGATTATATCGAGACCTTCCCCGATCATGTCCACCACCCGAAGGAAGAGCGGTTCCTGTTCTCCGCGCTCGAGCGCCGCAACGCCGACGCCAAGGCGCTGCTCGACGATCTGCGCGACGAGCACGCGCGCGAGGCCGGCATGATCGCCGATCTCCGCGCCGCGGTCGAGGCGATGTCGATCGAGGTCCCCTTCGACAAGGAAGCGTTCGAGAAGATCGTCTCGGACTACACCGCCTTCGTTCACGCGCATATGCGCAAGGAGGAGACGGAGGTCTTTCCGCTCGCCCGCGACAGCCTCGCGCCCGAGGATTGGATCGAGATCGACCGCGCGTTCGACGAGAACCGCGATCCCCTGTTCGACGAACAGGAGGCCGACCGCTATCGCGAGCTTCTGCGCCGTGTCATCTATCTCTCGCAGCCGACGGCCCGGGCGGAACGGTCCTAGAGCTTTTCCCGCTTATGCGGGAGCCTGCCGATCACGCCTTTCCAGGGCGGAGTAGCGATGACGGTGCGCGGCGTTCTTCTCGATCTCGAAGGGGTCCTCTACGAAGGGGACGGAACGGTCGCGGGCGCGTCGGCGGCGCTTGAGCGGCTGCGCGCGACGGGGCTGGGCCTGCGCTTTCTCACCAACACGACGACGCGCTCTCGGCGCGAGATCGCGGCGCGGCTGCGCGCCATGGGCTTCGCGCTCGACGAGGCGGAGCTGTTCACCCCGCCGCTCGCCGCCGCCCGCCTTTTGTCGCGCGATCGCGTCCGGCGCGTGCATCTCGCGGCGCCCGAAGGATTGACCGAGGACTTCGCCGCCTTCGATCTCGTCGACGAGGCGCCCGAGGCCGTGGTGCTCGGCGATTTGCATAAAGGCTTCACCTGGGAGCGGCTCGACGGTCTGTTCGCCATGCTGCGCGGCGGCGCGCGGCTGATCGCGCTTCACCGCAACCGCTATTGCCGCCGCGACGGCGCGATCGCGCTCGACCTCGGGCCGTTCGTCGCCGCGCTCGAATACGCCGCGCGCGTGGAGGCCGAGGTCGTGGGCAAGCCGGCGGCGGCGTTCTTCGCGCTCGCGCTCGCCCATCTCGGCGTCGCGGCGGGGGAGGCGGTGATGGTCGGCGACGACATCGAAGCCGATATCGGCGGCGCCCGGGCGGCGGGGATGCGCGCGGTTCAGGTCGAAACCGGCAAGTTCACGCCCGCCGACCGCGACCGCGACGACATCCGCGCGGACGGGCGGATCGCCTCGATCGTCGATCTGCCGGACTGGATCGAGGCGAAGGGCTGAACGGCGCCAACTTAACGCGTCGCGGCCTATTCGGTCCGGATCGGCGCGTCGGGGTAGAAGGCGTGGAAGGCGAAGGCGAAATCGACGCCGTAGACCACGTCCTCCAATCCGCCGTCGGCGGTCTTGCGCTGGACGACCACGTTGCCGACGTCGGCGCCCTGGGCGATCAGCGCGCTGTCGAGCGCCGAAACCTGGCCCGGTGTCCAGCTCAGCACCAGATCGCCCGCCGTGATCGTGCCGCGCGCGCGCAGAAGCGACAACGCCCAGGCCTGCTTGCCGACCGTGACCACGCGCTCGAGCGGTGCGATGCCGTCGGGCATTTCACCGTCGTAGAGCCAGGGCGACGAGAGGCCGTCGTAGCCGACGTAGGGGTTGTAGCCATAGCGGCGCATCCCGGGGTTGCTCGGCACCAGGACCTTGCCGTCGGGCGCGCGCTCGCGGAAGCGAGCGAAGGATTCGATCCGAGCCGGCAGGAACTTGAGTCGCTTGCCGGTCATCTCGCCGACGATCGCCTCGCCCAGGAACTGCTGCCACCAGCTTTCGGTCTGGCGGTCGTACATCACCAGGTCCGAGTTGCGCAGCTTGCCGGTGGTGCCGAATTCGAGCGTCTTGCCGTCGACGCGCCGGTCGAACACGATCGCGGCGTTGCACAGCGGGCAGAAGGTGACCGCCACCGGCACGCCGCCGACCACGTCGTTGACGATCTCGTGCCACATGAGAATCCGCAAGGGATAGGCGCGTCGGTCGTCGCCGACGGCGAAGCCGATCACCGGCTCGGTCTCGGGCAGCGAGGCGACCGCCGAGACGGCCACGAACTCGGGCGCGTCGATCGAGGGGATGCCGTCCTTGGGCGGCCCGCCCGAGCGGATCTCCTCGAGCGCGACCGAGCGTTTGGCGAAATCGGTCTTGGGCCATTCGGTCTTCCAGAAACGCTCGGGCCCGGCGAAGGCGGCCGGGGCCAGCGCGACCAGGGCGAAGACGATCAGGGCGAAGACGGCCGGCGCCGCGCCGGGCGCGAGGCGGCGCGCGATGGCCGGCGACGGAGTCGGGGGGTGAGCTCGCATGGGCTTCCTCCGCTGTCGGTTTGCATCATCGGCTTGGGAGCTCGGATCACTGTGAGGCCCCGCGTCGTGGGCGGCAAGTCAAGCCTCTGTGAGCGCGGCGCGTTTCTTGACAGCGCGCGGCTCGTCCAGATTAGTATGTGTACAAACGATCTTGGCGGGAAGCGGGGAGGCGGCGTTCATGTCCCAACAAGACGGTTCGGCGGCGGTGGCCGGCAGGCGCGCGCCGCGCGACGGGGAGAACGGCGACGATACGGACGGGCGCTATCGCCTGGAGGAACAGGCGGGATATCTGCTGCGCCGCGCCCATCAGCGTGCGACCGCGATCTTTCTCGCCGCTTTCGGCGATGCCCAAATCACGCCGACCCAATGGGCGGCGCTTGTCAAGCTGCGCGACGCCGGCGCGCTGTCGCAGAACCATCTCGGGCGACTGACGGCCATGGACCCGGCGACCGTGCAGGGCGTGATCCGTCGCCTCGCCCGGCGCGGGCTGATCGAGCGGCGCGCCGACGCCGCCGACCGCCGCCGAACCGTGCTCACCCTCTCGCCCGAGGGACGCCGTCTCGTCGCCGGGTTGAGCGCGCGCGGTCGCCGGGTGAGCGAGACGATACTCGCCCCCCTCGACGCCCGCGAGCGCCGCCGCCTGCTCGAATTGCTGCGCCGTTTGGGCTGAGCGCGCGGTTCCTCTTGACAGGGGTGGGAAGGTTCCGCGAAATTCATATGCATACAAACAATATTCACCACGCGGGCTCCGCGACGGGGAGGGAGCGCTCATGGGGCGTTACATGAGGCCGGACGCGCTTTCCGAGGCGCTCGACGCGCTCGCCAAAGGGGCCCCGTCGATCCTCGCCGGCGGCACCGATTTCTATCCCGCCCGCGTCGGGCGCGCGGTGGCGAACGACGTGCTCGACATCACGGCGATCGGCGATTTGCGCGGCATCGTCGAGGAAGAGGCGGGCTGGCGGATCGGCGCGCTCGCGACCTGGCGCGACCTGATCGACGCGCCGCTGCCGCCGCTGTTCGATGGCCTCAAGCATGCCGCCTGCGCGGTCGGGGGGCCGCAAGTGCAGAACGCGGGCACCCTGTGCGGCAATCTCTGCAACGCCTCGCCGGCGGCCGACGGGATTCCCAACTTCCAGGTCATGGACGCCGAGGTCGAGCTCGCCTCGCGCGGCGGGCGTCGCCGCCTGCCGGTGGTCGAGTTCGTTACCGGTAACCGCGAAACCCGGCGGCGCGCCGACGAGCTGGTGACCGCGATCCTCGTGCCCCGGCCGGCGCGTTCGGCGCGCGCCGCCTTTCTCAAGCTCGGCGCGCGGCGCTATCTGGTGATCTCGATCGTCATGGTCGCCGCCGTGGTCGAGGTGGACCGGGAGGGGCGCGTCGCCGCCGCGCGGGTTTCGGTCGGGGCCTGCGCGCCGACGGCAAGACGGCTGCCCGCGCTCGAGGCGGCGCTCGCCGGGCGGTTGTTCGCGCCCGGGCTGGGCGCGGCGGTCGAGGCCGGGCATCTCGACCCGCTCGCGCCGATCGACGATCCGCGCGCGCCCGCCGATTATCGGCGCGACGCGGCGCTCACTTTGTTGCGCCGGGCGCTCGACGGACTCGCGGCCGAAGGGACGGGAGCATCGTGACGGCAACCGTGCAAGTCGCCTTCACGCTCAACGGCCGGGCGGTTTCGGTCGAGGCGGCGCCCGCCGAGCGGCTCGCCACGGTGCTGCGCCGGGGGCTTGGGCTGACCGGCACCAAGGTCGGCTGCGACGCGGGCGACTGCGGCGCCTGCACGGTGCTGCTCGACGACCGCCAGGTTTGCGCCTGCATGACGTCCGTGGCCCAGGTCGCCGGGCGCGCGGTGGTCACGGTCGAGGGACTCGCCCGGGACGGCGCGCTCGACGCCCTGCAACGCGCCTTTCACGCCCACGGCGCGGCGCAATGCGGGATCTGCACGCCGGGCATGCTGATGGCGGCGGCCGATCTTCTGCGCCGCCGCCCGCGCCCCGACGCCGCCGAGGTCGAGGACGCGCTCGCGGGGGTTCTGTGCCGCTGCACGGGCTACCGCAAGATCGTCGAGGCGGTGATCGACGCGGCCGAGGGCGGGCCGCGCGAGCCGGCCCCGCTCGCGCGCGGCGCGGCGGTCGGCGCGCGCGCGGCCAAGATCGACGGGATCGCGCGCGTCACCGGGGCCGAGATCTACGGCGACGACGCCGCGCCCGCCGAGGCCCTGTGGCTGCGCGCGGTGCGCTCGCCCCATGCCCATGCGCGCTTCACGTTGGGCACGTTCGACGATCTTCACCGCCGCCACCCGAAGCTGCTGCGCGTGCTGACGGCGGCCGACGTGCCGGGCAACAACGGCTTCGGCATCTATCCCGACATCAAGGACCAGCCGGTATTCGCCGACGGCTACGCGCGCTATCGCGGCGAGGCGGTCGTCGCCCTGGTGGCGGCCGACGCCGAGACGCTCGCCGAGATCGACGACGACGAGCTGCCGATCGACTGGCGGCCGCTGCCCGCGGTCGAGACCCTCGACGACGCCATGTCGCCGGGCGCGCCGACGCTTCACGCCGACCGGCCCGGCAATCTTTTGATCGAGGGGCGAGTCGCGCGCGGCGATCTGGAGGCGGGGTTCGCCGCCGCCGACGCGGTCGTCGAGATCGCGGCCGAGACCGGCTTCGTCGAACACGCCTATATCGAGCCCGAGGCGGGCTACGCGCGTCGCGTCGGCGAGCGCATCGAGATCCACGCCTCCACCCAGACGCCCTACATGGACCGCGTCGAGGTCGCCCAGGTGCTCGGTATTTCGCCCGAGCGCGTGCGCATCCGCCCGACCGCCTGCGGTGGCGGCTTCGGCGGCAAGCTCGACCAGTCGGTCCAGCCCATGATCGCGGTCGCGGCCTGGCTGCTCGAGCGGCCCGTACGCTGCGTCTACACGCGTCCCGAATCGATGGCGTCGAGCACCAAGCGCCACCCGGCGCGCATGACCGGGCGCGCCGGGTGCACCCGCGACGGCAGGCTCGCGGCGCTCGACTTCCACGGTGATTTCAATACCGGCGCCTACGCCTCCTGGGGGCCGACGGTCGCCAACCGCGTGCCGGTTCACGCGAGCGGCCCCTATGTGGTGCCGGCGGTGCGCGCGACCACCCGGGCGCTGTTCACCAACGGGCCGCCGGCGGGGGCCTTCCGGGGTTTCGGCATCCCCCAGGCGGCTGTGGTCCACGAGGCGCTGATGGACATGCTCGCCGCCCGCATCGGGATGGACGCGCTCGAATTCCGCCTGCGCAACGCGATCCGCGCCGGCGACCGAACCGCGACCGGCCAGACGCTCGAAGCGAGCGCCGGGCTCGCCCAATGCCTCGAGGAACTGCGCTCCCATTGGACCGAGGCCCGCGCCCGGGTCGAGGCGCAAAACGCCGCCGCCATGGGGCCCCTGCGCCGGGGCGTGGGCATCGGCTGCATGTGGTACGGGATCGGCAACACCTCGATGTCGAACCCCTCGACCATGCATGTGGGCCTGGCGCGCGACGGGCGGATCACGCTTTACAGTGGGGCGCTCGATATCGGCCAGGGCTCGAACACGATCCTCGCCCAGATCGCGGCCGACGCGCTCGGCGTGCCGATGGCCGCGCTGACGCTGGTGACCGGCGACACCGACCTCACGGCGGACGCGGGCAAGACCTCGGCCTCGCGCCAGACCTTCATCTCGGGCAAGGCGGCCGAGCTCGCCGGGCGCGACCTGCGCGCCCAGATCCTGCGGCTCGCCAACGCCGGCGACGAGGCGGTGATCGAGATCGAGAAGGGGCGCGTGATCGTTCGCGACGCGGGCGGCGCCCATGCGCTCGACCTCGCCCGCCTGCCCGAGGGCGAGCGCGGCGACGTACTGGTCGGGGTCGGCTCTTTCGATCCGCCGACCTCGCCGCTCGACGCCGACGGCCAGGGCGTGCCCTACGCCTGCTACGGCTTCGCCGCCCAGATCGCCGAGGTCGCGGTCGACCTGGAGCTCGGCACGGTGACGCCCTTGCGCATCGTCGCCGCCCACGATATCGGCCGCGCGATCAACCCGACCCAGGTCGAGGGCCAGATCCACGGCGGCATCGCCCAGGGCCTGGGCCTCGCGCTGATGGAGGAGTATCTCCCCGGCCGGACCGAGAACCTTCACGACTATCTGATTCCGACCGTCGGCGACCTGCCCGAGATCGAATGCCTGCTGATCGAGGACCCCGAGCCGCTCGGTCCCTGGGGCGCCAAGGGAATCGGCGAGCCCGCGCTGATTCCGACGGCGCCTGCGATCCTGGGGGCGATCCACCACGCCACGGGCGCGCGCATCACCCGCCTGCCGGCGACCCCCGACCGGGTGCGCGCCGCGATCCTCGCGACGCGGGCGGCGGGCGGCGATGGCTGAGAGCGGAAAAAACCCGAAGCGCCCGGGGCACGCCTCGCGCGACGCGGGCATCGTCGTCTGCGACGCCTGCCCGGTGCTGTGCCGGATTCGCCCGGGCCGCAGCGGGGCCTGCGACCGTTACGGCAACCGCGACGGGGTGCTGACGCGCGCCGACCCGGTGGTGCTCGCCCAGAAAACCGTCGACGCCGAGGGGCGCATGGTGCCTTTCCTCGCCGCCGACTGGGACGGCAAGATCGTTCCCGGCGCGCCGACCTTCGTGACCGGCATCGGCTCGGGCACCACCTATCCCGACTACAAGCCCGCGCCCTTCATCGTCGCGAGCGAATGCGAGGGCGTCGACATGGTCACCGTGGTGACCGAGGGGATCTTCAGCTACTGCGGGCTCAAGCTGAAGATCGACACCGACCGCTTCATCGGTCCCGAGCAGGCCGCGGTGCGCTGCGGCGGCGAGCAGGTCGGCCATGTGACCACCGCCGAGTACGGCTCGCAAATGCTGGCGCTGGGCGGCGTGCGGCACCTGACCGGCGGCTCGAAGAAGGAGGGCAACGCCACCTGCGACATGATGCTCGCGCTGTGCAACAAGGAGGCGGTCGATCTCGCGATCGACGGCGGCGCGAAGCTGACCGTCCAGGCGGGCGCGGCGCCGGTGATCGACGGCGCGCGCGAGGAGCGGATGCGCGTCGGCTGCGGTTCGGCCACCATCGGCATGTTCGCGCGCCAGTGGTTCGGCCAGGTCGACGAGGTGATCGTGGTCGACGACCATATCACCGGCGTTTTGACCGAGCATCAGGCGGGGCGTTTTCTCGGCATGGCGCCGTCGGGGGTGCGGGTGCGCGGGCGGCGCTCGACGCCCGGGCGCTATTTCCAGGTCGCCGAGCCGGGGAGCGGCTGGGGCGGCACCGACATCGACGACCCGCTGACCATCATCGAGCGAATCGACCCGAAGGTGGCGCGCCCCGGGCTTCGGCTTCTGATGGTCAGCACCACGGGCGAGGACGCGGCGTTCTTCGTCCTCGACGACGATCTCGCGCCACGACCCGCGCCCATGCCCGAGCCGCTCGCCCGCGTGGTCGCGCGGATCGGCGAGAACTGCGAGCCGGCGCTGGTCTCGGTCCTGTTCATGGCGGGCGCGGGCGGCAGCCTGCGCGCGGGCGTGACCGAGAACCCGGTGCGGCTGACCCGCTCGGTCCGCGAGACCCTGACCCGGGTGACGTCGGGCGGCGCGCCGGTCTATGTCTGGCCCGGGGGCGGGATCACCTTCATGGTCGACGTGGCCCGGATGCCCGACGCCGCCTTCGGCTCGGTGCCGACGCCGGCGCTGGTGGCGCCGATCGAGTTCACCCTGCGGCTCGACGATTACGCGGCGCTGGGCGGGCATATGGACCATGTGCGCCGCCTCGACGAGGTGATCGCGGCGCAGGGCGACAAGCTGCGCGTCACCCCCTGGCGCGCCGAGAACCCCTGGCCGATCGCGCCCGCCGCGCGGGACGAGGACGCCTCGGACGGCGAGGAATGACCGCGCGGCGGCCGCATCGGCCCCGCGCCCGCCCGTTTCGTGAGATAATCTTGTCCGGCGTTCGCGCGGCCCGCGCTATGCTGCGGAGCGCGGGACGAGAAGAACCGGGGCGATCCGGCATCGCCGGGAAAAGACGGGGCGAGGAATGTTAAGGCTTTACGATTATTCCGATTCGGGAAACGGCTACAAGGTGCGGCTGCTGCTGTCCATGCTGGGGCGGCCGTTCGACCTGATCGAATGCGATATCCTGAAAGGCGAGACGCGGACGCCCGCGTTCCTCGCCAAGAACCCGAACGGGCGCATTCCGGTGCTGGAGACCGAGGACGGGCGGTTCCTCGCCGAATCGAACGCGATTCTCTTTTATCTCGCCGACGGCACCGGCTATCTCGCCGACGACGCCTTCGGTCGCGCGCGGACCCTGCAATGGCTGTTTTTCGAGCAATACAGCCACGAGCCCAATATCGCGACCTCGCGCTTCTGGCTGAAGCACACCGAGATCGACGACGCCAGGCGCGCGGCGCTCGCCGACAAGCGCAAGGCGGGCCACGCCGCGCTCGCGGTGATGGAAGCCCATCTCGCGGATAACAAGTGGTTCGTGGGCGATCGCTTCGGGATCGCCGATATCGCGCTTTACGCCTATACCCATGTCGCCGACGAGGGCGGCTTCGACCTCGCCGACTACGCCGCGATACGCGCCTGGATCGCGCGCGTCGCCGCGCTGCGGGGCCATGTTTCGATAACCGGGGACTGAGCGGCGAAGAGCACTCCTAGCACCCTGGTTCCTAAACGTAACGAATTTAGGAACCAGGGCGCTAGGGCATGATGTGTTTAAGTCGGCGCGGCTTATCCC
>CAZHDF010000081.1:0-14803 GCA_964531525.1 uncultured Alphaproteobacteria bacterium | reverse complement strand
CGGCCGGCGCGCCTATTTCACGCGCTCCAGGCCGCCGCTCTTGCGCCGGCTCGAGGTCTTGCCGGACTTGCGCCTGGGCGCGGGCAGATCGGCGAAGGTGAAGGTGAGCTTCTCGCCGTCGAGGCCGACCGTGACCCGCCCGCCCTTGGCGAGCCGGCCGAACAGGAGCTCGTCGGCGAGCGGCTTCTTGACGTGCTCCTGCACGAAGCGGGCGAGCGGGCGGGCGCCGTTCAGCCGGTCGTAGCCGCGCTCGGCGATCCACAGCCGCGCCTCGGGCGTGAGCGCGATGGTCACGCCCTGGTCGGCGAGCTGACGTTCGAGCTCGCTCACGAACTTGTCGACCACCAGCGCGACGACCTCGGGCGAGAGACTGGCGAAGGCGATCACCGCGTCGAGTCGGTTGCGGAACTCGGGCGTGAACATGCGCTTGATCGCCTCCTCGTCCTCGCCCTCGCGCTCGCTCCGGGCGAAGCCCATCGCGGGCTTGGCCAAATCGGCGGCGCCCGCGTTGGTGGTCATGATCAGGACCAGATTGCGGCAATCGATGGTCTTGCCGTTGTGATCGGTGAGCCGACCGTAGTCCATGACCTGAAGCAGCACGTTGAACAGATCGGGATGCGCCTTCTCGATCTCGTCGAGCAACAGCACCGCGTGGGGGTTTTGGTCGATGGCGTCGGTCAGGAGCCCGCCCTGGTCGAAGCCGACATAGCCCGGCGGCGCGCCGATCAGCCGCGAGATGGTATGGCGCTCCATGTACTCGGACATATCGAAGCGGATCAGCTCGACCCCCATGACCTGGGCGAGCTGACGCGCGACCTCGGTCTTGCCGACGCCGGTGGGCCCCGAAAACAGGTAGCAGCCGATCGGCTTCTCGGGCTCGCGCAGGCCCGCGCGGGCGAGCTTGATCGCGCTCGCCAGCGCGTCGATCGCGAGGTCCTGACCGAAAACCACCTTCTTAAGCTCGGCCCCCAACTCGCGCAGCGACTCCTTGTCGCGTCGCGAGACCCGCTTGGACGGAATGCGCGCCATCTTGGCGACCACGGCCTCGACCTCGCGCACGCCGATGACCTTGCGCCGCCGGCTCTCGGGCACCAGCTTCTGGGCCGCGCCGACCTCGTCGATCACGTCGATCGCCTTGTCGGGCAGCTTGCGGTCGTTGATGTAGCGCGCCGCCAGCTCGACCGCCGCGCGCACCGCGTCGGCGGTGTAGCGCACCGCGTGGTGCTCCTCGTAATAGGGCTTGAGGCCCTGGAGGATGCGCACCGTGTCCTCGACGCTGGGCTCGTGGATATCGATCTTCTGGAAGCGCCGGACCAGCGCCCGGTCCTTCTCGAAATAGTTGCGGTATTCCTTGTAGGTGGTCGAGCCGATACAGCGCAGGCTGCCGCTGGCGAGCGCCGGCTTCAGCAGATTGGACGCATCGAGCGAACCGCCGCTGGTCGCGCCCGCGCCGATGACCGTATGGATCTCGTCGATGAACAGGATCGCGTCGTCGCGCGCCTCGAGCGCCGTGATCACCGCCTTGATGCGTTCCTCGAAATCGCCCCGGTAACGGGTGCCGGCGAGCAGGGTGCCCATGTCGAGCGAGAAGATCACCGCGTCGCGCAGCACGTCGGGAACCTCGCCCTCGACGATCCGGCGCGCGAGCCCCTCGGCGATCGCGGTCTTGCCGACGCCCGCGTCGCCGACCAGGAGCGGATTGTTCTTGGTTCGGCGGCAGAGCACCTGGATGGTGCGCTCGACCTCCTGGATGCGACCGACCAGCGGATCGATCCGTCCGTCGATCGCCTTCTTGTTGAGGTTGACGCAATAGGCGGCGAGCGCCTCGGCGTCCTGGGACTCGCCCTCCCCGCCCTCGTCGTCGTCGGTTTCCGCCTCGGCGCCCTCGTCGTCGGCGCCGCGCACCGGGTGGGTCGCCTCCTGGCCGGGCACCTTGGAAATGCCGTGCGAAATGTAGCTGACCGCATCCAACCGGGTCATGTCCTGCTGCTGAAGGAAATAGACCGCGTGGGATTCACGCTCGGCGAACAGGGCGACGAGCACGTTGGCGCCGCTCACCTCGCTGCGGCCCGAGGACTGGACATGCATGGCGGCGCGCTGAAGCACGCGCTGGAATCCCGCCGTCGGCGTCGCGTCGACGAAGGAGTCGCTGACCAGTCCGCGAAGCTCGACGTCGAGATACTCCTCGAGCGCCTCGCGCAGATCGTCGAGATCGACCCCGCAGGCGCGCATCACCGCGACCGCGTCCTGGTCCTCGGTCAGCGCGAGCAGGAGGTGCTCGAGCGTCGCGTACTCGTGGCGCCGCTCGTTGGCGAGCGCGAGCGCGCGGTGCAGGCTTTGTTCGAGATTGGGCGAGAGCATCGGTCGACCGACTCCGTTACGCCTTTTCCATGGTGCATTGTAGCGGATGTTCGTGACGCCGCGCGAAATCGGTGACCTGGGTCACCTTGGTTTCGGCGACATCGAAGGGATAGACCCCGCAGATCCCCACTCCGCGCTGATGCACATGCAGCATGATCCGCGTCGCGTCTTCCTGGTTCTTGTGGAAAAACCGCTCGAGAACCAGGACGACGAACTCCATCGGCGTATAGTCGTCATTCAGAAGAAGCACCTTGTACATCGAGGGCTTCTTGGTCTTGGGCCTGGACTTGGTCACCACCGAGGTGGTCGGGGTGCCGTCGTCTCGTCTTTCTTCGCCCATTGCCGTCGCCGCGATCCTCCGAATACCCGTCGTCGGGCCGTGCCGACCCGGCCTAGGAGATGATATCGGAATTCGTCGCGGCAATTAAAGGGGCAGCTTGCGTTCGCCGCAAGGGAAAGTGCTGCTCGGGACGCGCCGAGGCACGGCCGCCGCCCGACGCGGCATGCCGTTCCCTCGACCGAAAGGCGGCGAACCCGGCGTCGTCGCGCGCCGGGCCCGCCGTTTGTCGCTCATGCGCGGTCGCGCCGGCCCGGAACGAAAGACGCGCCCGCCGCCGCGCCCAGGGTCTTGAGCGAAAGCGACATGATGCGCGCGCTCTCGCTTTGCCAGGCCTCGGTCGAGCGGCGCAGGAAGTCGGTTTCGACCTCGATGACCTCGCCGATCGAGGTGCAGCCCGCGAGCGCGGTCGAGGTCGCGACGCCGCGCGCCATCGTCTCGCCCGCGAAGGCGGCGAGCCCGATGCCGATCTCCGCATAGGCCCGGGCGAGATCCATGGCCGCCTCGCCCGCCGCGTTCACGCCGTCGCCGAGCGGCACGGCGAAGGGCGCGAAAGGCGCGAAGGACGGCGCGGACGCCGGCTTCTCGGCCGGAGGCGCGACGGTCTCGGGCATTTTCGCGGCCACGGGCTTGGCGGCGGTCGGTTCGGCGGTCACCGGCTCGGCGGCTGCCGGCTTGGTGGGCGCCGTTTCGGCCTTGGGTTCCTCGGCCTTGGGTTCCTCGACCTTGAGCATCTCGGCCTTGGGCGCAGGCGCGGCTTCCGTCTTGGTCTCGGGAGCGGCTTTCGCCTTGGGCGCCGTCTCGACGGGCGCGACAACCTTGGCGGCGGGGGGCGCGACCGGGGCCGGCGCGGACCGTGGGGTCGTGGGTGCCACCGCGCTTACCGCCGGACGCGCGACGGCGGCCGCCGGCCGGGCCTCGGCGCTCTCGGGCTTGGAGCGCGAGGACGCCTTGGCCTCGGGCGCCTTGGTCTCGACGATCTTGGCTTCGGGGACCTTGGCGACCGCCTCGGGCTTTTTCGATTTCGCGGCCGCACGCCGGCGCGGAGCCTTGGGCGCGGCTTTCGCGGTTGCGACCTTGGGGGTTTTCTCGGTGGTCATCCGACTCCTCCATAACGAGCGGTTAGGCATTGGGAAAACGGGGAAAGACTACGACTCATATAAGTCGAAATATAAATGCTGCAATGCAATATTTTTGACAGGATTAACTTTATCGCCCGGGGTGTCAAGCGCCCCGCCGAGCCGCGCGCGGCGGCCCGGAAAAGCCGGCTTCGGTCAGCTCAAAGCGCGATGCCCGGGACCAGACCGTTCTCGCCGGTTTCGATCACGAAGGGGGGATAGAAGCATTCCTCGCGCGGACCGCCGCGACGGCTACCGCATTGCGCGGGCGGCGGCGGCAATCCGTCGAGCGGGCGCGGGCGCGCGAAGGGAACCGGGCTCGGATCGAGCCGGGCGAGCGGCTCGACGAAGGCCGGGCGGCCGAGGTCGGGCGACGGGTTGTCGAACGCGCTCAAGGTGAACCGTCCGGCGCGGCAGGCCGTGACCACCCAGTAATAGGTCTTCGAGTTGAGCCGCCGTCCGGGGGGCGTGGGCTCGAACGCCCCGCTCCGCGCGAGCGCCGCGACCAACTCGTCGAGCTGCGCGGGTCCGATCCGCCGCCGGCTTTCCCGGCTGCGCCAGGGCGAGAGCGGGTTGGCGAGATCGAGCGTCGACAGCCGCAGCGCGCCGCGCACGCGCACCGACATGAGCGCGCCGCCCGCCGCCGGCAGGGTCGCGATATCGTAGCTGCGCACCTGTTCGGAATAGCGCGCGTTGTAGACCAGCCGATAGCGGTCGGGCGTGCCCGGAGCGCAGGCCGCGCGAATGTCGTCGCCGCCGATATAGGAGAACCAGGTGAGATTGCGCGCGATCGGGTCGCCGCTCGGCCCGCTCGCGGCGCAGCCGGCGAGCAGAAGGACGACGAAAAGCGCCGGGACGATTGGAGGAATGCGGATCTTCATAGGCGTTCGTCGAGAACCGTATACCCCCAGTAAGCCGCTCGCAAGTAGGCGCGCCGAAACCCCGGCAACGGAAACCGCGCCGGCCGCTCGGTCATGGCGAGCGGGATGATCGACCGCTGCGCCCCGCCTAGCATCTCGCGCGCCACCGCGCGGCCGGCCCAGGTCGCGAGCGCGACGCCGCTCCCGTGATAGGCGAGCGCGCACCAGACGTCGCCGTCGCGGTCGAGCCGTCCGACATGGGGCACGAGCCGACGCGAAAGGCAGATAAGTCCGCGCCAGAAATGGGTGATCTCGATCCCGCGCCAGGCCGGAAACATCTCGCCCAGGCGGCGCGTCATCCAGGCGCGCATGTGGCGCGCGCCCTCGGGGCTGGCGTCGAGTCCGCCGCGCGAGCCGAACAGGAAGCGACCGTCGGGCAGCATGCGGAAATAGAACAGCAATCGGCGGCTGTCGTAGACGATCCGCCCCGTTGACCAGCCCTGGGCGGCGCGCTCCTCGGCGGTCAGGGGGCGGGTGGTGACGATGTTGGAGAGCGCGGGCATCAGGCAGGATTCGAGATCGGGCGCGAGCCGGGCGCGGGTGAAGCCGTTGGTCGCGACCACGACGCGCCCGGCGGTCACGGTCCCGCGCGGCGTCGTCAGCCGCTGGCGGCCGCCCTCGCGAGTCCAGGATAGAACCGGCGTCATGCCGTGGATCACCGCCCCGTGGCGAAGCGCCGCGCGAGCGAAGCCGCGAACGAGCTTGAGCGGATGCAGGCCGAAGCCCATCGGCATGAACAGGGCGCCGTGGGCCTCGGGGCCGTGATAGGCGCGCTCGGCCAGCTCCTCGCGCGACCAGACCTCGTACCGGCAGCCCGAAAGCCGGGTCATCGCCTCGGCCTCCTCGCGAAGCTCGGCGAGGCGGTTGGGGCGATGGGCAACGCAGAGCTCGCCGGCCTCCTGGAAATCGGCGTCGAACCCCTCGGTCCGGACGAGATCGCGGACAAGCTCGATCGCCTCGACGCCGGCGGCGTAATAGCGCCGCGTCTCGTCCTCGCCGTAGCGGCGCAAGAGGCCGTCGAGCGAGAGCTTGGTCCCGCCCAGCCCGCAGAAGCCGCCGTTGCGCCCCGAAGCGCCCCAGCCCGGCGGGCCGGCGTCGAACACGCGCACGTCCAGGCTCGCGTCGCGCGCCAGATGAAGTGCCGCCGAAAGCCCCGTGTAGCCGGCGCCGATCACCGCGACGTCGCAACTCGCGTCGCCGTCGAGCGGGTCGCAGCCCGCGAGCGCCTCGCCCGCGGTATCCTCCCAGAAACTACCGATCGGCGCCGTCCGGTCGTAGATCGACCCGTGATAGAGATCACCCATTGCTCCCCCTTTCGAGCGCTGTCCGCGACCCGAGCACGGGACCCGGTTTCATGGCAGTCAGCCCTCTTGACTCGCACATGATGATGACGCCTCTATGACACGCCGACTGTAACGAGCCCGCGCGCCCGACGATACGCCCGATCGGGGCCATCGCGCGCCCGGCGCGAAATCGTGGGGAGGACAAGGGGAATGCCGGGAAAATTCAGCTTCCACGCGCCAAGCCGGGTCGTCTTCGGCGCCGGACGGCTGGCCGGGATCGGCGATGACGTCGCCCGCCTCGTCGGAACCGGGGCCCGGGTTCTGATCGTCACCGACCCGGGGATCGCCACGCTTGCCGCGCGCGCCGAGGCGGTCCTGATCGAGGCCGGACATACGACCGAGACCTTCTCCGAGGTGAAAAGCGACCCGCGCGCCGCCTCGATCGACGCCGCCGCCGGGCGAATTCGCGACGCGCGCATCGGTTGCGTGGTGGGGATCGGCGGCGGCTCGGCGCTCGACGTCGCGAAATTCGCCGCCGCAATCGCTGGCGCCGACGCGCCGGCCGAGCATTACGGGCTCGGCGCCAACCCGCTGCCGCGCAAGGGTGTTCCGCGCATCTGCGTGCCCACGACCGCGGGCACCGGCTCGGAGGTCACGCGCACCTCGGTGTTCACCGACGGCGCCGGCCGCAAGATCTGGGCCTGGGGCGAGGCCCTGCGCGCCGATCTGGCGCTGCTCGACCCCGAGCTCACGCTCGGCCTGCCGGCGGGGCTGACGGCGGCGACCGGGGTCGACGCCCTGGTCCACGCCATCGAGGGCGCCACCGTGCGGCGCGCCAACCCGATGGCCGACGCGCCCTGCCTGCACGCGATTCGCCTGCTCGCCGGCGGCGCGCTCGCCCGCGCGGTCGCCACCCCCGACGATATCGAGGCGCGCGGCACGGTCCTGATCGCCGCCTGTCTCGCCGGCCTCGGCTTCGACGGCACCGGCACCGGGATCGCGCATGCCATGGGCCATGCGCTGGGGGCGCTCGCCGGGGTTCATCACGGCCGCGCGGTCGGGGTCTGCCTCGACGCGGCGCTCGCCTGGAACGCGGTCGCCGCGCCCGCGCGCCACGCGGCGATCGCCCGCGCGCTCGGCGCCCATTGCGACGGGCTCGCCGAAACCGAGGCCGCGGCCCAGGCGGCGCCGGCGTATCGGACGATCCTCGATCAGGTGGGATTGCCGATCTCGCTCGCCGACACCGGGCTCACGCCCGCCGACGCCGATCGCCTGGCAACGCTGACGCTCGCGCCCGAGAACGCGCCCATGTGCGCGGCCAACTGCCGAGAGGTCGGCGAGGCCGACGCCCGCGCGCTCGCCGAACGCCTGCTCGCCGCCTGAAGCCACGAAAGCGAAACGGCGGGCCCCCTTGCCCGCCGCCGTTCGATCGGATCGCTCGCGTCGGTTCGCGTCAGTTCGCGACCGCGACCGTGTCGGTGCCCGGCAGGTGGCGCACCACCTCGCAGGTGAGCTTGCGGCGCGTGAGAATGCCGCAGGCGCGGCGCGCCGAGGAACGCGAAATTCCGACGAAGCGGGCGCGATAGAGCCCGCCGTCGCCCTCCTCGACCGGGACGACGACCGCCGCCGCCGAGGCGACGATGCTCGGAATATGCTTCGTGCTCGCCTTGAGCGCGGCGTAGGCGCCGTCGATCTCGGCATAGGCGCCGACCTGGATCGCCCAGGGCGCCGAAGCCTCGACCGCCGGCTTCTCGCCCGGCGGCGGCGGCGCGGCGGCGACTTGGCGGACCGCCGAGAAGCCGCGATCGAGAAGTCGCGTCATCCGCCGGTCGCGCGCCTTGGGCGTGCGCTCGCCGAGGACCACGCCCACCAGGCGGCGCCCGCCGCGCTCGGCCGAGATGACCAGATTGAAGCCCGAGGCGCGGATGTAGCCGGTCTTGAGCCCGTCGACGCCGGCATAGCTGCCGACTAGGCGGTTATGGTTCGAGTAGGTCTTGCCGTTATACTTGAAGTACTGCGTTCCAAAATAATGATAATAATGGGGAAAATCACGGTAGAGGGCACGGGCGAGCAAGGCCATGTCGGCGGCCGTCGAGACCTGGCGGCGGTTGGGCAGGCCGGTGGCGTTGCGAAACCGCGTGCGCCGCATGCCGAGTTCGCGCGCCTTGTTGGTCATCTGCGCGGCGAAACGCCATTCCTCGCCGCCGAGCGCCTCGGCGACGACGGTCGCGACGTCGTTGGCCGACTTGATGACCAGCGCCAGGATCGCGTCGTTGACCGTGATCTTCTGGCCCTTGCGCAGGCCCAGCTTCGACTTGGGTTGCCCGGCCGCGCGCGCCGAGACCCTGAGCTTCGTATCGAGCGCGACCCGACCCTCGTCGAGCGCCTCGAACAGAAGGTAAAGCGTCATCAGCTTCGTAAGAGAAGCCGGGTAATGCCGCTTGTTCGCACGGTATTCGTAAAGAACCGCGCCCGTATCGGCATCGACGATGATTTCCGCGCGGCGCGCTTGCGCCGGCCCGCTGGGAACGAAAAACGATGCGATTACAAGGCTAAGTACAAGAAGCGCCAGCTTCGGCTTTTGACCCAACGCGGTAACCACCCACCCCCGATTCGAAGATTCCACCTTTCGAATCCTTTATTCGAACAGCATTAACCATGGCGAATCGCCGGAACCCTACCGCCCAATCTTCATTTTGTCCATGCCCAAAAAGCAGTCGCGATAAGCATTTTTTGTTTCAACCAGACGTACCGACGCCGGGTCTTTGATCGCCGGGCGCGATACATCTTCTCCGTGGCCCGAGGGCCACGCCGCGACGGGTCTTCTCTCCCCCTTCCCCACCGGTGCCGGATCGACGGCGCTATGCCCCCGGTCCCTTGGCGATCGGCGCGAGCATCGTTTCCCAGTTGTCGCCCGAGGCGATGCCGCAGGCGACGCCGTTGGGCATGGTGACGATGATCGTCCAGGTGCCTTTCTCGGAGACCACCACCTCGAGAACCCGGCCACTCGCCGTCACGCCCATGGCGATGGGCGCCTCGTCGTAGTTGGTCGAGAGGTGCTTGAGGAAGTCCGTGCGCTTCACGCAAGGCGCGGCCTGCTGTTGGGCAAGCGCGGGCGTGGCGGCGACGAAGGCGCCGATCAGGGCAGCGAAGAATGCGATGCGTACCATCATGCGGTCCTTTCCCGTCTGGCCCGCCCGCCGAGGCCGGAACGATGACGTGTTCCTGTCGGCCGACGGGGAGGGCGTCCCAGACCACCAGCCTACGAAGACCGCGTGAAAAAACCGTTAACCAATTTTCGGCGCAATCCCAGGGGGTTGGCGCTGTTTTCCGGGGGCGATCACGCCATCGCGGGGCGTGGAAACGGCCCCCGGACGCGCTCATAGGCGCGGGCGGCGCGCAGGACGAGCGCGTCGCCGTGGCGCGGGCCGACGATCTGAAGCCCCGCCGGCAGGCCGGCGGCGGTCAGCCCGCAAGGAATCGTGGCCGCGGGCTGTCCGGTCAGATTGAAGGGATAGCTGAACGGCGTCCAGTCGGGCCAGCGCTCGAGCCCCGAGCCGGGCGGCACCTCGACCCCGGCCTCGAAGGCCGGGATCGGCAGCGTCGGCGTGAGCAGGAGATCGTAGCGGTCGTGAAAGGCTCCCATTTGAATCCCGAGGGCGGCGCGCGCGTTCTCGGCCCCGAGGAGATCGAGGGCCGAGTAGGTCGCCCCCTCGCGCGCGACCTCGACCAGCCCCGGGTCCATCGCCGCGCGCGCGGCTTCGGAAACGGTGCGCAGCGCGTTGGCCGCGCCCGCGTACCAGATGGTGCGGAAGGTCTCGCGCGGGATCTCGAAGCCGGGATCGACAGCCTCGACCGTCGCGCCGAGGGTCTCGAACGCGGCCGCGGCCGCGGCGACCAGGGCGGCGACCTCGTCGTCGACGGAGACATGGCCGAGATCGGCGCTGAACGCGACGCGAAGCCCGGCGACGCCGTCCTCCAGCCCCTCGGGCCAGCCGTCGCCGGGGGGCGGCAGCGCGAGCCAGTCGCGGTGATCCGCGCCCGCCATGACGGCGAGCATCAGGGCCGCGTCCGCGACCGTGCGCGCCATCGGCCCGACATGGGAGATCGTGCCGAAGGGGCTCGCCGGGTAGGCCGGCACGCGGCCAAACGTCGGCTTGAGGCCGACGAGGCCGGTAAAGCCGCAGGGAATGCGAATCGAGCCGCCGCCGTCGGTGCCGATGGCGAGCGGCACCATGTCCGCCGCCACCGCCGCGGCCGAGCCGCCCGACGAGCCGCCGGGCGTGCGCTCGGGGTTCCAGGGATTGCGCGTGACGCCGGTGAGCGGGTTGTCGGTGACACCCTTCCAGCCGAACTCGCAGGTTGTCGTCTTGCCGATCAGGACCGCGCCCACCTCGCGCAGGCGCGCGACCGCCGGGGCGTCCACGTCCCAAGGCTGGTCGGGATCGACCGTGCGCGAGCCGCGCAGCGTCGGCCAGCCCCGGGTGAGCAGGAGGTCCTTGACCGCCACCGGCACGCCGTCGAGCGGCCCCAGGGGCGCGCCCGCCGCCCAGCGCGCGGCGGCCTCGCGCGCCGCCTTTCGCGCACCCTCGGCGTCGACCAGGCAGAAGGCGTCGAGGCGCCCGTCGAGCGCCTTGATCCGCGCGAGCGCCGCCTCGACCGCCTCGACCGGCGAAAGCGTCCGCGCCCGGAAGGCGGCGACCAGCTCGGTCGCCGAAAGCGCCGCGATCTCGCCGTTGTTCATCGCAGGGCCCTCCCCTCGATCGGATAGGCCGGATCATTGTAGCCCGGAGTCGAGGGATGGCCCGGCGCGACCATGCGGTCGATCAAGGCCTCGTCGTCGGGACCGATGGTCGCATCGAGCGCGCCGAGATACTCGCCGAACTGCTCGGCGGTGCGCGGCCCCGCGATCGCGGCCGCGACGAAGCGGTTGGCGATCACCCAGGCGAAGGCGAACTGCGCCGCCGTCAGTCCCCGGCTTTCGGCATGCGCCTTGATCTCCTGGGCGAGCACCAGCGATTCGGGGCGGTACTCGCTTTGCAGGATGCGCTTGTCCTTGCGGCCCGCGCGGCTGTCGGCGGGCGGCGCGGCTCCGGGCGGGTACTTGCCCGCGAGCACGCCGCGCGCGATCGGGCTGTAGGGCGCGACGCCGATGCCGTAATGGCCGCAGGCGGGTAGAAGCTCGACCTCGGGCTGGCGGTTGAAGGCGTTGTAATAGGGCTGGCTCACGACCGGCCGCGCGATGCCGAGCGCGTCGCACAGGCGCACCACCTCGGCGTGGCGCCAGGCGCGGAAGTTCGAAATCCCGAAATGGCGCGCCTTGCCGGCGGCGATGATGTCGCCGACCGCGCGCAAGGTCTCCTCAAGCGGCGTCGCCGCGTCCTCGCGGTGGAGATAGAAGATGTCCACGTGATCGAGACCGAGACGCGCGAGGCTTCCGTCGATCGCGCGCATCAGCCAACGCCGCGAGAGCCCGCGCTCGTTCGGCCCCTCGCCCATCGCGTTGCCCGCCTTGGTCGCGAGCACCCAATGGTCGCGCGCGCCGGCGATGGCGCGGCCGACGATGCGCTCGCTCTCGCCCGCGTTGTAGACGTCGGCGGTGTCGATGAAGTTGACGCCCGCCTCGCGCGCGATCGCGATGATGCGCGCCGCCTCGGCCTCCTCGGTCGCGCCGCCGAACATCATGGTGCCGAGGCAGATCGGCGAAACCTTGATGCCGCTTCGTCCGAGAATCCGATACTCCATGGCCGTGTTCCTCCCTAACAACGCTTATGGGGACAATGCTTGCCGGGCGAAGCGCGCGCGCCCCTCCATGGCGACGCCGCCGCCCTCTCCCTCGGCCCAGACCAGCGCCTCGTCCGCGTCCGGTCCGGGCATGCCGCAGACCGTAAACGGCGCGGTGTCGAACAAGGGCGCGCGCGCGCGGTAGTCGAAGGCGGCGACCGCGTGGCCCGGCCCCTCGCGCCGCAAGAGGTCCAACAGCAAGGTCGCGATCAGCGGGCCGTGCACGACCAGGCCCGGATAGTCCTCGGCCTCGGTCGCGTAAGTCCGGTCGTAATGGATGCGGTGGCCGTTGAAGGTCAGCGCCGAATAGCGGAACAGGAGCACCGCGTCGGCCACGACCGCGCGCCGCCAGCGCGCAGTCCCCGGGGCCGGAACCGGCGCCGGCGCGGGCGCATCGCCGCGCGGGGCCTCGCGGTAGACGATATCGTGCTCCTCGACGATCGAGGGCGCGGCGCCGATCTCGGCGACGGAGTGGCGAACGGTGACGAACACGAGCGCCCCGCGCCGCCCCGTCTTGGGCGTGATCGAGACGATTTCGGAGACCCGCCGCGCCCGCGCGCCGATCGGCAGCGGGCGATGAAAGGCGAGCCGTCCGCCCGCCCACATGCGGCGCGGCAGGGCGACGGGGGGGAGAAAATCGCCGCGCGCGCCGTGGCCGTCGGGTCCCAGCCGGCTCTGGCGATGGGCGTCCAGGAAATAAAGCCAGTGCCAGGCGGGCGGCAGCGCCTCGCCCGGCCCGGGCGGCGGCGCGTCCCAATCGAGCGTCGCGGCGAGGCGTTCGACCGGCCCGGGCGCGATCACGTCCTCGCGGGTCTCGCGCCGCCCGATCCAGGCGGAAAGGTCCTCGCCCGCCATTCCATCTCCTCCCGTCAATACGACCGCGGCAGGTCGAGCACATGCTCGCCCAGATAGGCGAGGATCAGGTTGGTCGAAAGCGGCGCGACCTGATAGAGCCGGGTCTCGCGAAACTTGCGCTCGACGTCGTATTCCTCGGCGAAGCCGTAGCCGCCGTGGGTTTGCAGGCAGGCCTCGGCCGCCGCCCAGGAAGCGTCGGCGGCGAGCAGCTTGGCCATGTTGGCCTCGGGCCCGCAAGGGCGGCCGGCGTCGAACAGCGCGGCGGCCTTGCGCACCATCAGCGCCGCCGCCTCGGTCGCGACATGGGCGCGGGACAAGGGGAACTGGATTCCCTGGTTGGCGCCGATCGGGCGGCCGAAGACGACGCGGTCGCGGGCATAGGCGCAGGCCCGATCGAGGAACCAGCGGGCATCGCCGATGCATTCGGCGGCGATCAGGATGCGCTCGGCGTTCATGCCGTCGAGGATATAGCCGAACCCCCGTCCCTCCTCGCCGATCAGGGCGTCGGCGGGAATTTCGAGACCGTCGAAGGCGAGCTCGGTGGTCGCGTGGTTGACCATCATGCGCAGAGGCCGGACCGTGAGCCCGTTGCCCACCGCCTCGCGGAGATCGACGATGAACACCGAGAGCCCCTCGGTGCGCCGCGCGACCTTGTCGGCGGGCGTGGTGCGCGCCAGCAGCAGCATCAGGTCGGAATGCTCGACCCGCGAGATGAATACCTTGCGCCCGTTGACGACGTAGCGATCGCGCGAGCGCTCGGCGGTGGTGCGAATGCGCGTCGTGTCGGAGCCCGCGTCGGGCTCGGTCACGCCGAACGCCTGAAGCCGCAGGCTTCCGTCGGCGATCGCCGGCAGGAAGCGCGCCTTCTGCGCCGCCGAGCCATGGCGCAGAAGCGTCCCCATCGTATACATCTGGGCGTGGCAGGCGGCGGCGTTGCAGCCCGCGGCCTGAATCTCCTCGAGGATCGCGACGCCGGCGGCGAGCGGCAGGCCGCTGCCGCCGTATTGTTCGGGAATCAGGGCGGCGAGATAGCCGGCGTCAGACAGCGCGCGCACGAACTCGGTCGGATAGGCGCGGGCGCGGTCGCACGCGCGCCAGTACGCGCCCGGGAATCGCGCGCAGACGGCGCGCACGCCCTCGCGAATATCGCCGTAGCGTTCGTCGAGCGCGATCACCGGCGGCGCGCCCGCCCCGCCTTCGTCCCGATCGGCAGGCATTCCCCTTCTCCGCCCTGCGAAATCAACCCCCGCCCGCGCCGCGAGCGCCCCATGATAAGGACAACGCGCGGCTCGGTCCATGCAGTCCGGCCGCGCGAGCGGCGCGAGATTTCCTTGT
This sequence comes from uncultured Alphaproteobacteria bacterium, assembly GCA_964531525.1. GTDB lineage: Bacteria > Pseudomonadota > Alphaproteobacteria > JAAXGF01 > JAAXGF01 > CAYYWV01. The sequence goes on along the minus strand of CAZHDF010000081.1, from coordinate 810 downwards.
GCTCGACGAAGGGCCTCCTTATGTATTCTCAAATTCGCGCAATCATTTCCGGCGGGTAGCACGCGTGTTGGACATCCTAAGCGGGCCCGATCTCGCCGCGCTCGGTACGATTATCGTCATCGACATCGTCATGTCGGGCGACAACGCCATCATCATCGGCATGGCGGCCGCGGGTCTTCCGTCGGGAATTCGCCGGCGCGCGATCGTCATCGGCATCGCGACCGCCACGGTGCTGCGCGTCCTCTTCGCGATGGCCGCCTTCCACCTCCTGATGGTCATCGGCCTCACGCTCGCGGGCGGACTGCTGCTTCTGTGGGTATGCTGGAAGATGTGGCGCCAGATCCGGTCGGGCCAGATGCAAGGAAACACCGATCACGACCACGCCGAGACCAAGGGAATGGCGATTCCGATTCCGAAGAACGTCAAAACCCTGAAGCAGGCTCTAGTGACGATCGTCGTCGCCGACGTCTCGATGTCGCTCGACAACGTGCTCGCGGTGGCGGGCGCGGCGCGCGATCATCTCGGCCTTCTGGTCTTCGGGCTCGCGCTCTCGATCACGCTCATGGCGGTGGCGTCGAACTACATCGCCAAGCTGCTCGAACGGCACAACTGGATCGCCTATATCGGCCTCGCGATCGTCGCCTATGTCGCGATCGACATGATCATCCGCGGCTCGATCGAGGTCGCCGAGGCGGGCATGCTCTAGAACATGATGAGTTTAAGTCGGCACCGGCTTATCCCCTTGGCCCACACCCCCGCTTCGCACCCCCACCCAACCCTTGTATCTCATTGGATTGCCATCCGGGGTAT
>CAZHDF010000080.1:0-14962 GCA_964531525.1 uncultured Alphaproteobacteria bacterium | reverse complement strand
TGGGTGGCCGGGCGGGGGAGTGGGCCGGCGCCGACTTAAACACATCATGTTCTAGCCGGCCTTGCCCGCGCGCGCCTCGCCGAGCACCCAGTCGCGGAAGGCGGCGATCTTGGGTCGCTCGGCGGTCGCCTCGGGGCAGACGACGTAATAGGCGAAGGCCGCCGGCAGCACCACGTCGAACGGCGCCACCAGCCGCCCCTCGGCAAGGTCGGCGGCGGCGAGCGCCGAGCGGGCGAGCGCCACCCCCTGGCCCTCGACCGCCGCCTGGACGACCATCCCTGAATCGGTGAATACGGTGCCGTGCGTCGGGTCGACGTCGTCGACCCCGGCGGCGGCGAGCCACATGCGCCAGCTTCCGTGGTCCTCGTCGTGGAGCAGCGTGTGATGGGCGAGATCGGCGGGCCGGCGCAGGGCGCGCGGGCCGCGCAGAAGCGCGGGGCTGCACACCGGGCAGATATCCTCGGTCATCAAGCGGTCGATGCGCATGCCCGGCCAGGTGCCGCGCCCGTAGCGCAAGGCGAGATCGACATCCTCGCGCGAGAAATCGGTGAGATGGACCGAGGGCGCGACCCGGACATCGATCTCGGGAAAGGCGTCGCGGAACCGGCCGAGGCGCGGCACCAGCCATTTGGCGGCGAAGGACGGCAGCACGCTGACCGTGAGCGTGCCGCGCGCCTCCTGGGCGTAGAGCCGGTCGGTCGCCTCGGCGAGCCGGTCGAAGGCGTCGCGCACCGCCGGCAAATAGGCCTGGCCCGAATCGGTCAGCAGAAGCGCGCGGTTGAGACGGCGAAACAGGACGATGCCGAGCCGCTCCTCAAGCGCCTTGACCTGATGGCTGATCGCCGCCTGGGTCACGTTGAGCTCGGCCGCCGCCCGGGTGAAGCTCAAATGCCGGGCCGCCGCCTCGAAGGCGCGCAGCGCGTTGAGCGGTGGAAGTCGTCGGACCATGTCTCGCCCCCCGATCGCGACCTCGTCCGGGCGCAAACACCCATTCATCGAATAAAGTGAGCTAATCAGCTTTTGTCGGGACGATCAAGCGCCCGAACGGAATCCGTTAACAAAACGTGTAAATTACCCCCTTTTTTCGGATGGAAGAAAAATCCATACGGTGGAATGCCTATCCTGTCGGATAATATTATCTAATCCAACTCGTGAGAAAACGTCGTTTGTCGCGGCCCTCGCATCGGGATATCGATAGCCCCAGCCCAACGCCGTCGCCGGCGAGCAAGCCGGCAGGAAACCAGGAGGCAAGCGATGACCGACCGCCCCACCACTCAGCGCCGCCGCGCGGCCTCGCCCATCCCCGTCACCCATGCCGGCGCCTGCGCCCAGACCGCGTCGCGCCCGGTCGACATCGCCGCGCTCCCCGGGGTTCTGGTTCGGACGGTCGACCGCGCCTTCGAGACCCTGTGGCTGTGGCAAACCCGCGCCGGCGAACGCATGCATCTCCTCACGCTCGACGATCACGAGCTGCGCGATATCGGCATCACCCGCGCCGAGGCCGAGGCCGAAGCGCGCAAGCCCTTCTGGCGCCCGTAGGACGCGATTCGGGCGAACCGAATCCGTCGAGACAACCCCGGCGCCAACCGCGCCCCACCCGGTCCCCGACCCGACGCTCCCAGGGGACCGAGCGGGGCGCGTCCCTTTACGGCCGCGCGGCCGGGCGGCGGATCAGCATGACGTTGAGGGCGTTGAGCGCCGCGTAAAGCCGGTCGAAGGCGCCCTTGAAGGCGAGCCAGTCGAGGCCGCGCGGCTGGGCGGCCGCGAGCGCGGCGTGAATCGCGCCGAGGCTGCGCCGCCCGTCTATGCGCGCGAGGATCGCGGCGGCGAGCGGCGGCAGATCGAACGCCAGCCTCACGCCCTCGACCTCGGCCTTGACGCGCCCCCCGCCCTTGAGCCGGCGCGCCATGGCCGGGCCGTCGGCGTCGCGCAGAACCGGCACGGCGGCGGGGCCGTCGGCCCGCGCGACCGCCGCCTCGGCGCGCGCCTCGGGCACGGCGTAGAACACATGGCGCTTGAGGCTGCCGAGCAGAAGCTCGGCGAAGGCGCAGCGCTCGATCCAGGGCAACGCCGCCAGGCGCGCGCGCAAATCCTCGTCGTCGACGTGAAGCAGGGGATCGTAGAGCGCGGGCTCGATGAAGCCGGTGATCGCGAGCCCCGCCGCGGCCGCGAGCCGGGCGATCTCGGGCACCGTGAAGGCGCGGTCGCGGCTGTGGAGCAGCAGGTCGTAGAGCCCCGCGTCGTCGCCCGCGAGATGGTCGCCGACGAAGGGGTTGCGCTTGAGCCAGTTGGTCTCGGGAAGGGCGTCGAGAAGGCGGCGCGCGAGACCGACGCGCGCGCCCGCGTCTTCCATCTCCGGGGCGGCGAGCAGGCGCAGCATCGCCTGGGCGGGATAGACGCCGGTGCGTCCGTATTCGCCGTAGAGCATGAGCCCGAGGCCGCCGCCGGGCGCGAGCGCGGCGGCCAGCGCCGCGAGCCCCGCGCCCGGATCGGCCAGGTGGTGGAGCACGCCGCAGCAGTCGATGTAGTCGAAGCGCCCCAAGTCGAGCGCGGCGAGGTCGAGAAGCGAGCCGGTGGCGAAGCGAATATTGGAAAGCCCGCGCGCCTCGGCCCGCGCCTCGGCCACCGCGCGCGCGGCCCTGGAGACATCGAGATAGATCACCTCGCCCGCGCCGCCTTCCCAGGCGAGCTGCTGGGCGAGCATGATCGCGCCGTCGCCGGTGCCGCCGCCCGCGACCAGCGCCCGGAAGGGGCGCGCGAAATCGCGCGCGCCGGCGAAGACGTAATGATTGATCTCGGCGAGATGGCTCGGCGAGCCGGTGATCAGGCGGCGCTTCTCGTCGGCCGGGTCGCGCGCGGGATACGGCAGGGCCTCGTACTGGGCGCGGACGCGCGCATCCTCGTCCCGGGCCTCGGCCATGGCGCGCTCAGCCCGCCGCCGGCGGCCAGTCGGGAGCGGCGCGGACCTCGCCCGTGCGCCGCCCGGCGCGGTTGACGATCGGCTTGACGATGAAATCGGCGAGCGCGTCGGCAAGCGCCTTATCGAGCGCGCCGATCCGCCGCAGCACCCCGAGCGCCGCGACCTCGGCCGCGCGCCCGGCGCCGTCGTCGGCCTTGACCGCGATGCCGAGGCCGAGCTCGGGCACCGCGGCGGCATAGACGCCCTCGGCCCCGGTCTTGGCGAAGATGCGGCCTTTCGACGAGCGGTTGAGCGCGGTGCAGAAGCGCCCCGTGCCGGCGACCATCTCGGGATGCGCGGCGACGGCGCGGCGCAGGCGCGCGACCGCCGCCGCCCGGTCGGCGTCCAGCGCCGAGGGGTCGGCGATCCGCGCCATGCCGGTGGCGAGCCCCGCAAGCGGAATGGCGAAGGTCGGGATCGAGCAGCCGTCGACGCCGAGCGGCGCCGCCTCCATGTCGACCCCGCACATCTCGCCGATCACGGCGGCGACCCGGCGCTGGACCGGATGGTCGGGCGCGATATAGCCCCGGGTCGGCTCGCCCATGTGGCGCGCCGTGGTCAACATGCCCGTATGCTTGCCCGAGCAGTTGTTGTGGATCGCGCTCGGCGTCTCGCCGGCGCGGAACAGCGCCTCGGCGGCGGGCGCGTAAATCGGCGCGTGCGCCCCGCATTCGAGATCCTCGACCCCGAGGCCGATCCGCGCGAGCCAGGCCGCCACCGCGCTCACATGCGCCGGCTCGCCCCCGTGGGAGGCGCAGGCGAGCGCGAGCTCGACGTCGGAAAGCTCGAACCGCTCGGCCGCGCCGGTCTCGATGATCGGCAGCGCCTGGATCGACTTGATCGCCGAGCGCGGAAAGACCGGCCGCTCGACATCGCCCCAACGGTGCACGATATCGCCGGACGCGTCGCAGACCACGGCGATCGCGCGGTGCAGGCTTTCGACGATCCCGCCGCGCGTTACCTCGGCGGCGATGGGGTTGGTGGCAACGGTCATCGAACGGTCCCCCGGTTTCGGGTCTCGGGTCTTGCAATGGCGGCAAGCGCGGGGCAGTTTGAGCGCATGCGTGGATACTTCGGAATAGGCGTCGAGGGTATAAGCAAGCCGATGAATCTCGGCAACTTGTTTCGCTCGGCGCACGCCTTCGGAGCGAGCTTCGTGTTCACGCTTGACGCCCACTATACGGTTCGCGGCGCGCTCTCGGACACCTCGAAATCGCCGCGCGAGGTGCCGCTGTATCAGTTCGAGACCGTGGACGAACTGTCGCTGCCCAAGGGCTGCGAGCTGGTCGGGATCGAGCTTCTCGACGAGGCCGAGGACCTGCCGAGCTTCCGCCATCCGCGCTGCGCCGCCTATGTGCTGGGGCGCGAGCGCGGCAGCCTTTCGCCCGCGCTGCTCGCGCGCTGCGACCACGTGGTCCGCATTCCGATGCGGTTCTGCGTCAACGTCGCGACCGCGGGCGCGATCGTCATGTACGACCGGCTGATCAGCCTCGGCCGCTTCGCGCGCCGCCCCCTGGTTCCCGGCGGCCGGCCCGAGCCCCTGCCCGAGCACGTCCATGGCGCGCCGCCCGCGCGCAAGCCGGCGCGGACCGAATGAGCGGCGGCGGCAAGAAGGACACATCGGGCGCCGGGCTCACGCTGCTCGGCGGCAAGGCGGCGCTGCCCACCTCGCCCGACGAAGCGCGGCTCGAGCGGATCGCCAACCCGCGCCCGGACGAGATTTATCTGGTGCGCTTCACGGCGCCCGAGTTCACCTGTCTTTGCCCGGTGACCGGCCAGCCCGATTTCGCCCATCTCGTGATCGACTACGTGCCCGGCGACTGGATCGTCGAGAGCAAGTCGCTCAAGCTCTACCTTGGCGCGTTCCGCGACCACGGCGGCTTTCACGAGGACACGACGCTCGCCGTCGCGCGCCGGCTGGTCGACGCGCTCGCGCCCCGCTGGCTGCGCATCGGCGGCTATTGGTATCCGCGCGGCGGCATGCCGATCGACGTTTTCTACCAGACCGGCGCGCCGCCCGAGGGGCTGTGGCTTCCCGATCAGGGCGTCCAGCCCTATCGCGGACGGGGATGAGCGCGGGCCGCGCGCATCGTCTTTGCAGCGCGCGCATGATCCGGTAAGATCGCGCCATGATTCGATCGGTCCCCGCGTTCGCCGCCCTTTCCCTCCTGATCGTCCTCGTCGCGCCGGCGCCCGCCGGGGCCGAGGAGATCACCGCGCTCGGGAGCTTCGACAACTGGGCCGCCTACCAGACGACCCAGGGGGGCAAGAAGCTTTGCTACATGGCGAGCGAGCCCAAGAAATCCACCGGCCAATACAAGAAGCGCGGACGCGTCTATGCCATGGTCAGCCACCGTCCGGCGACCAAGGCGACCGACGTGTTCAGCATGCACGCCGGCTACAAGTACAAGGAGGACAGTTCGGTCTCGGTGAAAATCGGCGGCAACAAGTTCGAGCTGTTCACCCACGGCGACACCGCCTGGGCGGCGGACGCGGCCGAGGACAAGGCGCTGGTGCGCGCCATGAAGAAGGGAAGCCGGATGGTCGTGCGCGGCCAGTCCTGGCGCGGCACCAAGACCATCGACACCTTTTCGCTTCTCGGCTTCACCGCCGCGCACCGGGCGATCGACAAGGCCTGCGGCGTCCGCTGACGCGGCCCGGGCCTCGGCCCCCGCCATTTTCACGGGGTTCTTGCCTGGCGAGCGCCCGGGCGTATATCAAGGCGACCATGACCCCCACGGCCCGCATATCCGCGTCCGGCGCGACCGAGGTTCCCGCGCCCCGCGCCTTCGCGGCCCCCGAGGCGCGCGACGCCCAGGGGCGGCTCAACCTCGTCGGGCTGAGCCGCGACGCGCTCGCCCGGGAAATGACGGCGATCGGCGAGCGGCCCTTCCGCGCCAAGCAGATCTGGCATTGGATCTACCATCGCGGCGCGCGCGACTTCGCCACCATGACGACGCTGGCCAAGCCGCTGCGCGCCCGGCTCGAGGAACGCTACGCCATCGCCCGGCCCGAGGTGACTCGCGACCTGATCTCGACCGACCGCAGCCGCAAGTGGCTCCTGCGCATGGGCGACGGCCAGGAGGTCGAATGCGTCCATATCCCGGAGGAGGATCGCGGCGCGCTCTGCATCTCCTCGCAGGTCGGCTGCACGCTCACCTGCCGCTTCTGCCACACCGGCACCCAGGGGCTGGTGCGCAACCTCGGCCCGGCCGAGATCGTCGGCCAGGTGATGGTCGCGCGCGACGCGCTCGGCGAATGGCCGAGCCCGCGCGACGGGCGCATGGTCTCGAACATCGTGCTGATGGGCATGGGCGAGCCCCTGTACAACTACGACAACATCGCCGCCGCCATGCGAATCGTGATGGACGCCGAGGGGATCGCGATCTCGAAGCGGCGGATCACGCTGTCGACCGCCGGCGTGGTGCCCATGATCCGGCGCTGCGGCGAGGAAATCGGCGTCAACCTCGCGATCTCGCTGCACGCGGTCACCGACGAGCTGCGCAGCCGGATCGTGCCGCTCAACCGCAAGTACGGGATCGCCGAGCTGCTCGCCGCCTGCCGCGACTACGCCGCGGGCTCGAACGCGCGGCGGATCACCTTCGAGTACGTCATGCTCAAAGGGGTGAACGATTCGCCCGCCGACGCTCGGGCGCTGGTGCGCTTGCTCGCCGGGATTCCGGCCAAGGTCAACCTGATTCCGTTCAACCCCTGGCCGGGCGCGCCGTTCGAATGCGCGACGCCGGCGGCGATCGCGCGTTTCGCCGAGATCGTCAATGCGGCGGGCTACTCGGCGCCGGTGCGCGTCCCGCGCGGGCGCGACATCCTCGCCGCCTGCGGCCAGCTCAAGTCCGAAAGCGTCCGCCGGCGCAAGAGCCGCGCGGCCGCCGATCGCCCTGGAATAGCATAAACCGCGACTTGCCGCCGCGCGCGCGCGGCAGAGCCTTGCAGGTTTTGACGGCGCCGGCCCGCTCCCCCGCCCGGCCACCCATAGCGTACGATCCCGTTGGGTGGCCGGACGGAGGAGCGGGCCGGCGCGCCTTCACTTAAGTGGGAAAGACTCTATACTGCGCGCCGTCCATGATCCCTGGGGGTTGCAAGCGATGACGCGCGACGTGAAGAAGGTCGTGCTCGCCTACTCGGGCGGGCTCGACACCTCGGTTATCCTCAAATGGCTGCGCGAGGCCTACGACTGCGAGGTGGTGACCTTCACCGCCGATCTCGGCCAGGGCGAAGAGCTCGAACCGGCCCGCGCCAAGGCCGAGATGCTGGGCGTCGAGGAGATCTATATCGAGGATCTGCGCGAGACCTTCGTCCGCGACTACGTGTTCCCGATGTTCCGCGCCAACGCGCTCTACGAGGGGGTCTATCTGCTCGGCACCTCGATCGCCCGGCCGCTGATCGCCAAGCGCCAAATCGAGATCGCCCACGAAACCGGGGCCGACGCGGTCGCCCATGGCGCGACCGGCAAGGGCAACGACCAGGTGCGCTTCGAGCTCGGCTATTACGCGCTCGACCCCGATATTCGGGTGATCGCGCCGTGGCGCGAGTGGGACCTCGATTCGCGCGCCAAGCTAATCGAGTTCGCCGAGCGCAACCAGATCCCGATCGCCAAGGACAAGCGCGGCGAGGCGCCGTATTCGACCGACGCCAACCTTCTCCACATCTCGTTCGAGGGCAAGGCGCTCGAGGACCCCTGGGTCGCGCCCGACGAGGACATGTTCGAGCGCACGGTCGCGCCCGAGGCCGCGCCCGATACCCCGACCTTCGTCGAGATCGACTTCGAGCGCGGCGATCCGGTCGCCATCGACGGCGAGGCGCTGTCGCCGGCGGCGCTGCTCACGCGGCTCAACGCGCTCGGCGGCGCCAACGGGATCGGCCGGGTCGATCTGGTCGAGAACCGCTTCGTCGGCATGAAGTCGCGCGGCGTCTACGAGACCCCGGGCGGCACGGTGCTGCTGACCGCGCGGCGCGCGATCGAAAGCCTGACGCTCGACCGGGGCGCGGCGCATCTCAAGGACGAGCTCATGCCGCGCTACGCCGAGCTGGTCTACAACGGCTTCTGGTTCGCGCCCGAGCGCGAGATGATCCAGGCCGCCGTCGACGCCAGCCAGGAGCGCGTCAACGGCACCGTGCGGCTCAAGCTCTACAAGGGCTCGGCCGCCGTCGTCGGCCGCCGCTCGCCCGACAGCCTCTACAGCCAGGAGCACGTCACCTTCGAGGCCGACCAGGTCTACAACCAGCAAGACGCCGCCGGCTTCATCCGCCTCAACGCCCTGCGCCTGCGGCTCATGAAGAAGCGGGGGTAGGGGGCAGGCCGAGCGCCTTCAACGTGCGCGGATCGAGGCCCCGTTCGAGTGCGCCACCGATCAGGAAATACGCCATGGTGACGCACATGATGCTGGTTGGCGCGAAATAGAGCGAAACCCCATCACAGTCGATTGTGGCGGAAACGGACCGCGTTTCAATGCGTGCTTCGCACAAGCCGTTAGCTTTGCAAAAAGCCAAAAGACCAGCAAGCTCATCCCGGGGGTTTTCGGCTGCACGATCGGACCACTTAATTTCGATGGCGCGTATCGGTCTTTGCTGTCCCGGAGCAATTGCGACCAAATCGACCTCGCCCTTGCCCCAGCGAGCATAGCTGTAGAGCGATGCAGATGCAGACATGGCTAAATGCGCAACAGCAGCCGTTTCCGCCAAATGCCCCATGATTTCGTCGTCGACGCCGATGGGTTCGAACAACGCCGCGCGGATGCTGGGATTCGTCAGGTAGACCTTGAAATGGGTCACGCGGCGGAACCGCTTTGCGTTCAGATCGACACGATAGAGGCGCGAAATCAGGAAGGCCGCTTCTAGGTAGTCGAGATACTTGCGCAAGGTGTTCTTGGCGACACCCGAGGCTTTGGCCAACCCCTCGAACGACACCTCCATCCCCGTATTGTAGGCGAGCACCGTGAAGAACCGCTTGAGCTCTTGGGTATCCTGAATCCCATAAAGGCTGGGAAGATCACGCAACAGAACCTTGTCGACGATGTCGTTGGCGACGAAGCGGTCCATCGAGGTACGCACCTCGTCTTTCAGCACCGCCTCGGGAAAGCCGCCGTAATTGATATAGTCGACAAATGCGCCATTGAGCTGTTTCACACTGATGCCCGTGAGTCCCGAAAAAACATCTTCGACGCTACCCCCCGCTTTCGCGATCCCCTTGAACTCTAGGAACTCGGCGAAGTTGAGCGGGGGGAGCAGAAAATCGGTGAACCGGCCGGCGCCTGATTCGTCGCTTTTCATCTTGAGCGCGGCTGCGGCCGAGCCCGAGGCGACGAAGCGGATCGTGGGGTAAGAATCGACTAGCGACTTGAGGTGCCGCTCCCAGTCGGGGTGGTACTGGATCTCGTCGTAGATCATGTAGAGGGACTCACCCCGCCCATGGCCGTGGATCTCCATGAACCAGGTGAGCAGACGCTCGAGCGCGATACCCGTATACGTCGGCGTATCGACCGAGACATAGCAGACGCGCCGTGGCGCGATGCCGTCGTCGATCAACTTTTGAACCGCTTGGGTGAGCATCACCGTCTTGCCGACCCGGCGCGGCCCCATCAGCACGACGGCGCGGTTGACCGCCGTCTGCTGGACGAGCCGTACGAAGCCGTCGAAGTACATGCGGCGCGGCCAGTCCCGGAACGGCGCCGGCACCGCGCCTTCCTCCCACCAGGGGTTATCGAAGGCGAGGCGCTTTTTGATTTCCAGATCAGTGATTTCGCGCATGGCTCTCAAATAAGATCAATTCGTTGATCTTATTTTACGCTCTTGTCCAATTAAGATCAAGGCCTTGATCTTAATTTGCGAGCGCACCTTAACATGCTGATTTATTTATAATTTTAGCGCCCCGCTAAGCCGGGAGGGCGGGGACGCCGGCGATCCAGGGGTGGCCGAGGAGCAGGGCGGCATAGAGCGCGAGGCCGGCGAGCGCGCGCCAGGCGCCGAGCGCGCGCCACTCGAAGCGCGCCCGGCCCGAGGCGAGCGCGGCGAAGGGCAGGGCCGAGGTGGTCAGCGCGATCGGTCCCCAGGCGGCGCCCATGGCCTCGGCCCGGCGATGGTCGATATGGACCATGCCGCCGAGCGCGAGCGCGGCGAAGGCCGCGAACATCACCACCCGCGCGGCCTCGCCGTTGGGCGGGATATGGGCGAGCGCCCAGAGCGCGACCGCCCACATCACCGGATGACGGGTGACGGCGAGAATCCCGGTGAGCCCCGTGGCGGCCGGACCCATGGGCCCGTCGCCGCGCGCCGCGCCGCCCATGGCGGTCGGGCTCGGCGTCGTCACCCCGGCGACGAGCAGCACCGACGCGAACGGCATCACCAGGATCGGCACCCAACGCGTCCAGGCCATCTCGGGCCAGAGCGGGGCCACGGGCGCCGCGCCGGTCGCGCGCGTCAGCCAGACCAGCGTGACCAGCGCGACCGCCGAATAGGCGATGCGAAAGCCGTTCTCGCCCAAAAGCTCGATCAGGCGGGGGCGGAGCGCGGCGCTCGACAGGGCGATGTGGCCGCCGACGAAGGCGAGCGCGGCGACGATCGTCCAGCCGAGCGTTCCGGTCATCGCGCGCGCTCCCTCATCGTGTCGCTTCAGGCCGGGTCGGGAAAATCGACGCCCCGGCGACGGCAGGCCGCGGTCAGCGTGTTGTGCAGCAGGCAGGCGATGGTCATCGGCCCGACGCCGCCCGGCACCGGCGTGATCGCCCCGGCGACCGCGCGCGCCTCGTCGAAGGCGACGTCGCCCACCAGGCGTTTCTTGCCGTCGCGCTCGATCCGGTTGATGCCGACGTCGATCACGGTCGCGCCGGGCTTCACCCAGTCGCCCCTGATCATCTCGGCGCGGCCGACGGCGGCAATCAGGATATCGGCGCGCCGGCAGACGCCCGGCAGGTCGCGGGTGCGCGAATGCGCGATGGTGACCGTGCAATGCTCGGCGAGCAGCAGATGGGCGAGCGGCTTGCCGACGATGTTCGAACGCCCGACGACCACCGCCTCGAGTCCCTTGAGCTCGCCGAGCCGGTCCTTGAGCAGCATCACGCAGCCGAGCGGCGTGCAGGGCACAAGCGCGTCCTGTCCGGTGACCAGACGGCCGACGTTGATGACGTGGAAGCCGTCGACGTCCTTGTCGGGGTCGATCGCGGCGATGATCGCGTTGGCGTCGACCTGAGGGGGCAGCGGAAGCTGAACCAGGATGCCGTCGACCGAATCGTCGGCGTTGAGCTCCTCGACCTTGGCGAGAACCTCCGCGTGGGTGGCGGTCTCGGGCATGCGGAACTCGAGGCTCTCCATGCCCGCCTCGACGGTCATCTTACCCTTGTTGCGCACGTAGACCTGGCTCGCCGGGTCCTCGCCGACGAGGATCACGGCGAGCCCCGGCGTGATGCCGTGGCGCGCCTTGAGCGCGGCGACGCGCCGGCCGATGTCGGCGCGCAGGTTCTGGGCGAAGGCTTTTCCGTCGATGATGGCTGCTTCAGTCATTGTTCTGTTTCTCGATCCATGCAGACAATTGCGCGGCGAGCGCGCGGGAATCGCCCGCGACATGGACGACCTTGAACCGGTCCTTGGCGCCGACGACGACCTGCATGCGCGACGGCGGCACCCCCCAGGCGCGGGCGAGCAACTTGAGTACGGCGGCGTTGGCCTTGCCGCCTTCGGCGGGCGCGTTGACGCGCAGCTTGAGGTAGCGCCGCCCGGCGGCGTCGACCCCGAGACCGGCGACGCCCGCGCGCGAGGCCCGGGGCGTCACGCGTAGGGCGACGCGCACGCCATCCGACACCGGGGCCAGGGGCGAAACGGCCGCGGACGGCATGGCGGCCCCGTCAGGCGAGCAATTCGAACATCAGGTTGCGGACGAACCACAACCCGAGAATCAGCACGACCGGCGAAAGATCGATCCCGCCCAGGCTGGGCAGCACGCGGCGGATCGGCCCCAGCGCCGGCTCGGTGACGCGGTAGAGAAAATCGCCGACCATATAGACGAAGCGGTTGCTCGTGTTGAGCACGTTGAAGGCGATCAGCCAGCTCAGCGCGACCTGGATGATCAGCAGCCAGATGTAGATTTCGATGACGCTGTCGATAAGCAGAAGAAGGGAAACCATCGGGCCGGACCGTCCGTTCGCTCGAGCCATCGGGGCGGGGCGACGGCGGGCGCCGTCGCGACGCGCGGGAGTATATCGTAACTGTTCGCGCCACGGCACCCCGATCTGCAACGTCGCGCGCGCCCGCAATCCCTTGACAGAAGCCGGCGCCCGCCCACATTATCCCCGCGCCGCCGACGGGTCCGCCGGCGCCTGCGCGTGGGGCCGTAGCTCAGCTGGGAGAGCGTCGCGTTCGCAATGCGAAGGTCAGGGGTTCGATTCCCCTCGGCTCCACCATTTTTCCCTGAAAATCCAGACGCTTCAACCCGGGCGGCGGTAATGCCGCGAGCCGTATCGCGCTCGTAAGGGGGCGCTCGGGAGGATTCGAACCGTTCTTTCTCAGGGCGCGCCCTTCCCCGCGCGACGATAGAGACGCGCATACTCCTCCATTACCGCTCCCCGGGTCAGGCGTTCGCGAGCGCGCGCAGCCACCGCCGCGCGGTCGACGGGAAAACCCGAGACGATCCGCCCGGCCGCGACCGTCGCGCGGTTACCGATCTCGCGAGCCAGGCGCGCGCCGTCGGCGACCGCGTCGGTCATGACCACCGGCAGGCCGCAGAGGCAGTATTCGGCGAACTTGGTGGGCGAGGCGACCCGGTTGGTGCCCGTGGCCGCGCGCAGCAGGACGGCGACGTCGGCGGCGTTGAGATAACCGTTCATCTCGGAGAACGGCGCCGCGAGCACGCGCGCGCTTCCCTCGGGCAGGGGGCCGAGCGCGGCGCGCGCGGCCTCGACCGCGGGCGTCAGCACCAGAAACCGGGCGTTCGGATCGCGTTCGTGGACTTCCCGGAAAAGCGCGACCGTCTCGGCGAAGCACTGATAGGGCGCGAGGCTGCCGCCGTAGACGAAAACCCGGTGCTCGGGGCCGTATCCCAGGCGCGCGCGTATCGCCTCGCGCAATGCGGGATCGAAGAAGAACACCTCCTCGTCGGCGACGCAGGGCACGATCTCGAAGGGCTTGTCGCCGAGCCGCGCCTCGTGCAGGGCGGCGAGCGGGGCGGAGACGAACAGCGCCGCCCGGCAGACGCGCGCGGCGCACCATCGGTGCAGGCGGATCGCGCCCGCCTTCCACGCGCCGGCGAGCCGCCCGACGGCCCCGCGCGCCGCATAGCTTTCGACGAACTCGGCGAGCGCGTCGCCCCGGCAGTCCCAGACCACCGGCAGCGCGAGCGCCCGCGCCGCCCAGCCCGCGGCCGCCGCGCCGTAGTCGGTCCGCGCGTGCATCAGCGCGAACTCGCCGGGCCGCTTGACGAGCCGCCGCAGAACCTTGAGGCCGTTGACGAGCAATGCGCCCGGCACCGCCGGGCGGAGGCCGCGAAATACGCGCACCGGGCAGCCGGCGAGCGCCTCGGCCGCCTCGCGCCGCTTGAGCGCATGGGCGTGAATCGCGTCCGTGCAGGCGAAGGCCCAGATCTCGAAATCGAGGCCGAGCCGCTCGCGCGCGGCGCGCGCATGGCCCAGCACCTGCGAATCGATCACCGTTTCGGGCAGCCCCTCAAACAGAACGAGAAGGATTTTCCGTCCGCGATCCATAGCCGTCACAGTAGTGGAGGGGCGGGGCGAGGTCACGGAGCCGGGCGGGCGCGCCGCCCACGCTTTCCGCGCCGTCGTGGATCAAAAGTGCGCCCCCGGCGATCTCGACCGCGCGCAGGAGGCGGCCTTCGGGAGTCTCCAAAACGCCCGCCGCGCCGCGCGGCTCCCAGGCGACGCAGCGCGCGTCGCCCCGCTGGTCGAGCGCGAACAGCGATGCCCCGGGGCGCGCCACGTCCCAGCCCTCGGCGCGCGGCGCGTCATGGGCCCCGGCCGCGCGGTAGCGGTTTCGCTCGGCGCTGTCCGGGGTATAGACGAAGGTCCCGGGATCGAGGCTGTAGCGGTCGGGCGCGAGCGCGAACTCGACGCCGAGGTTGTCGTCGTGGCGGTGGCTCGACGGCGCGTCTCGGGGCGGCGCGCCGACGCATCGAAACAGCACGAACAGCGTATCGGTCCGAAAGACGTAGACCCCAAACTCGGGAAAAGCCCCGCGTCGCCATTCCTTGGGCGAAACGGGTCGCGGAAAGGGGATTCGCCGGGTCCGCCGCGCGGCCTCGGGCAAGGCCGATATCCGGGCGATCGCGGCATCGAGATCGCCGAAGGGGGCGGGCGTGGCGGTCTCGGGCGGGGTCGCGCGGAAGCTCCCCGCGAGCGCCGTCGCGAGCGCGCCTTCGAGGCGTGGCTCGCCTGCGTTCTCGGCGTCGAACAGCGCCCGGACGGCGGCGACGAAGCCGCCCGCGTCGAGCGCGTTTTCGCGAAAGCCCGCCGCCCCGTCCTCGCCCACGGGGTGGAGCTTGAACAGCCGGCCCGAATCGGTATCGCCGATCTGGGCGAAACACCCGTCGGGGCGCGTGACCGCCCGGGCGAGCGTGGCCGCCCGCCACAGCCGGTCGAGCACCGCGGGCGGCACGACGCTGTCCCCGCCCCCCGCGCGGGCGTGCCGCGGCGGCGGCGCGGGCGGAAAGGGCGGGCGGACGCGGATCGCGCGGTTGTCGTAAGACGCGAAGGCGTCCGGCCGCGTCCGTTCGATCCCCAGGACCAGCGCGATTCCGAAGGCGCAGATCTCGCCCGACAGCCGGTGATAGGCGGTCGAGCCCTCGTAGTTGCCGCCGTCGGCGAGGAACTGGGTCTCGCACTCGCCGATCAGTTCGCGCGCGGCGAAGGCGAGCCAGGCGTCGCTTTCGCCGTCCGCCGGCAGGCTCGCGCCCGCCCAGAGCAGGCCGATCAGGTCGCCGAGATAATGGTTCGACCGCCCGCTTTCCGACCATTCGAGATGGCCCGCGATATGGCGCGCGTGATC
>CAZHDF010000079.1:0-14999 GCA_964531525.1 uncultured Alphaproteobacteria bacterium | reverse complement strand
GCGGGCGCGGCGGACTGTAACAAAGCGGTCATGGGCTGTAAACGCCCTTGCGCGCCCGGCGGGGAGCCGGCGGGGAAATTAAGCGCCCGGCGGGCTCAGCGATAGGCCGTGCGGGCGAGCAGGTCGAGGATTCCGCCGGCCGCGGCGTCGGCGACCGCCCGGGCGAGGCCGCCCCAGGGCCGCTCGAACCGGCCCGCCGGCACCCGATTTTCCTGACGAACGACGCCGAGCCGCTTGCCCTCCGGCGTGATCACCTCCCACAGGATCTCGACCCGCCGCGTGCCGCCGGCGACATCGCCGAGCGAGACGCTGCCGAGCAGGATCAACGCCGCGCGGTCGAAATCCTCGGCCAGGGGCGCGCCGACGCGCGCCAGGGCGCGTCTCATCGCCCGGCGCAACGCGCTTGCGCCGTCGCCCGGCGCGCCCTCGATGGCGCCGACGAAAAGCGGCGGGCGGCGGTCCTCGGGCTTCGGCGCGCCGCCCGCCAGCAGGACCAGGACCCGGTCCGCCACCGCCTCGGCGAGTCGCGCCCGCGCCGCCGCGTCGCCCCCGCCGGACCAGTCGAGCGCGAAGGCACCGAGGGTCTCGCCCCCAGGCGTCTCGAGCCGCCAGGCGAGCCGTCGCCCGCCGCCACTCGTATCCGTCGATGCGCGCCGGGAAACGAGACGCAGGCTCGCCGCGTTGCCCGGCGGCGGCGTCGCCAGCACCTCGCGGCGCGCGAGCGCCTCGATCACCGCCCGGGCCAGCGCCGCCCCGTCTCCGCCGCCGTCCTCGGGCGCGACGACCACGATGCCGGCGCCGTCCGCGGGCGGCGGGGGCGGGCTTCCGGCCCCCGGCGCATGGGCGAAGGGGCGCGGGATGTCGCCGCAGGCGGCGAGCGCGAGCAACGCCAGGACCGCGAGCAACATCCGCGCGCGCGGCCCCCCGGCGGCGATCGTTCGGGTCATGCTCCCTAGACCACGCAGCTCGCCATCAGGCCGAGGAGCACGAGCATGGCGAAGATGATGAGATGCGGCATCGTCCGGCGATCGCTCTCGGGTTGGCGCGTTCCGGCGTCAGTTGACGACCAGATCGAGCGGCGCGGCCGACAGCCGCTCGCAGCCGCTCTCGGTCACGCGCACGGTCTCGCCCAGCGTCATGCCGAGCCCGGTGTCGCTGTCGGCCAGGATCATGTGTAGGAAAAAGACCATGTCGGGGGCCGCCAGGACCGGATTGCCCGTGTACAGCATGGGCCAGTCCATCCAGTTGGGCGAGAAGGTCGTGCCCATGGAATAGCCGCAGGCGTTCAGCCGATGCTCGCGGAAGCCCGCCGCGTCGAGCACCCGGGCATGGGCGTCGAACGCCTCGCCGATCGGCCGCCCGGGACGCAGCGCCTCCTTGGTCGCGGCGAGCGCCTCGGCGCAGGCGGCATGCATGTCGCGCTGGCGCGGGCTCGCGCGGCCGATCAGGATCGTGCGCATGAGCGCGGCGTGATAGTGGCGGTAGACGCCCGCGAATTCGATCGTGAGCTGGTCCTCGGGATCGAGCGTCCGGCGGCCCGAGAAGTAACGGCACAGAAGCGCGTCGCGCCCCGAGCCGATGATGAACTCGTTGCCCGGATAGTCGCCGCCGCCGCGAAAGATCGCGCCCTGCATGGCGGCCAGGATATCGCCCTCGAAGGCGCCCGGCCGCGCGCCACGCTCGGCCTCGGCGAGCGCGTCGTCGGCGAGCTCGGCGGCGCGACGCGCGTAGGCGAGCTCGGCCGGGCTTTTGACGAGTCGCAGCGCGCTCACCAGCTCGGAGGCGTCCTCGAGCGTGCAGAATCCGTCGAGCGCCTCCTCGACCATGCGCCAGCTTCTTCCGGTCAGGCCGTAGGCCTCGAGCTCGATCCCGAGATGCTTTCCCCGGCAGCCGTGGCCGTCGAGAATGTCGCGCAGCTCGTGCGCCGGGCGCGCGCCCGCCCCGTCGGTCCAGATGCGAATATCCTCGATCACCGAGGTATGGCGCGCCTGGCGCAAATCGGGCACCCGCGTGAGCAGGGTCAGCGTCCCGTCGGCGCCGAGATAAAGGCATTGGAAATAGACGTAGCCGAACGTGTCGTATCCGGTCAGGTAGTACATGCTCTCCTGGCGGAACATCAGCAGACCGTCGAGCCCCTGCTCGACCATCCGCTCGACCGCGCGCGCGCGGCGCGCGGCGAATTCGTCGCGACTGAAATGAAGCGCCATGACCTCCCCTCTCCCTACAAGGCCCGCGCGATTCCCCGCCGGACCATAGCACATCCAGCGCCTCGGCAAGCCGCCGTCATGAGGCGATGGCGATCGTCGAGAGAAGCCGGCCGTAGGCTCGTTCGCCGCGCAGGCAAACGCGGCGATAGCTGAAAAAGCGCGTTTCGTCGGCGCAGGTGTCCGCGGCGACATGATCGACCCGGCCGAGGCCCAGCCGATCGAGGCGGCCGAGCACATAGCCCGCGAGGTCGAACAGGGAATGCCCGGCGCGCGGGGCGGGGGCGAACAGCGCCGCGTTCTCGGGCGCGGCGGCGACGAAGCGGGCGCGAAACTCGGGGCCGACCTCGTAGGATCGCGCGCCGATGCAGGGGCCGAGGACCGCGGTGATCCGCGACGCCTCGGCGCCCAGTCCGGTCATCGCCGCAAGCGCGGCTTCGAGAACGCCGTCCAGCGCCCCGCGCCAGCCGGCGTGCGCCGCGCCGATCACGCCGGCCTCGGCGTCGGCGAACAGCACCGGCGCGCAGTCGGCGGTGAGAATTCCGAGCGCGATTCCCGTCCGGCGGGTCGCGAGCGCGTCCGCCTTGGGCGCGGCCTCGCGCGGCCAGGGGGCCTCGACCACGACGCAACGATTGCTGTGGCATTGATAGGCGGTGCAGAGCGTCGCGTCGGCGAGGTCGAGGGCGGCGAGCGCCCGACGCCGGTTCTCGGCCACCCGTTCGGGCGCGTCGTCGGAGCCGAAGCCGCAGTTGAGCGAGGCATGGGCGCCTTCGCTGACGCCGCCCGCGCGGGTGAAGAAGCCGTGGCGCAGGTTGGCGGCCGCCGCGAGCGCGTCGTCGCGAAGCGCCTCGACGGTCTCCGTCTTCGTCTCCGCCGTCATGGCGCGGCCTCGGCGAACCCCTCGGGCGCGGGCGCGCCGCGTGGCGCGATCGCGAGCACCTTGAACAGGGTCCCCATGGCCCCCGGATTGACCAGCCGGTCGAGCGCCTCGGCGATATCGGTGCGTTGCTGCTCGTTCGCCTGTCCCGCGAGGGCGCCGGCGCGCGCCTCGATGCCCAGCGCCAGCAGAAAGTCGCCCTGGTTGATCGGGCCGAAGGCTTGCGCCCCGGCCTCGGCCGCGACCCGGGCGAGCATCGCGAAATCGACCCGCGCCGAAAGATCGGCCTCGCCGGGGGCGTCGAGCACCTCGTGGCGGCCGTGGCGGCGCACCGCCTGCAAGGTGTCGCCGAGCGCGCCGCGCTCGCTCGCGTAATCGACGATCAACGCGCGGCCGTCGAGGGCGGCGATCCGACGGGCGATCTCGTGGGCGAGGCCGATCGCGGCGGGCGAGATCTCGGCGACGCTGCCCGGCGGCGCATCGGCGATCTCGGGCGGCAGCAGCGCGGTCGCGGGCGTCGGATTGGGGGCGAGGACGAAGCGGAAGCCGCCGCCCGCGGGGTCGATATCGACCAGTCGCTCGCGCCAGCCGACGTCGGTCCGCATGAACTGGTGGATGGGCAGGGCGTCGAACAGCTCGTTGGCGATCAGCAGGATCGGCCCCTCGGGGACCGAAGCGAGATCGTCGTGCCAGGCCGCGACCGCGTCGCCAAGGCGCGCGCGCTGGATGTCGCGCAGAAGCGGGCTGGTTTCGACGAGATGGATCTCGACCGCCGCGCGTAGTTCGGGCACGGTCGCGACCGCGCGCAGCGCGTCGGCCATCAGGGTGCCGCGTCCGGGGCCGATCTCGACCAGGCGGACGCGCGCGGGCGCGCCCATCGCCTGCCAGCCGACCGCCAGCCACAGGCCGATCATCTCGCCGAACATCTGGCTTACCTCGGGCGCGGTGACGAAATCGCCCGCGTCGCCGAACGGGTCGGCGCGCATGTAATAGCCGTGGCTCGGATGGGCGAGCGCGGTGGCCATGAACTCGGCGACCGTGAGCGGCCCGCCGACCGCGATTCGCGCGCGGAGCGTTTCGTCGAGCGGGTTCGCCCCGTCGGTCATTTGGCCCCGTCGGTCATTCGCCCCGGTGAGTCATCTGGCCCGGGCCGTGGACGTCGAGGCCCCGCGCCCGCGCAGCATCAACCAGATCCCGAGAAGGATCATCGGCGCCGACAGGAGCTGGCCCATGGTCAGGCCGCCGACGAAAAAGCCGAGAAAGGCGTCGGGCTCGCGGAACAGCTCGGCGATCGTTCGAAAGACGCCGTAGCCGACCAGGAACGCGCCGGTGAGAAAGCCCTCGCGCGCGCGCGCCACCGGCAGTCGGGCGACCGCCAGCAGGATCAGGAACAAGACCACGCCTTCGAGACCGGCCTCGTAAAGCTGGCTCGGGTGGCGCGGCTCGGGCCCGCCGCGCGGAAACACCATCGCCCAGGGAACGTCGCTGACCCGGCCCCAGAGCTCGCCGTTGATGAAGTTCGCGATCCGGCCGAAGAACAGCCCGATCGGCGTGGCGGCGGCGACCAGGTCGGCCAGCACCAGGAAGCGGACCCCGCGCTTGCGCGCGAACAGGGCGAGCGCCGCGAGCACGCCGAGGGTGCCGCCGTGGAACGACATGCCGCCGCGCCAGACCTGGAGAATGGCGAGCGGGTCCGAGAAGTAGTAATCGGCCTTGTAGAACAGGACGTATCCGAGTCGCCCGCCGATCACCACGCCGAGCGTCGCCCAGACGACGAAATCGTCGATCTCCTCGGCGCTCGGGCCGTTCTTCATGGCCGCCGCGCGGCCGCGAATGAAGCGCCAGCCGAGAAGGATTCCGGCGATATAGGCGAGCGCGTACCAGCGGATGGCGAAGGGGCCGATCTGGACCAGAATCGGGTCGATCGCCGGGAAGGGTAGGGCGAAGATCATGGGCGCGGGTCCCTCATCGGTATGGATCGGGTTGGGCGAGGTAGCGCGCGACGTAATCGGCGACGCCCGTCTCGACGTCGGCGAAGGGCCGATCGTAGCCCGCCGCTCGCAGGCGGTCCATGCGCGCCTCGGTGAAGTATTGATAACGCGCGCGGATTTCCTCGGGCGTATCGACGTAGACCAGCTCGGGCGCGCGGCCGTGGGCGCGGAACAGCGCCCCCATCAGCTCGGAGAAGCGCGCCGCCTTGCCGGTGCCCAGATTATAGAGTCCGTTGACCTCGGGCCGGTCGTAGAGCCACAGCATGACGTCGACGCAATCGGCGACATAGACGAAGTCGCGCATCTGCCCGCCGTCCTCGTAATCGGGGTGGTGCGAGCGGAACAGGGTCACCGGCTCGCCCGCGGCGACGCGGGCGTTGTTCTTGGCGACGATGCTCATCATCGCGCCTTTGTGATACTCGTTGGGGCCGTAGACGTTGAAGAACTTGAGCCCGACCCATTGGCGGGGCCGCGCCGCGCCGTCGGCGACCAGGCGCGCGATCCGCCGGTCGACCAGATGCTTCGACCAGCCGTAAAGGTTGAGCGGTCGCAGCCGGGCGAGCGCCTCGGGCGATTCGTCGTCGTCGAACCCCGCGCCGCCGTCGCCGTAGGTCGCCGCCGACGAGGCGTAGATCAGTCGCTTGTCGTGTTCGACGCACCAGCGCCACAGCGCCAGCGTCAGCGCGACGTTGGTCTCGACCACCAGGTCGCCGTCGGTCTCGGTGGTCGAGGAGATCGCGCCCATGTGGAACAGGCAGTCGATGCGCGCCGCGTTGGCGTCGAGGAAATCGAACAGGCGTTCGGGCGCGACGATCGCGGCGAGCTCGCGCTTGGCGATGTTGCGCCATTTCTCGTCGTGGCCGAGCCGGTCGCAGACGACGATCTCACCCGCGCCCCGCGCCTCCAGCCCGGCGATCAGGTTCGAGCCGATGAAGCCGGCGCCGCCGGTGACAACGATCATCGCCTGCCCTTCCTTCCCTTGCGCCGCGCCCGCCGATGCGCCCGCCGGCGCGGATGACGAACGGCGCTCATGATTAATAGGGATTGGTCCCGGGGTCTGCAAGGCGCGGCGGTTGCCCGTACCGCGCGCGCGGCCCATAATCGGCGCGCAACCGTTCGCGAGAGGCAGCCCCATGCAGTTCGACAACCGAATCATCGACGACCTCGCCCGCGTCGCCTCGAGCGCGCTGGGGGTCGCCTCGGGCGTTCGCGACGAGGTCGAGGCGCGCCTGCGCCAGCAGTTCGAGCGTCTGCTCGACGGCCTCGATCTGGTCTCGCGCGACGAGTTCGAGGCGGTTCGCGCGATGGCTGCCGAGGCCCGCGCCGAGAATGAGCGCCTGGCCGAGCGGCTCGCCGCGCTCGAGGCCAAGGTCGGGTCCAAGGCCGCCAAGGACAAGACGCCGAAGGCCAAAAAGGGCAAGGCCGGGAAAGCCAAGCCCGCCAAGGGCGCGTAACGCCCGCCCCCAAGGCATCGCTTTATTCGATCGGGCCGGACGCAACGGTTGCGTTGCGCCCGTCTCTCTGGCACCCTACCGCTTATTGGGGATCGCCGCGACTTATCCACAATATATAGGTATGAGATCGGTCGCGGCGTCGCCCGTCGGCGGTCCGGCCAGCCGGTCGGGACGCGCGGATTTCGGGGAGAAGGATTGCATGGCCCAAGTGGCGCTGGACATGGCGACGCGGCGCGCCCATCCGCTCGACGTGGTCGAGCAGGTGGTGGCGGCCAACGGCTGGACCTTCGAGCGGCCGGGAGACGACGAGGTCGCGGCCGAGGTTTCGGCCGACGGCGGGGTTTATCGTTTGTGGTTCTCCTGGGTGCCCGAGCGCGAGACGCTGCACCTGTCCTGCGGCTTCGAGGTCAAGCTCGCCCAGGCGCGAAGCCAGGGCTTGTTCGAGCTTCTCGCGCGCATCAACGAGCGCCTGTGGATGGGGCATTTCGACCTCTGGTCCGAGCAGGGGCTGGTCACCTTCCGCCATTCGCTGCCGCTCTGCGGCGGTCCCGGCGTGCTGCCCGAGCAGGTCAAGGAGCTGGTCGAGGTCGCGCTCGCCGAGTGCGAGCGCTTCCTGCCCGCCTTCCAATACGTGATCTGGGGCGGCGCGAGCCCGGGCGAGGCGGTCGAGATCGCATCGCTCGACACGGTGGGCGAGGCATGATTGGGGGCGAGACATGATCGGGGGCGAGGCGTGACATGACCGCGCCCGCCGGTCCGATCCTTCTGATCGGTTGCGGCAAGATGGGCGGCGCGCTTCTCGAAGGCTGGCTCGCCCAGGGGGCCGCGCCCGAAAGCATTCGCATCGTCGAGCCCGCGGCCGACCGCGCCCGCGAATTGCGTGATCGCCACGGCATCGAGACGGTCGCCGAGGTCGCCGCGCTCGGCGCCGATTTCGCGCCCGCCGTCGTCATGCTCGCGGTCAAGCCCCAGACCATGGACGCGGCGCTCGCCCCCTGCCGGCGCTTCGTCTCCCCGGACACGGTTTTCCTGTCGATCGCGGCGGGCAAGACGATCGCCTACTTCACCCGCGTCCTCGGCGAGGCGGCGGCGATCGTCCGCGCCATGCCCAACACGCCGGCGGCGGTCGGCTGCGGGATCAGCGTGCTGGCCGCCAACGAGAACGCGAGTCCCGCCCAGCGCGCCGCCTGCCAGGCGCTGCTCGAGGCCGTGGGCGAGGCGGTCTGGGCCGAGGGCGACGCCCTGTTCGACGCCGTGACCGCGGTCTCGGGCAGCGGCCCGGCCTATGTCTTCCTGCTCATCGAATGCCTGGCGCAAGCGGGCGTGGCCGCCGGACTGCCCGAGGATCTCGCGACCCGGCTCGCGCGCGCGACCGTTCACGGCGCGGGCGTGCTCGCCCAGCGCTCGGGCGCGCCGGCCGAGACGCTTCGGCGCAACGTCACCAGCCCCGGCGGCACCACCCAGGCGGCGCTCGAAATCCTGATGGCCGACGACGGTCTCGCCCCCCTGATGACCCGCGCCGTCGCCGCCGCCGCCCGCCGCTCGCGCGAGCTCGCCGACTGACGGACGCCCATTCTCTTCCGCCGTTGGCAATCGAGGCCGACGGGGATAGACTGAACGGTCGAGGTCGCGCGCCGCCGGTGTCGCGCGCGCGGCCGGTAGGGGGCTTTGAAAACACCGTGGAGGAGCGCCATGGTCAAGAAGGCCGAACCCCGACGAACCCGGAAATCAGCGACGAAAGCCCCAGGGGCTAAGTCCTCGGGGGCCAAGTCCACGGGAGCTAAATCCTCGAGGGCGGGGAAGGGCGCGGCGCCGGGCGCCCGGGGCGCCGCCGCGCCCGAGGTCGCCGACCGCGTGATCGACGCGGCGCTCGCGCTTGCCGCCGAGCGCGGCTGGCGCGACCTCGCGCTCGCCGACATCGCCGAGGCGGCGGGCGTGTCGCTCGCCGATCTCTACGCCCATTTCCGCTCCAAGGAGGCGATCCTGGTCGCCTTCAGCCGCCGGATCGACGCCCAGGTGCTCGCCGGCGACGACCCCGATCTCGCCGTCCAGCCGGTGCGCGACCGGTTGTTCGACGTGCTCATGCGCCGCTTCGACGCGCTCGCGCCTCATCGCGACGCGCTGCGCGCGATCCTTCGCGCCAGTTGCGCCGACCCGCTCGCGGCGGTCTGCGGGGCGCTGGCCCTGCGCCGCTCGATGGCCTGCATGCTCGAGGCCGCGCGGCTCGACGCCTCGGGGCTCCGGGGGCTGGCCCGAATCAAGGGGCTCGCCGCGATCTATCTCGCGACGATGCGGGTCTGGCTCGACGACGACAGCGCCGATTTGGCGCGCACCATGGCGGCGCTCGATCGTCGGCTCGCCCAGGCCGAGCGCCTGATCCGGCTGTGCCGCGCCATCCCCCGACCGCGCCGCCGCGCGCGCCGTCCCGAACCCGATCTCGAGGTCGGCGCGGCCTGACCGCTTCGGGCGCGGCGTCATGCTGCAGTGCAAAAAATCCCCTTGACACCGGGGCGGTCCGTTCCTAAATAGCATTTACGTTGTGCAGTGCAGCATGACACGAGACGCCTCCCCATGCCCCAGGAGTGACAGAGATGGCCAAGACCAACGCCAACGTTAATTTCGACCCGACCGCGATGTTCACGCCGTTCCAGATGCCCGGCGTCGACGTCGAGACGCTGGTCGCCGCCCAGCGCCGCAACATCGAGGCCGTGACGACCGCCAACCAGCTCGCCGTCGACGGCGTCAAGGCGATCGCCGAGCGCCAGGCCGAGTTCGTTCGCGGCGCGGTTGACCAGTATGTCGCCGCGATCCGCGACCTGATGTCGGTGACCGATCCCAAGACCGGCGCCGCCAAGCAGGCCGAGCTCGCCAAGTCGACCTTCGAGAAGTCGGTCGCCAACATGCGCGAGCTCGCCGACATCGCGACCAAGGCCAATGTCGAGGCGATCGACGTGCTCAACAAGCGCGTCGTCGAGGGCCTCGACGAGATCACGGGCCTCGCGAAGAAGGCCTAACGATCGACTGATTTCGTCGGGCGTTCGCGCCCGGCGGACGGAACGCGGGGTCGCCCATCGGGCGGCCCCGTTTTCGTTGGCCGGCGTCATGCCGGACGTTCAAGCGCTCCGCGCGCGCTTGCGGCGCGGCGCGAAAGCGGCTGTAATCCGGCCCGCGACCGGAACGCGGGGAGAAACGGCATGGCGGCGGACGGGCGGGGCGGCGGAACCATCGCCTTCGACGATTTTCTCAAGGTCGATATTCGCGTTGGCACGGTGATCGCCTGCGACCCCTTCCCCGAGGCCCGGCGACCCGCCTACAAGCTGCGCATCGACTTCGGCCCCGAGATCGGCGAGCGCAAGTCCTCGGCCCAGGTGACCGCGCTTTATACGCCCGAGACGCTGGTCGGCCGCCAGGTCGCCGCCGTGGTCAACTTTCCGCCCAAGCAGATCGGTCCCTTCATGTCCGAGGTCCTGGTGCTCGGTTTCGAGAACGCCGAAGGCGCGATCGCGCTGGTCACGGTCGATCCTCCGGTCCCTAACGGCGGCCGACTGTTTTGAGCTCCGCGCGGCGATTTTCGGCGGCGATGCCGAGCGGCGAGAAATCGACGTCGTCGTAATGGGCGGCGAGCCGCGCGAGCCTTGCCCGTTGATCGTCGGAAAGCTGCGCCGCGCCCCGTCCCGCGTAGCCCCGGTTGTAGCGCGTCTTCGTCCTCCGGACCCGGGCGACCGCCTCCTCGGGCGCGCGCTTGAGCGGCGCGCCGGCGAAGGTCGCGGCGCGCGCGACCGTTCCGGCCGGATCGGAGATCAGCTCGTCGTAGGTCAGAAGCAGGGTTTCGATCGGCGCCCGCGCCCAGCCGGCGTGGAAGGCGAGGTACCAGGGCGCGACCAGGTCCACCAGCGCGTCGAGTTGGGCCTCGCGAGGCAGGGGCAGAAATCGCTCCCCCGCGTCGAAGATCGGCGTGATCGGGGTTTCCCGCTCCAGATGGTCGCGCAGCGAGACCAGTGAATCGCCGAGATCGCGGACCAGCACCACGGGGCGGATCGAAAACGCGGACAGTAGCGCGAGATTGGGCTGCGACGCGCGCGCGTGCTGCGCGCAGACGATATCGAGGCTCCAGACGTCCAGCAGCCGCGGCAGGTAGAGGTCCTGTTCGTTGAGATGCGAAGCGCCCAGGAAATACGGGAGAAACCCGGTCGCCTCGGCGAGCGCGGCGGCGAGATAGGTCGAGCCGCTCTTCGGTGCCGCGGCGACGAACACGCAGCGCGCCCGTGGCCGGAACCGTCGCTTGACGGTAAGCGACCAGCGAAGATAGCGAGACGTCCGCGCCTTGAGCGCGCGTTCGGCCCTATGCCCCAGCCCCGCCATGCGCGCGTGTCCCCCGAGCCCCCTGATCCAACGGTCGGCGCCCTTTTCGGATGCCCTTCGTTGATTTCGAACTATAGCGGAAACCGGAGCCGAATGCGCAAGCCCCCGCCCGGCGCGGTTTCGAGCGCGAGTTCGCCGCCGTGGCCGTGGGCCACGTCGCGGGCGATGGTCAGGCCGAGCCCGACGCCGCCGGTTTCCGGGTTGCGCGAGGCGTCGAGCCGATAGAAGGGGCGAAACACGTTCTCGCGCTCGTCCTCGGGAATGCCGGGGCCGTCGTCGTCGACCAGGATCTCGACCATGCCGTCGAGGCGCCGGGTCTCGATCGTCACATGCTCGCCATAGCGCAGCGCGTTGTCGATCAGGTTGGTCAGACAACGCCGGACCGCGTTGCGCCGAAGCGGCAGCAGAATCTCGCCGTCGCGCGCGAACGCGATCGCGCCGCCCTTGCGCCGTCCGCTCGCCACCACCTCGTCGAGCAGCGCGCCGAGATCGGTCGGCGCCGGGGTCTCGTCGCCCTCGCCGCGCGCGAAGGCGAGATAGCCCTCGATCATACGCTCCATCTCGGCCACGTCCGATTGCAGGTCCGCGACCGCCTTGCCGCCGCCGAGCATGGCGAGTTGAAGCTTGATCCGCGTGAGCGGCGTGCGCAGGTCGTGGCTGACGCCGGCCAGCATTTCGGTTCGCTGGGTGATCTGGCGGCGGATGCGCTCCCGCATCTCGAGAAAGGCGGCGGCCGCCTGGCGCACCTCGCGCGCGCCCTCGGGCTTGAAGGCGGGCACGTCGTGGCCCTTGCCGAAGGCCTCGGCCGCCGCGGCGAGGCGGCGCACGGGTCGGATTTGCTTGCGCATGAAGAACACGGCGATCCCGAGCAGCAGGATCGAGGTGCCGACCATCCACATCACGACGAGATAAATGGTCGTCGTGAACAGGCGCTTGCGCTGGGTGGTGAAATGCATCACCCCGTCGATCAGCCCGACACTGACGGTGACCCGCCGGTCGGGGCCGTCGAGCGTGATATGGAACGGCTCGCGGAGCTGGCCCCTGAGCGCGACGAACAGCGCGCGTTCGAAGATGGCGAGGCCGGGCGGCGCGGTATCGGGTTCGATCCGGGCGCCGGGCTCGAAGCGGGTGTCGATGACCAGCCGGCGGCGCATCTGGAAGAGCAGGCGGCGGAAGTCGGTCTCGTTCTCCATCTCGCGGCGAAGCGCGATCGCGGTGCCGATCTCGCCGGCGAGCGCTCCGGCCAGCCGGCGGCTCACGGTCTCCCAGTGACGGGCGAAGAAGACATAGCCGGCGACGAGCTGAAGCAGCACCAGCGGGATCACGAAGATCAGCAGGAACCGTCCGAACAGCGTGCGGGGAACCAGGCGCTTGAAGCCGCTCATCCTTGCCGTCCGTCGCGGGGTTGCGTCATGTCCGGCCCATTGGTGTCTGGTCCGTCGGCGTCCGTTCAGTCGGCGCGCAGGACATAGCCCGCGCCCCAGACGGTCCGCAGATAGCGCGGCTGCCGGGGGTCGGGCTCGATCTTACGCCGAAGCCGGGCGATCTGCACGTCGACGGTGCGCGCGCCGCCGCCGAGTCGGCTCTCGCTGCTCAGCCGCTCGCGGCTCAGGGTCTCGCCGGGGTGGCCCGCGAACAGTTTGAGAAGCGCCGCCTCGCCCGAGGTGAGATGGACGATCGCCTCGCCCCGGCGCAGCTCCTCGCGCGCGGGGTCGAAGCTGAACTCGCCGAAGCGCACCACCGTGGCCGGGGGCTCGGCGGGCGTCGCGCGCCGCAGGATATTGCCGATGCGCAGCAGAAGCTCGCGCGGCTCGAAGGGCTTGGGGAGGTAATCGTCGGCGCCGCATTCGAGGCCCGCGACCCGGTCCTCGGCTTCGCCCATCGCGGTCAGCAGCAGGATCGGCACCGCGCTTTCGGCGCGCAGCGCGCGGGTCAGCGAAAGCCCGCTCTCGCCGGGCATCATCACGTCGAGCACCAGAAGGTCGAAGGCGAGCCCCGAAAGCCGCGCCCGCGCATCCGCCGCGTCCTCGGCGGTGGTCACCAGATAGCCGTTGTCGGTCAGATAGCGCCGCAGCAGGTCGCGCAGCCGGCGGTCGTCGTCGACCACCAGAATATGGGGGGGCAGGGTTTGGGCGGGCTCCTGCGCCATGCCGCCGCCGGGTGTCAGCCCTTGCCGCCGAGCGCGCGACGCGGCGCGGGTTCGTCGAGAAGCCCGGCGAGCACTTGGCGAAACCCCTCCACCGCCTGGGCGCCGGCGGCGCGGTAGGCGCGCGCGAAGCGGGCGCGTTGCGAGGCGGTCAGGCGGTGCTCGAGCTCGAGCCCCGCGTCGGTCAGATAAAGTAGCCGCTGGCGTCGGTCGCGACTCCCCTGGCGCTGGACGATGAAGCCCTCGCGCACGAGTTGGCGCAGGACGCGCGCGAGCGACTGCTTGGTGATGCGCAGGATGCCGAGCAGCGCGCCGACGGTGATCCCCGGGTTGCGGCCGACGAAATAGATCACCCGATGATGCGCCCGCCCGAAGCCGTATTCGGCGAGGATCGAATCAGGCTCCGCCGTGAAGTCGCGATAGGCGTAGAACAAGAGCTCGATCCCGCGCCGCAGCTCGTCGTCCCGCAGGAAAAGGGGGTTCGCGCCCGTCGATAAGTCAGCCATATTGACATATATGCCGCAGAGTGCTACGGAATGCAAGCCTGCCGGTCGCAAGATCGGGGGAGCGCCTTCGCCGCCGGGTGGGCGGGGCGGGCGACGGAAACGCGTCAATCGGGAAGGGCGGCATCATGAGTTTGGTTCCATTCGACGATCGCGACGGGGTCATCTGGCTCGACGGTGCGCTGGTTCCCTGGCGCGAGGCCAAGCTCCACGTGCTGTCCCATGCGCTCCATTACGCGAGCGCCGTGTTCGAGGGCGAGCGCGCCTACGGCGGGCGCGTGTTCAAGCTCTCCGAGCACAGCGAGCGCCTGGTCGAATCGGCGCGCATTCTCGACATGACCTTACCCTATTCGGCCGCCGAGATCGACGCCGCGACCGAGGCGGTGATCGCGGCCAACGAGATCGTCGACGGCTATGTCCGCCCGATCGCCTGGCGGGGCAGCGAGCAGATGGGCGTGGCCGCCCAGGACGCCACCATCCACGTCTCGATCGCGGCCTGGGAGTGGGGCGCCTATTTCGGCGACGAGGCGCTGCGCGGCATCCGGCTCGCGACCTCGCCCTACCGCCGCCCCTCGCCCGAGACCGCGCCGGTCAAGAGCAAGGCGGCGGGGCTCTACATGATCTGCACGCTCGCGCGTCACAAGGTTCAGGCGGCGGGCTACACCGACGCCCTGATGCTCGACTGGCGCGGCCGGGTGTCCGAGGCGACCGGGGCCAATATCTTCATGGTGTTCGACGGCGCGCTGCACACGCCGACGCCCGACTGCTTCCTCGACGGCATCACCCGGCGCACGGTGATGGATCTCGCCCGCAAGCGCGGCATCGAGGTGATCGAGCGCGCGATCATGCCCGACGAGCTCGGCCGCGCCGACGAGGTGTTCCTGACCGGGACCGCGGCCGAGGTCACGCCGGTTTCGGAGATCGACGAGCACCACTACCAGGTCGGCCCCGTCGCCCGTCGGATGATCGAGGATTACGCGGCGCTGGTGCGCGCCTGAGCGCTTCGGACGGCGCGCCTGGCGGCGCGGGGGGCGGGTTTCGGCTCGGAAACGCCCCCGGAAACGCCTATTTCTCGCTCCAGCGTCGCGCCGCGCGGTCGTCGTCGTCGCGGGCGTCGACCCAGCGGGCCTCGCCGCCGGTCTCCTCGAGCTTCCAGAACGGCGCCTTGGTCTTGAGCCAGTCGATCAGGAAGTTGCAGGCCTCGAACGCCGCCTGGCGATGCGCCGAGGCGGTGATCACCAGCACGATGCGCTCGCCCGGCGCGAGCCGGCCATGGCGGTGGACGATCAGGCTCGCCTCCAGCGGCCAGCGCGCCCGCGCCTCGGCCTCGATCTCGGCGAGCTTGGCCTCGGTCATGCCCGGGTAATGCTCGAGCGTCATGGCCTCGATCGGCCTCTCGCCCGCCATCTCGCGCACCAGCCCGACGAAGGCGACCACGCCGCCGATCGCCCGGTTGCCCTCG
>CAZHDF010000078.1:0-16025 GCA_964531525.1 uncultured Alphaproteobacteria bacterium | reverse complement strand
AGCCACAACCACCCCTCGTTCATCGAGCCCTACCAGGGCGCGGCGACCGGGGTGGGCGGGATCCTGCGCGACGTGTTCACCATGGGCGCGCGCCCGGTCGCCAACCTCAACGCGCTCCGTTTCGGCAGCCCCGAGAACGCGCGCACGCGGCATCTGGTCTCGGGCGTGGTGGCGGGGATCGGCGGCTACGGCAACTGCATCGGCGTGCCGACGGTGGGCGGCGAATGCACCTTCCATCGCTCGTTCGACGGCAACATCCTGGTCAACGCCATGACCGTGGGCATCGCCGAGAAGAGCCGGATCTTCTATTCGGCCGCCGCCGGGGTCGGCAACGCGGTGGTCTATGTCGGCTCCAAGACCGGGCGCGACGGGATCCACGGCGCGACCATGGCCTCGGCCGAGTTCTCCGACGACTCAGAGGCCAAGCGCCCAACCGTCCAGGTCGGCGATCCGTTCACCGAGAAGCTGCTGCTCGAAGCCTGCCTCGAGCTGATGGCGACCGACGCCATCGTCGCCATTCAGGACATGGGGGCGGCGGGGCTTACCTCGTCGTCGTTCGAGATGGCCGACAAGGGGGGCGTGGGCATCGAGCTCGACCTCGACGCCGTGCCGCTCCGCGAGACCGGGATGACCCCTTACGAGATCATGCTCTCCGAAAGCCAGGAGCGGATGCTCATGGTGCTGCGTCGGGGGAGCGAGGAGACCGCGCGCCGCGTGTTCGAGAAGTGGGAGCTCGACTTCGCGATTATCGGCGAGATCACCGACAGCGGCCATATGGTCATCAAGTGGCGGGGCGAGGTGGCCGCCGACCTGCCGGTCGCGCCGCTCGTCGATCAGGCCCCCAACTACGCCCGCCCTTACACGACGCCGCTCGCGCCCGCGCCGCTCTCGGCGGCCGAGACGCCCGCGCCCGAAAGCCTGGGTGGCGCGCTGACCCGGCTTCTCGGTTGCCCGGACTTGGCGTCCAAGCGCTGGATCTGGGAGCAGTACGATCACATGGTCATGGCCGACACCGTCGCGCGCCCGGGGGGCGACGCCGCCGTGGTGCGCGTCCACGGCACCGACCAGGGGCTCGCGCTGACCACCGACTGCACGCCGCGCTACTGCGCCGCCGCGCCCGCGACCGGCGGCGCCCAGGCGGTGGCCGAGGCTTGGCGCAACCTGACCGCCGTGGGCGCGCGGCCGCTCGCGATCACCGATTGCCTCAACTTCGGCAACCCCGAACGCGCCGACGTGATGGGCCAATTCGTCGGCTGCGTCGAGGGCATGGCCGAAGCCTGCCGGGTGCTCGACTTCCCGGTGGTCTCGGGCAACGTCTCCTTCTACAACGAGACCAACGGGCGCGCGATCCAGCCGGTGCCGGCGATCGGCGGGGTCGGATTGGTCGCCGATCTCGACCGCATGGCGCGGCCCGCGCTGCGCGCCGAGGACGAGGTCCTGGTCGTGATCGGCGAGACCCGGGGCCATCTCGGGGCGTCGATGTACCTGCGCGAGATCGTCGGCTCCGAGGCGGGCGCGCCGCCGCCGGTGGATCTCGCGGCCGAGCGCCGCAACGGCGACTTCGTCCGCGCCCTGATCGCGGCCGGGCGGGTCGCGGTCTGCCACGACGTCGCCGACGGCGGGCTGCTGGTCGCGGTCGCCGAGATGGCGCTCGCCGGCAACGTCGGCGCGACGCTCGAGGCGCCGGCCAATGGACCCGCGCCCCATGCCTGGGCGTTCGGCGAGGATCAGGCGCGCTACGTCATCGCGCTTCCCGAGGCCGAGGCCGATGCAGTGCTGCGCGAGGCCGGCGCGGCGGGCGTGCCGGCGGCGGCGATCGGGCGCACGGGCGGCCTTGCGTTGACAGTTCCCGGCGAGGACCCTATATCGCTGGCACGGCTGCGCGCGGCCCACGAGGACTGGCTCCCCGCCTATATGGCGGGCGGGTGAGGCTCTCGGTCGGGATCGGGCCGGGATAGAGAAGGACAAGGGACGATCGCCATGGCGATGGATGCATCCGAGATCGAGCGGCTGATCCGCGAGGCGATCCCCGACGCGCGGGTCACGATCGAGGATCTGCGTGGCGACGGCAACCATTACGCCGCGCTCGTCGTCTCGTCCGCCTTCGAGGGCAAGTCGCGCGTTCAACAGCATCAGATGGTCTATCGGGCGCTACAAGGCCGGATGGGCGGCGCGCTGCACGCGCTCGCCCTGCAAACCGGCGTTCCCGGCGACGCCTGAGCGGCTAACCAGACATTCGAGATTCAAGGAGACGGGCACCAATGACGAGCAACCCGGTTCACGAGCGCATCACCCAGGACATCACCCAGAACGAGGTCGTCCTCTACATGAAGGGCTCGCCCGTGTTCCCGCAGTGCGGGTTCTCGGCGGCGGTGGTCCAGGTCCTCTCCGAGCTCGGGGTGAAGTTCAAGGGCATCGACGTGCTGCCCGACCCCTCGCTGCGCGAGGGGATCAAGACCTTCAGCGAGTGGCCGACGATCCCCCAGCTCTACGTCAAGGGCGAGTTCGTCGGCGGCTGCG
This sequence comes from uncultured Alphaproteobacteria bacterium, assembly GCA_964531525.1. Lineage (GTDB taxonomy): Bacteria > Pseudomonadota > Alphaproteobacteria > JAAXGF01 > JAAXGF01 > CAYYWV01. Next base: position 13,505 of record CAZHDF010000078.1, on the reverse strand, counting down.
ATATCGTGCGCGAGATGTACGAGACCGGCGAGCTCGCGGCGCTCATGGAGAGCAAGGGCGTCGAGCGGGCGGCCTGAGCGTCGTGGCGCGCGACATCGCGGCGATCACGGGCTACCACGCCCATATCTATTACGACGAGGCGACGCGCGACAGGGCGGCCGCCGTGCGCGAGGGGCTCGCCGCGCGCTTCGCGGTCGAGCTCGGGCGCTGGCGCGACCAGCCCGTTGGACCCCATTCGGCGGCCATGTTCCAGGCCGCCTTCGCCCCCGACGAGGCCGCGCGCCTGATCCCCTGGCTGATGCTCAACCACGCCGGGCTTTCGGTCTTCATCCATCCGCTGACCGGCGACGACCGGGCCGACCACGACGAATACGCATTGTGGTTGGGCGAGAAGCTCCCCCTCGATTTCGACGCTCTCTGACCCCATATTCCCGGACGATCCCGGGAGGCGCGCGGCGCGCCTCGATGGATGGTCAAGAGCGGAAGATGAGGAGGGAGAGCATGGTCGATACGGATCGTTCGACGCTACCCGCGCGGGGTGGCGAGACTTCGACGCTGGAGGCGATCAAGGCCCGCATCAGCGACCTTCTCGACGAGATGTGGGAGAAGATCGGCAAACAGCATGTCTCGGTGTCGGGCCGCGCCGTCGGCGGACTGACCCCGAGCGCCGACGTCGGCAACGACGAGCGGAGCTATGCCATCGAGGTCGAGCTTCCGGGCGTCGATCCCGACGATATCGAGGTTCTCCAGCGGGGCGAGGCGATCGTCGTGCGCGGCGAGAAGCACGTCACCCGCGAGAAGAGCGGCCGCGATTATCAGCTCTGCGAGCGCATGTCCGGCCACTTCGTCCGCAGCTTCCCGCTGCCGCCCGACGCCGATCCGAGCAAGGCCCAGGCGCGGTTCGCGAACGGGCTGCTCACCATCTCGGTGCCGATCAAGCCCGGCGCCCGCAAGCCCGCCCGCCGCGTGCCGATCAAGGCGGCATAATACCGCCGCGAAAATCCTAAAACGACGAGTTGGGCTCCTTCAGGAATTCCGCCTCGGCCGGGGTCGTTTCCCGGCCGAGGACGGCGTTGCGATGGGGGAAGCGGCCGAAGCGGGCGATGATCTCGTGGTGGCGCTCGGCCCAGTAGATGCTGGTGTCATCGCCGGTCTCCTCGGCGAGCGCGCGGAACAGGGCAACCGAGCGGTTCTGGTCCTCGAGATCCTCGGAATGCTCGAAGGGCAGGAACAGGAACCGGCGCTCGATCGGCGGGAGCTCGCGGTCGAGACCCGCATCGAGCAGCCGTCCCGCCACGGCGCGGGCCTTCGCGTCACAGGCATAGGCGCGTGGGTCGCGCCGGAACAGGTTGCGCGGGAACTGATCGAGCAGGAGCACCAGGGCGAGGCCGCCGCGGGCGCTTTCCTGGAGATGGTCGAGCGCGCCCGCCGCCGCGCGCGCCTGGGTCTCGGCGAAGCGTTCGCGGATCGCGGCGTCGAAATCGGGGTCGGCCTGGAACCACACCGGGCGCGGCCGGCCGTGCTCGGGGCTGCCCGGCGCGCCGAACCAGAAGTCGAGGATTTCATCGACCAGGGCGCCGTCCGCGATATCGTTCCGGGCGTCGTTTCGGGCATTCGTCATGGGGTCGGTCATCTCCGTTGTTCCGATCGGCGGCCGGCGGCGGCCGGCGTCGGGCGCGCAAGCCCACGCCCCTTGCCGATGGCGTCGTCGCCGAAGCGCGCGCGCACCGCGTCGATTGCTTGCTCGACCCGGGCGATGCGGTCGGGCTCGGCGTCGAAAAGGTCGGGCGCCTCGGGCTCGCGCGCGGCGGCGAGATCGGAAACCCCGACGCCGATCAGGCGGAACAGACGCCCGTCGGCCTCGCCTTCGAGCAACGCGCGCGCGGTGCGGTAGACGATCTCGGCGAGTTGGGTCGGCTCGGCGAGCTTGCGCCGGCGGGTGAGGGTGCGAAAGCGCGCGGTCCGGAGCTTGAGCGTGACGGTCTCGCCCGCGAGGCCCGCGCGCTTGAGCCGCGCCGCGACCTTCTCGCTGAGCCGCCAGACGATGGCCGAAAGCCGGTCTAGCTCGCCGATATCGGTGTCGAAGGTGGTCTCGGCGGACAGGCTCTTGGCGGGCGCGTTCGGGTCGACCGCGCGGTCGTCCTCGCCCCGGGCGAAGCGCGCGAGCCGCTCGCCGATGCGCCCGTAGCGGGCGCGCAGCACTTCCTCGTCCGTGTCCTGAAGATCGCCCACGGTCACGATGCCGTCGGCGTCGAGGCGTCCGCGCAGCGCGCGCCCCACGCCCGGCAGGATGCCGACCGGCCGGGTCGAGAGGAAGGCGCGGGCCTCGCGCCGGCCGATGACCGAGAAGCCGCGCGGCTTGTCGCGGTCCGAGGCGATCTTGGCCAGGAACTTGTTGTAGCTGAGCCCGATCGAGACGGTGATCCCGACCTCGCGCTCGATCCGCGCGGCGAGCGCGGCCAGCGTCTGCGCCGGGGCGCGGTGGTGCAGCCGCTCGGTGCCCGAGAGGTCGAGAAACGCCTCGTCGATCGAGATCGCCTCGACCCGGGGGCTGACCGCGTCGAACAGGGCGCGAATCTCGCGGCTCGCGGCGCGGTACTTGGCCATGTCGGGCGGGATGACCACCGCGTCGGGACAGGCCCGGAGCGCCTGGAACATGGGCATGGCCGAATGGACCCCGTAGCGCCGCGCGACATAGCAGGCGGCGGCCACCACGCCGCGCCGCCGCCCGCCCACCAGCACCGGCCGGTCGGCGAGCGAGGGATCGTCGCGCTTCTCGATGCTCGCGAAGAAGGCGTCGCAATCGACATGGGCGATCGCGAGCGCGTCGAGCTCGTCATGGGCGACGAGCCGCGTCGAGCCGCAGGACGGGCAGGCGTCCCAGGCTCCGGTTTCCCCTTCGGCGAGACAGTCCCGACAGAGCGTCGGCATGGACGAGGCACCTCCGTGCAGTCCCGCCGCATGGTAGCGCATGATTCACTCGAAATGAATCGGTGCCGGCGGCGAGCGCGCGGCGACGGGGTGTGACGGCCGGCACAGCCAAACGCCGCGACCTTTGTTACCGTCTCTGTCCGTACGTTAAGCAAATCATCGAACTAAGTATCGGTTTTTATAGAAATTTTTTCAAACAAAAATACATGTAATTAATGTCTAATTCTATTAAAAAGATAATCAGAGAATTATATTAATAGTTTATTTGTTTTGATCGAACTGTAAATCGATTGGAAAGAACTTTTCCGTAGTTTAGCTCGGGGTGTCGATTTCGATCGCGCCCCGGTGCCGGCGAGGCCGGCACGATCTCAGGTGCAAAGGCGTGTGATGACGAAATCGTTGAAGATGGCCCTGCACGATATCGCCCGGCGAACGCGCCGCGCGTCGCGGCGATTCGCCCTGGCGCGCGCGGGCTCGGCGGCGCTTCAGTTCGCATTGGTCGCGCCGCCGTTCTTCCTGTTGATGCTCGGCATTATCGAAACCGGCGGGCTGATGTTCGTCTCGACCCATCTCGAGGGCGCCGTGAACGACGCGGCGCGCCAGATCCGGACCGGCAATGTCCAGGGCGCGGCCGACCCCATCGCGGCATTCCGGGGCATCCTGTGCGCCGAGCTCGTGGTCGCCGTCCAGTGCGACTCGCGGATGGTGATCGACGTGCGTCCGTTCAACCAGTTCCAGAGCGTGGCCTTCACACCCTACTACGACCAGAACGGCCAGCCCTCGGGCAACGTGTTCAGCCCGGGCAACGCCGGCGACATCGTTCTGGTTCGGGTTGCCTACAACTGGAACATCATGACGCCGCTTCTCGGCCAGTATCTCGGCGACGGCGGGACGAGTCGCAAGCTGATCGAGGCCGCCGGCGCCTTCCGAAACGAACCGTATTCGGGGCCCGCGCCATGAGCATGATCATGACCATGGGACGTTGCGCGCGCGCGCTTCGGCGCCTTGCCCGCGACATCCGCGGCCTTGCCGCGTCGGAGTTCGCGCTTCTTCTGCCGGTGATGCTGACCATGCTGGTCGGCACGGTCGAGGTGGGCAACGCCTTCATCGTCGACCGCAAGGTGACCTCGGCCGTGCAGACGGCCTCCGACCTGGTCGCCCAAGCGCGACAGGTCACCACCGCCGACCTCACCGATATCATGACGGCGGTCGATCTGATCATTCGCCCCTTCGACACCACGCAAGGGGGCACGGTCATCTACAGCGTCGTCATGGATGCCGGCGGGAACGTGTCCGTCGACTGGTCGCGAACGTCGGGAACCGGCGCGCCGTCGCCGACGACCTCGGTGCCCACCGGGCTTCTCCAGCCGGGCGGCAGCGTGATCGTGGCGGCGATGAACTACCGCTACACGCCGCTGATCGGAGGCGGGTTTATCGGGAATATCACGATCTCGGATACCGCCTATTTGCGCCCGCGCCGGCAGGCGGTGATCGCGATGCTTCCGTGACGGGTCTTCGCGGGGCGCGATCGGGCGCCGGACGACGAAAAGCCCGGCGGCGATCGAAGCCGCTCCCGCGTTTGGCCCGGCGTTTTTGGCCCCGTGTTTTTTGGAACGACGACAGAGAGATCGGACCGAAGCCATGACACTGAACCGAACCACCCAGTCCATCGGGGCGACCCGGATGCCGGCCGGCGACGACACGGGCTCGGGCGCGCCTCGCTCGCTGTTCGCGCGCGCCCGGGGGATGCTCTCGCGGCTCGTCCACGACCGCCGGGGCGGCATCGCCATGATCTTCGGCCTCTCGCTCGTGCCGATAACGCTCGGGGCCGGCCTCGCGGTCGATCTCGGACGCGCCTATGCGGTCAAGTCCCGGTTGTCCTATGCACTCGACGCCGCCGGCCTCGCGGTCGGCTCGTCGTCGGGAACGACCGCCGAGCTTCAGCAGATCATGCAGCGCTACTTCGACGCCAATTATCCGGCGTCCGAATACGGCGTCCCCGCGACCCCGACCATGACGATCACCAACGACCAGATCAGCCTTTCGGTGACCGCCGACGTCTCGACGCTTCTGATGGGCGCGGTCGGCGTCGATAACATCCAGGTCGCGGCGAGCTCCCTGATCGTCAAGGAGACCAAGGGCCTCGAGATCGTCATGGTGCTCGACAACACGGGCTCGATGTCGGGCTCCAAGATCCAGTCGCTCAAGACCGCCGCGACCGATCTCGTCAATATCGTGTTCGGCAACGAAACGGCGCCCGCGCTTCTCAAGATGGGCATCGTGCCGTTCACCGGCTCGGTCAACATCGGCGCGTCGAACACCAGCCTGCTGACGGGCTATAACCCGTCCGATTTCAGCCCGGACGTTTGGCGCGGCTGCGTCGAGGCGCGCAACTACCCCAACGACACGCTCGACACCTCGATCGGCGTGGGCGGCGCCTGGCGCCCCTATCTTTGGCAGCCGAGCTGGATCAATCCCTGGCCGCCGATCTCCGGCAGCCGCGGCGAGATCCAGGGGCCCAACATGCATTGCCCGGTCTCGCTTCTGCCCCTGACCAATCAGAAGCAGGATATTACGAATAAAATCAACGAGATGGAGGCGCGCGGCGTCACCCATATCAACTTCGGCGCCGTCTGGGGTTGGCGCGTTCTGTCGGAGGACCCGCCGTTCACCCAGGGTTTGCCCTACAACGACCCCGACAATCAGAAGGTCGCCATCATCATGACCGACGGCGAGAACTTCATCTCCAATTACACGGGTACCTATTCGGCCTATGGCAGCCTCTATGACGGCCGTCTGGGAACGACCAGCAAAAGCGCGGCCGAGGCCGAACTCAACCGCCGGCTGGGCGAGGTCTGTACGAACATGAAGAACAACGACATCCTGATCTACACGATCACCTTCCAGGTCTCGTCGAGCACGGCTCGCGACGTGATGCGGAGTTGCGCGACCGATCCGTCGAAGTACTTCGACTCGCCCTCGAACGCCGAGCTCGAGGCCAACTTCCGCGCCATCGCCCAGCAGCTCAGCAATCTGCGCATCGGGCACTAGGCACCCCGCGCACCGCGCCCGGGCCTCCCCGCGAAGGCGGGGAGGCCCTTTTTCCGTCTCTCGCGCGTCATCCCTCCGGCCTCGATTCATTTCAAGTGAATCTTGCGCTAGACTGGACGGCGATAAGGCAGCTCCGGCAAGGGGCGAGGCAAGGGTTAGGGCAGGGCGTGGATGAGCCCAAATTCGACTGGCGCGCCGAAATCGACGGTCGGCGCGACGCCCCCAGCGCGCGGCGCAACGCGGGCGCGATCCTCGACGTGCTCGCCCGCGTCCTGCCGCCGTCCGGGGCGGGGCGCGAGGGCCTTCGTCCGCTGGTTCTCGAGATCGCGGGCGGCACCGGCCAGCACGCGGTGTTCATGGCTCGCAACCTGCCCCATCTGGACTGGCTGACGAGCGACCCGGCGCCGGAGCTGGGGCCGAGCTTGGCCGCCTGGGCGCGCGCGGCGGTCCCGCCCGCCGGCCCCACCAACCTGCTCGCGCCGCGCGTCATCGACGCGACCGACGCCGACTGGGGCCTCGGCCCCGACGAGACCCGTCGCCTCGTCGCGATCGTCAACGTCAACATGATCCATATCGCGCCCTGGGCCGCGGCCGAGGGATTGGTCGCCGGCGCGGGCCGCCATCTGTCGCGCGGCGGGGTGCTTTATCTCTATGGGCCGTTCAAGCGCGGCGGCATCCATACCGCGCCCTCGAACGCCGCGTTCGACGCGATGCTGCGGGCGCGCGACCCGGCGTCAGGTCTGCGCGATCTCGACGCGGTGGCGGCGCTCGCCGAGACGGCGGGTCTCGCGCTGGCCGAGGTGGTCGAGATGCCGGCCAACAATCTCTCGGCGGTTTTTCGAAAACCTTGAGGTCGAGACGGGTGGACCCGGGGCGGTCCCGAACCAGATATATCCTTGACCGAAGCCGAGGATGAGCCTGGGGAGACCCGGGGAAAGCCCGGGAAGAGAAGGAGACGCCGTCCGTGAGCCGTTATCGACCGACCGGGGACCGCCTCGCCGCGTCGCCCGCGCGCCGTTGGGGCGCGACATGAGCGCGCGCGCCGAGGTTCTCGCCGCGCCGTCGCGCCCGCGCGCCCAGCGCCTGGTCGCCGGTCTCGGTCTCGGCGTCATCGCGGCGGGCGCGCTCGTTCTCGGGGTCGACCGCTGGACCCAGGGGGCGCTGTTCGCCATCGGCGGATTGCTGGGCGTCACGCTCTATCACGCGGCCTTCGGCTTCACCTCGGCCTACCGCAACGCGATCATGCATCGCGACGTCTCGGGCGTCGCCGCGCAGATCGTGATGCTTGCGCTCGCGATGCTGTTGTTCGCGCCGATCCTTGCCGACGGGCAGATTCTGGGGCGCGGCGTGGTCGGCGCGGTCGCGCCGGTCGGCGTGCAGGTCGCGGTCGGGAGTTTCCTTTTCGGCCTCGGCATGCAGTTGGGCGGCGGCTGCGGCTCGGGCACCCTGTTCACGGTCGGCGGCGGCAGCGCGCGCATGGTCGTCACGCTGCTCGCCTTCATCGCGGGGGCGTTCTGGGGCAGCCTCGACCTCGGCTTTTGGGCGCTGGCGCCGCGCTGGCGCGCCGTTTCGCTCGGGGTCGAGTTCGGCTGGCCGCTCGCGATCGCGCTTCAGCTCGGCCTGCTCGCGGCGATCTGGCTCGGGCTGCGCCGCTGGGCGGGGTCGGCGCCGCAACGATCGCTGCGCCCGGTGCTGCCGACCGCGCGCCAGCTTCTCGGCGGTGGTTGGCCGCTTTTGTTCGGGGCGGCGATGCTGGCATTGCTCAACGTCGCGACGCTGGCGATCGCCGGCCATCCCTGGACGATCACCTGGGCGTTCACGCTTTGGGGCGCGAAGGCGGCGGTGCTGCTGGGCTGGGACCCGGCGACCAGCGCCTTCTGGTCGGGCGGCTTTCCGGGCCGCGCGCTGGGGCGCGGCATCCTCGACGACACCACGTCGATCATGGATATCGGCATCATCCTGGGGGCCTTTGCCGCCGCGGGCCTAGCCGGGAAATTCGCGCCCGGGTTCCGAATTCCGCTCCGTTCGTTGGTCGCCGCCGTGATCGGTGGCCTTCTGATGGGCTACGGCGCGCGGCTCGCCTACGGCTGCAATATCGGCGCCTTCTTCTCGGGCGTCGCCTCGACCAGCCTGCACGCCTGGCTGTGGATCGTCTGCGCGCTCGCGGGAACCTGGCTCGGCGTCCGCCTGCGCCCGCTGTTCGGTCTCGGCAACGCCCCCGGGCCGGCGTAGGCGGCGCGCTTAAACGCCGAGTACGCGGCGCGCGCTTTCCAAAGCGATGTCCGGCTCTTCACCGAAGGGCCGCGCGAGAATGGCGATGACTTCCTCGGCGGCGAAGACCCGGTTACGGCCATGGCCGGTCCGCTCGCGAACGACATGCTTTTTTTGAAGCATGTTCAAGGCGTTCGAGGCCGCTTGAAAGGAAACGCCCAGTTCGTCGGATAGAATCCCGGCGGTGATGATAGGCATCCTGATCAACACCGCCAGCGCGCGCGCCGCCGCTGAATTCTTGCGAAACCCGCCTCGTTCTTGCCATAGGACCGGAAGGCTCCGGATCGCGGCCTTGCTCGCCCTTTCCTCTTCGTGGGAGCCGATAATGGCGTTCGCCACGAATTCGACGATGCGGCCATAGGAGAGTCGCTTTTGCGCCTCCTGCAAGGCCAGCCCGTATTCATGCTTGTTTTGTTCGACGTAGCCGGAGAGATAAAGCGGCAGATGGCCCGCGGCCGCCATTTGCAGGGGCCACAGGATACGCCCGATCCGTCCGTTCCCGTTGCTAAAAGGATGCACCGCCTCGAAGTGGGCATGGCCGACCGCCATGCGGACGGGCAAGCTCATTCCCATCCCGGCATTGCCCAGTTCGATGAGCGTTTCGTTTCGCATCCAACCCATGACATCCTCGAGACAGCGCGCGGCATGTTCGGGGGGGGCGGGGTTATAGATCGCATCCTCTTTCCTGCCGCCGCCGGCGATCTGTACGACGTCGCCCGGCTGGCCCGGCGCGCGCACCCGCCCGGCAATCCCGTGAAAATCCGGATTTCTGCTCATCACCAGATCGTGCAGATGGCATACGAGCTCCGTGGTCAGGGCGTTCACGCCGCACTGTTGGATTTGCGCAAAGCCGTATTCGAGGGCGGCGGCATAGCCCCGGACGGAAAGACGCTCGGACTTACCTTCGTCCCGATCGTAGAACTCGCCGGGGGTCAGCACGTTATCGATGGTGGACCAGGTGCCCTCCATGCGCGACGACGTTACCGCCTCGCGCCGGGCGAACAGATAGGCCGCCAGCCGATCGAGCTCGGAAGCTTCCGCGGGGTCCAAACGGCTTTGCAGAATCGTGTTCGCGCGGCTGAGCGTCCCCGCCGGAATGCCCGCCGGAATTTCCTCGGGCGGCGCGGGCGGCACCACGAACCAGATATGCCGATATCCGTCCTTGGTCGCGCGCGCCGTTCCAAAGCCGCGTTCCGGGGTATAGGGCTGCCTTAAAGGCTCTATCAGCTCGTCTTTTCGCATGCGGAAACCTTGAATACGATTCTTCATATTCAAGGATAGCACAAAAAACTTGAATATGGAGATCTATATTCAAGCTTTTGGCGAAAACCGAACCTTTCCGGCGCGCTCAGAACATCCCGAGTTCGAGGCGGGCGGCTTCCGACATCAGGTCGGGGGTCCAGGGCGGGTCCCAGACGAGATCGACATTCACCTCGCGCACGCCGGGGACGGCGTGGACGCGCTCCTGCACCTCGAGCGGCAGGATATCGGCGACCGGGCAGGCGGGGGCGGTGACGGTCATCTCGATCGCGACGTCGCCGTTCTCGTCGATGTCGATGCGGTAGATCAGACCGAGCTCGTAGATATTGACCGGGATCTCCGGGTCGTAGACCGAGGAGATCGCCGCGATCACCGATTCGCGCAGGGCATCGTTTCCGCTCGCGGAGCGCGCGGTCGAGGCGTCGTCGGGTGTGGCGTTGTCGGACATGGGAGCAATCAATCCTCGGTCGAGACTTCGCTGTCGCCGTCGAGCGCCGCGGCCATCGTATGCCAGGCGAGCGTCGCGCATTTCACCCGCACGGGGAATTCGCGCACGCCGGCGAACACGGTGAGTTTGTCGAGGGCTTCGTCGGCGGCGTCCCCGTCCTCGGTGGTGACGAGTTGATGGAAGCGCTCGAACAGCTTGCGCGCCTCCTCCGCCGTGCGGCCCTTGATCGCCTCGGTCATCAGCGAGGCCGAGGCCATCGAGATCGCGCAGCCGTTGCCCTCGAAGGTCGCGTCCTTGACGATTCCGTCCTCGACCGTGATGTAGAGCGTGAGCCGGTCGCCGCAGAGCGGGTTGTTGCCGCGCGCCGAGCAGCTATGGGGCTCGGTCCGGCCGTAGTTCCGCGGATGCTTCGAGTGGTCGAGGATGACCTCCTGATAGAGGTCGCGCAGCATGTCGTCCATCAGCCGAAAATCTCCATGACTTCCCCGAGCCCGGCGACCAGCGCATCGACGTCCTCGACGGTGTTGTAGAGCCCGAAGGAGGCGCGCACCGTCGCGGTCACGCCGAAGCGGTCCATCACCGGCTGGGCGCAGTGGTGCCCGGCGCGCACGGCGATGCCCGAACGGTCGAGGATGGTGCCGACGTCGTGGGGATGCGCGCCCTCGATCGTGAACGACAGGACGCCCGCCTTCTCCGGCGCGGTGCCGAAGATGCGCAGGCGGTTGAGCTCGCGCAGCCGCGCGGTCGCGTAGTCGAGCAACGCGTGCTCGTGCGCCGCGATCCGGTCGAGCCCGATGGCGCTGACGTAATCGATCGCCGCGCCGAGCCCGATGGCGCCGGCGATGTTGGGGGTGCCGGCCTCGAACTTGTGGGGGATCTCGTTGTACTCGGTCTTCTCGAAGGTGACCGTGCGGATCATCTCGCCGCCGCCCTGATAGGGCGGCATGGCCTCGAGCAGCTCGGCCTTGGCGTAGAGCGCGCCGATCCCCGACGGCCCATAGAGCTTGTGACCCGAAAAGACGTAGAAGTCGCAATCCAGATCGACCACGTCGATCGCCAGATGGGGCACCGCCTGACAGCCGTCGATCAGCACCCGCGCGCCGGCGGCGTGCGCCAGGCGGACGACCTCCTTGACCGGCACCACGGTGCCGAGCGCGTTCGAGACATGGGTGATCGCCACCAGCTTGACGCGCGGGGTGAGTCGCTTTTCGAACGCGTCCATGAGCAGCGCGCCGTCGTCGCCGATGGGCGCGACCGTGATACTCGCCCCGGTCGCCTCGCGAACCATCTGCCAGGGCACGATGTTCGAATGATGCTCCATGTGGGAGAGCAGAATCTCGTCGCCGGGGCCGAGGTTGGCGCGGCCCCAGGTCTGGGCGACCAGATTGATCGCCTCGGTCCCGCCGCGCAGGAAGACGATCTCGCGCGCCGCGCGCGCGCCGAGGTACGCGCGGACCTTCTCGCGCGCGGCCTCGAACCCGGCGGTCGCGCGCTCGCTCAGGCGGTAGACGCCGCGGTGGATGTTGGCGTATTCGTGCTCGTAGCAACGGCGAACCGCATCGATCACCGCGCGCGGCTTCTGCGCGCTCGCCGCGCTGTCGAGAAAGACCAGCGGCTTGCCGTAGATCTTCTCGGCGAGGATCGGGAAATCGGCCCGCGCCCGCGCCGCGTCGAACGCGGGCGTGGCGTCCTTCGTGCGGGTTTCTTCGACAAGCTCCAGCATCGCGTTTCCGTACTCTTTTTCGCGTTCTCGGTTCACGTTCGCGCCCGCCCGGCTTCCGGCGCGCCCAGCCATGCCGCCACCGCTCGGCCGACATGGGCGGCGATGTCCGCGTCGTCCAGGGTCTCGACGACCTCGGCGACGAAGGATTCGATCAGGAAGCGCCGCGCGAGGCTCTCGTCGATCCCGCGCGCGCGCAGATAGAACAGGGCGTCCGCGTCGATCGCCCCGACGGTCGCGCCGTGGCTGCATTTCACGTCGTCGGCGTTGATCTCGAGCTCGGGCTTGGCGTCGACCGCCGCGTCGTCCGACAGGAGGAGGTTCTTGTTGAGCTGATGCGCGTCGGTTTGCTGGGCGTCCTGGTGGACGGTGATGCGGCCTTGGAACACGCCGTGGGCGGCGTCGGTCAGCACGCTTCGGAAATGCTGCGCGCTGCGCCCGGCGGCGGCGAGATGATCGACGGTGATGGTCGTGTCCATGTGCTGGCGCGCGCGCCCCAGCGCGATGCCCGAAAGCCGGCTCTCGGCGTTCTCGCCGGCGATCCGCACCGCGATCTCGTTGCGCGAAAGCCGCCCGCCCGTGACCAGCGAGAAAGTGTGGTAGGCGCTGTCGTGGGCGAGCGAGACGCGCGTCGCGGCGAGGTGGATGGCCTCGTCCCCCTCGCCCTGAAGGCGGACGTGGCGGACCGTCGCGCCCGCGTCGAGCGAAACGTCGGTCACCGCGTTGGTCCAGTAATCGCCGCCCCGGGGCGCGGCGTAGGTCTCGATCACCGTCGCGCGCGCCTCGCGTCCGGCGATGATCAGGTTGCGCAGATGGCTCGCCACCGGCGCCGCCCGGCCCGAGGCGAGAAAAATCAGGTGCAACGGCCGGTCGAGAACCGCGCCGTCGTCGAGCATGAGCACCGCGCCGTCGGTCATCAGCGCGGCGTTGAGCGCGACCGGGACGGCGCCTTCGACGGCACGGTCGGACGCGAGAAGAGGGTCGAGCCGCTCGGGGCGGGTTTCGAGCATCTCGGCGAGGCTCGCGATCTCCGCGCCCTTGGGCAGGGACGCCAGGTCCGAAAGCGCGGGCCTGAGCCGGCCGTCGACGAAGACCAGGCGGTGACAGGCGGGCTCGGTCGCGAGCGCGAGCGCCGCGATCGTTTGGGCGTCGATCCCGTCCTCGTCCTCGTCCTTGGGCGCGGGCGCATAGGCGGCGCGGGCGAGCGGCGCGAGGTCGGTGTAGCGCCATTCCTCGATCCGCCGGCTGGGGAGCCCCTCGGCGGCGACGCGCGCGCCGGCGCGGCGGCGCAAGTGCGCGAGCCAGTCGAGCCCGGCGCCCGGCAGCGCCGCGCCCAGCGCGTCGAGCTGGCGCGCGTAATCGCCCGCCGAATAGCCCCGGCCGTCGGCCGTCATGTCGCCGCGCCCGGTCACGCCGCCGCGTCCGCCTGGGCGAAGCGGGCGTAGCCCTGGTCCTCGACCTCGCGGGCGAGCTCCTTGTCGCCCGAGCGCACGATCCGTCCCTTGGCGAGCACATGCACCGCGTCGGGCACGATATGGTCGAGAAGCCGCTGGTAATGGGTGATCAGCACCACCGCGCGGTCGGGGGCGCGCAGCGCGTTCACTCCTTGAGAGACGATCCGGAGCGCGTCGACGTCGAGCCCCGAATCGGTCTCGTCGAGAACCGCGAGCCGGGGCTCCAGCATGATCATCTGGAGGATCTCGTTGCGTTTCTTCTCGCCGCCCGAGAAGCCGACGTTGAGCGGCCGCGACAAGAGCTTGTCGTCGATTTCGAGGAGCTTCGCCTTGGCGCGCACCAGCTTGAGGAAGTCCATGGCGTCGAGCT